>JBDTSV010000045.1:0-10368 GCA_039930985.1 Pseudomonadota bacterium
GGAATCGAAAGAATCCAGAAGCGCTGCCCGGAACTGCTGCCGGCGCTCGCCAGTGCGCCCTGGCGGGAACTGCTGCCGCAGGGGATGCGTGAGCGGCGTGAGGAGATTTCGGCCGAGAGCCTGCGCGCCATGGAAGAACTGGTGCGGCATGCGCGCGATGGCGTGGTGTTGCGCGAGCCGCCGCGCCGCGAAAAGCTCGATCCGGTGCTGGCTGCGCTCGGAGCAAAAGGGCAGGAGGGCGCGACGCGCTGGGAGCGCTTCAAACGCTGGCTCAAGGAAAAACTCGAGAAGCGCAAGGACGATGACGAGACCAGCGCGCTGGAAAAATGGACGCGACAGTTCCAGACCAGCGAAGGCATCGCCCAGGCCATCACCTACATCGGTTACACGCTGGTCGGAATGCTGGCGCTGTACGTCATCTGGTCGGAGTTGCGCGCGGCGGGAATACTCGGCGGATTGCGGCGCGCGGTGGCGCGTGCCAATCCCGCGGCGCAATGGCGGCGCCGGCTCATGCTGGCCGACGTCACGGCAGCGCCACTCGCCGATCGGCCCGGGATGTTGCTGCGGTTGTTAGGCGAAGCGTTGACACGTTCCGGCCGGCTGCCGGCGGCCGCCGGCCTCACGGCCGCGGCGATCGCCAGGCGCGCGCGCCTCGATTCCGAGAATGATCGCGACGAACTTGCCGGGGTCGCGAACGTCGCCGACTCGGTGCGCTATGGCGACCGCAAGCCGTCCGATGAAGCGATCGAGGGCGCGGTCACCGCCGCGCGCGAGTTGCTCGAGAAGTTCGCGCGCCTCGCGGCGGGCAAACGCTGATGCGCGAGCGCGGCATCGCATTCCTGCTGGCGCTGGCGGCGCTGGCGGCGTTCTACGCGCTGTGGCTGCGGCCCACGCCGTCGCTCGATCCCGATGGGGAAACTGCGCGGCCGACGAGTGCCGAACGCCACGGCAATGGATACGCCGGATTGTTCGAATGGTTGCAGAACACAGGCGTCGAAGTGCGTTCGTTCCGTGAGCGTTACACGGCGCTGTCGGACCTCGACGCGCCCACCCGCGGCAACCTGCTGGTGCTGTCGCTGCCCGCCGTGGAAGTTTTTCACAGCGATGAATTCGCCGCGCTCGACCTGTGGGTGCGGCGCGGTAATACGCTGCTCATCAACGCCGCCTTGCTCGATCAGCCAGGCTGGGCCGCGCGGCGAGCCTCCGGCGCGGTGGTGGAAATCGAAGCGCTGACCTCGATCGAGTTCGAGACGCGCAAGGCGCGCGAGGCGCGGCTCGATGCCACCCCGCTGGCGGAGCGCGTGCGCCAGGCGGACGCGCGGGCGGCGAAAAAGAAGGCAGGCGAAGACGACGAAAATATCGCGGCGCCGGAGGAAGAGGACGAATCCGACAAGTTGTTCGACGTGCCGGAAAAAATATGGCTGACCGCAACCGGCCCGCATACGCTGCTGCAGCACGTGAAGACGCTCGAGCTCGAGACTGATTACCCCACGGATGACTGGTCGCTGCGCCTGCCCTACGACAACTTCGTGCTCACGCTGGCGCGTGCCGCCAATGGCGAAGGCGCACTGTTCGAACAGCGAGTGGGGGCGGGCAGCGTGTTGCTGTGCGCGGGCGGATCGCTGTTCACCAATCGCGCGCTGGGCAATGCCGACAATGCGCGTTTGTTTGCCAACATCGTCGGCGCGCGCGTCGCGCGCGATGGACTGGTGTTATTCGACGACCTGCGCCAGGGGCTGTCGGCGAACTACGATCCGGCGCGCTTCTATCGCGATCCCCGCCTGCTCAAGACCGTATTCATCGTCATGGGTCTGTGGTTCGTGTGGGTTCTCGGGTCGACGCGGCTGCGCGCGCCCGCCATCGAATCACACGATCCGTCCGAGGCCGAGCTGGTGCGGCGGGCGGGCGGGCTCATCGCGCGCACGGTCGCGCCGCACCACACGGCCCTGCGGCTGTTCGATCACTTCTTCGCCGGAGTCGCGCGCGCCGCGCGCCGCGCTGGTGGTGCCAATTCCGAGCGGGGCGAGCTCTGGCAATGGCTCGAGAGCCATGCCGCCATCCTGCCGCAGGAACTCGATCGCCTCAAAACCTGGTACGCGGATGCACACTCGGAGCGAAAGCTGCCGCTGGTGCCGTTGCAGAACCTTCTCGATACCCTGGAAAAAAGACTCAAAACATGAACACCGCAGTCGCAACCTTCGAACAATCCGTGCAGCGCGAGATCGCCCGCGTCATCGTCGGCGCCGAAGAGGTGATCCGCGCGCTGTGCATCGCGCTGATCGCGCGCGGTCACGTTCTGGTGCAGGGCCCGCCGGGTCTCGGCAAGACCTTACTGGCCAAGACACTGGCGCGCGTGCTCGGCGGCGAGTTCAAGCGCGTGCAGGGCACCGCCGATCTCATGCCGAGCGACATCGTCGGCACGCATATTTTCGATGCCTCGAAGAACGAGTTCGTGTTCCGGCGCGGACCGCTGTTCGCCGACGTACTGCTGGTGGACGAGATCAATCGCACCGGGCCGAAGACGCAGTCGGCGTTGCTGGAGGCCATGGAAGAGCGCCAGGTATCGTCGGAGCGGGACATGTATCCGCTGCCCGAGGATTTCCTGGTGCTGGCCACGCAGAATCCGCGCGAGTTCGAAGGTACCTATCCATTGCCCGAATCCCAACTCGATCGCTTCATGCTGCGCATCGACATGAGTTATCCGGAGCGCGCCGCCGAAGGCGAGATCCTCAAGCGCTACGGCACTGACCTCGAAGCGCGCGACGCCATTCCGGCGGACCTCGGCGGCATCGATCGCGGCCTGCTGCACGAGGCGCGCGCCGCTGCCAGCGCGCTGCATGTCTCCGAGGCGCTGTCCAACTACGTGCTCGACGTGGCGCACGCGACGCGTGTGCATCCACGCGTGGCGCTCGGACTGTCGACGCGCGGTGCGCTGGCGCTGATCCGCGCGGCTCGCGTCCATGCGGGATTGCGCGGCGGTGAATTCGTGGCGCCGGATGACGTGCAGACCGTGGCCCGCTGGGTGCTCGCGCATCGCCTGGTGCTCAAGCCCGAGGCGGCGCTCGATGGCGATACCGACTTAGGCGTGGTCGGCGCCATTCTCGATGCCACGCCGGTGCCGCGCTAGAAGCCGAAGATGCACTTCGCGCTTCGCGGCTACCTGTTCATCGCACTGACTGCCTTGTTAGGCATCGCCGGCACGTGGTCGGAGGTGCCGGCGTTCGCCGGCGCATGGCTGTTGCCGGCGTTCCTGTTGTTGCTTGGACTTGCGTTCGAAGCCTGGTACCTGCGCGGCACGAGCGTGATCGTGCGCATGCGTGTGGAGGATCGCCTGAAACTCGGACGCCCGGCGAACGGGGCGTTCGCCTTTGCGCACAACCGCAACCGTGAGCTCACGCTGCAGTACGCACGAGTGCTGCCGCCCGCGCTGCGCCAGAGCACCGAAGTGCGGCGCGTCGATCTGCCGCCAGGCGAAGAGCTGCTCGATCCAACCGCGCTGCTGCCGCTGCGCCTCGGAGCCGGCCGCTTTGGCGAACTGCCGGCGCGGTTGTTAGGACGGTTCGCGCTCGCCTGGTGGACGCGTGCGCTGCCGCAGAATCAGCCGTTCACGGTCGCGCCTGACAGCGTGCCGGGCGGCGCCCGGCCGGTTGCCGGGGAGTCCGCTGGTGAAACGCCGCGGCGACTGCCGGGCGTAGGCGTCGAGTTGCTGCAGCTGCGCGACTACGCCGTCGGCGATGCGCTGTCACGCATCGACTGGAAAGCCACCGCGCGCCGCGGCGCACTGGTGTCGCGCGAGTACAGCGAGGCGCAACACCTGGAAATCCTGCTGGTCGTGGATGCCGGCCGCAGCAGCCGCGTGCGCGCCGGCGCGCTCGACCGGCTCGGGCTGTACGCCAACGTGGCGGCTCGGCTCGCCGAGCACGCGGTGTCGATCGAAGATCGGGTCGGCCTGCTGGTGTATGCGGATCGCACCCTCAGCGCCTGCATGCCCGATCGCGGCGTGCGTGCCGTGGCGCGCCTGCGACGCTCGCTCGAAATCCTGGAAAGCGACCGCGGCGAATCCAATCCGGTGGCCGCGGCGATCCAGGTTCGACGTCTCTTGCGTCATCGCGGCCTGGTGGTCTGGCTCACCGATCTTGCCGAACCGGCGCGCAACGAAGAGCTCATGCAGGCACTGAAGGCGCTGATCCCGCGCCACCAGCCGATCGTCGCGGCGCCGCATGCGGCCGAGATCGCCCGGTTGGCCGCCGACGAAGCCCGCGAGTGGCGCGATGCGGCCATCGCGCTCGCGGCGCGCGAGCATGCGCAGCGCGCGCAGCTGCAGGTCGCCGGCCTGCGCCGCCAGGGCATCGTGGTGCTCGATGAGCCCGACGACAAGCTCGACCGCGCCGTGCTCGACGCCTATCTACAGCTGCGGCGCCGCAAGCGGATTTGATTCCGCTACGTGGCGATGCCGGGGCCGCCACGGCTGCGGCCGAATACGTAGCCGCGCAACAGCGAGATCATGAACAGCCAGTACCCCACGCCGATGGTTACGCGCGCCCACCGCGGTATTTCCGGATCGGGAGAGACGAACCCTTCGATGAACCCGCAGATGAACAGCAGCAGCGTGACCACGGCCAGCACGCGGATTCCTTCGCCCGCGGCGACGCGGAACGCCTCGGCGCGCGTAAGCGCGCCGGGTCGGATCAATGCTTCACCGACGTAGGCGCCCGCGGCTCCCGCGATGCAGATGCACGAGAGTTCGACGCAGCCGTGAGCAACCACGAAGTCGAACAGCCGGCCGGCGAGGCCATGCTGATCGGTGAACGCGAAGATGGCGCCGAGTGACAGGCCGTTCATGCCGATCAGATAGAACGTGCCGAGTCCAAAGATGATTCCAGAACAGAACGCAAAGAACGACACCACGATGTTGTTGGTGAGGATGGAGACCGACAGGATCGCCGAGGGCGTCACGTTGAGAAGTCCGTCGGTCCAGAGTTCACCGCGCTCGACGGTGGAAATGAGCTGCGGACCCGCGAACATGGCGATGAGGTCGGGGTAGGTGTAGATCAGCCACGCACCGGTCACGCCCGAGACGATGAACAACAGCGTGACCGAGAGCAGGTGGACACGCATGGCGTGCAGGGCCGCCGGCACGCGATCGCGCATCAGCGACAGCAGCACCAGCAGGGTGCGACGCGCGGGCCTGTGGATGGTGTCGTGGAGATCGGCATACACGGCCTCGAGATATTCGGCCGAGCGCGCTGCCACGGAATCCCGCGCGAGCCGTACAGTCCCGACTTCGTGCGCAGCGCGGCGATAGTCGTCGACCACCGCGAGTGCGTCGCCGACGTCGCTGCCACGACGCCGGCTCAATGACGCCGCACGTTGGCGCGCCGTGCGCCAGGCATCGGACGCATTTTCGCGGGGCAATTTTTCGAGGAAGGGCGCGCGCTCCAGGGCAACCAGCGTGCCGGCGGCGAGATCGCCGAGCCTCAGGTGCCGTCTGCCGAAGAACACGAACATGAGGCCGACCACGTAGAACACCGGCATGGAATCGATGATGCGGAAGATATTGCGCGTGATCAGCGCACCGGCGGTCGGCACCTGGCCTTCGGGCGTGAGCACGCGCACCCCGGCCAGGCGCTTGCCGGGTGTTCGTCCCGACATGAGCGGTTCGAGGATCAGGTGATAGAGGAAGTAGATAGCCGTCGCCGGAGTGGCGCCGGCGAGGTACCACAGCGTCTCGTCGTCCGGCTCGACGTCGAAGCGGATGTTGCCAAGGATCAGCAGCGCGGCGATCAGCAGGTAGGTCATCGCCAGCGCACTGCGGATCAGCCAGTCGAGCAGGAATGCGAAGGAACGCGCGCCGGGACCGGCGATCACGATTTGTGCGTCGACGCCGGTGGCGCTGGGAACCGCCACCACCGGCGGGATTCCGACGTGGATTGGCGCCGTGGCGCTCACGAAGCGCCCCGCTGTTCTTCCTCCGCGAGCTGCTCCGCCTGGTGCTCGTGCTGCAGGGCGTCTAACAACTCGTCGATCCGGCCCTGCATGATGTCGGCGAGCTTGTAGAGCGTGAGGTTGATGCGGTGGTCGGTGACCCGGCCATCTTTAAAGTTGTAGGTGCGGATGCGCTCGGAACGATCACCCGTGCCCACCTGCAGCTTGCGGTTCTGGGCGATCTCGCTGTCTTGCTTCTGCTGTTCCGCAGCTAACAGCTTCGCCTTCATGAGCGCCATGGCCCGCGAACGATTCTTGTGTTGTGAACGCTCGTCCTGGCACTCGACCACGAGGCCGGATGGCAGATGGGTGATGCGAATCGCCGAGTCGGTCTTGTTCACGTGCTGGCCGCCGGCGCCCGAGGCGCGGAAGGTGTCGACACGCAGTTCGGCCGGGTTGAGATCGGTGGCTTCAACTTCGTCCGGCTCCACAAGAATGGCGACGGTGCACGCCGAGGTGTGGATGCGGCCCTGCGCTTCGGTGGCCGGCACGCGCTGCACGCGATGGACGCCGGATTCGAATTTGAAACGCGCGAACGCGCCTGCGCCGGCAATTCGGCTGATGACTTCGCGATAGCCGCCGTGCTCACCCTGGCTTTCAGACATGACTTCCACGGTGAAGCCGTGCGTCTCGGCGAAGCGCGCGTACATGCGGAACAAATCGCCGGCGAATATCGCCGCTTCGTCGCCGCCGGTACCGGCACGCACTTCGAGATAGATGTTCTTGTCGTCGCGCGGGTCGCGCGGAATCAGCAATGCCTTGAGCGCGTCTTCGGCGCGGTCGATTGCAGGCTGGAGCCGCGCCATCTCTTCCTGCCCCATATCGCGCATGCCCGGGTCTTTGTCGCTTTGCATGTCGCGCGCGCTGGCAAGCTCACGCTCCAGGGCCTGGAACGCGCCAAATTTTTCCGCCACCGGCGTGAGACGCGCGTATTCCATCGACAATTCGCGGAATTCGCGCTGTCGGCCAATGACCGCGGGGTCTGCCAGCAGTCGCCCGATTTCTTCATAGCGGTCGATCATTTTCTCGAGCCGCAGTCGAATGGTGTCTTTCACGCGAACCATTGTAAGGGGCGAAGGTCCAGTTATAGTGCCCGGCATGCCACGAAACACCTCGACACTGGCCATTTCATTGGCAATGGCAGCGCTGTTGCCCACCGCCGCCCTGGCGCTTTCCACCACCAACTCAGACAACGCCGACCTCGTGCACGCCGACATGGCGCTGTCGCGTGGCGACTGTCGTGGTGGCGCCGAGCGTTACCTGAAGGCGGCCCTGGCCACCAGCGACGCGAAGATTTCCGAGCGCGCCACCGAGGTCGCGTCGGAATGTCAGCAGATCGGAGCTTCCGCGCGCGCTGCGAGGCGTTGGCAGAAGCTCGCGCCCGATAGCGCGGCGGCCGCCGCCGCGGTGGCGCTGGCAGCCGTACGGCTCTATCAACCCGCGGAGGCCAGCGCGGCCATCCTGCGCACCCATGCGCTCGGCGGCGACGAGTCGCTCATCAAGCTCCTGGGCGAAGTCAGCGATGCAGGTGGCGGCTCCATCGCGCTGAACACGTTGCGTCCCATGCTCGAGTCCCCCGATGTCTCCGACAAGCTGCTCGCCGCGGCAACCGACCTCGCGCTCGAAACCTTCGACTTCGCCACCGCGCACAAACTCGCGGACCGCATGCTCACCAATGAGCCCGCTTCGGGCGCGGCGCGCGCGCAACTCGCGCGCGTATTGACCGCCGAGGGCGATGCGGTCGCGGCCATCGCGGTTGCGCGCGAGGCGGCGGCGCTGGAACCCGACACCGAACGCTTCGCCTACGCCGACACCTTGCTGCGGCTCGACCGTGTCGATGAAGCCCGCCAGGAACTCGAGAGCATGCGCGCGGACGCGTCGGTGCGCGACGAAGCGGATCTGCGGCTCGGCAAGCTCGCCTACCAGATGGGCGACATGACCGAAGCCGGGCGGCGGTTCGGTAGTTTGATCAGCTCGCAGACGGCTGCGCCGGAAGCGTTTTTCTACCTGTCGTCCATCGCCGAGCGAGAAGGCCGCACCGATCTCGCGCTCGAGGGCTACTCCAAGCTGGCCGAGGCCGGCGCCGGGCTCATCGTGCGTGGCCGCGCCGCGCGGCTGCTTTTGCAGCGCGATGAACGCGCCGCGGCCTTTCGCCTGCTCGACGAGCACGCCGCCAAGGAACGTTCCGAAACTCTCGACGTGGAATTCGCCAAGGCCGCGCTGCTCGACGACATCGGGCGCACCACCGAAGCGATCGCGTTGCTGCAGCTGGCGCTCGAACGCTTCCCCGACCATCCGGGCGTGCGCTACCAGATCGCGCTCATCGAAGACAAAGCCGGCATGGAGCGCGAATCGGTGCGCAGCTTCGAAAGCCTGCTCAAGGATCGCCCCGAAGATGCCAGCCTGCTGAACGCGCTCGGATACTCGCTCGCCGATCGCAGTCAGAAATTGCCGCGCGCCGAGGCCATGATCCGCAAGGCGTTGCTGGCTTCGCCCGACAACCCGGCGTTTCTCGATAGCCTGGGCTGGGTGCGGTTCCGTCGCGGCGACATCCCGGGCGCGTTGCCGCCGCTCGAGCGGGCGTACCGCATTTTTCCCGACGCCGAGATCGCTTCGCACTGGGGCGAGTTGCTGTGGATCAGCGGCAAGCAGACCGAGGCGCGCGCACTGTGGGCTCGATCGCTGGCGCGGTCGCCCGACTCCAAGCCGCTGCGCGCCACCATCGAGCGGTTGACTGGAACGAAAATGGACCCGCCGAAGCCGAAGACCGACGACGCCACGCCGAAGGCACCGGACAAGCCGCTCGTGCCGCTGCCCGAGACGCCGCCCACGTCCACTTCCACGGGTAGCTAGTCGTGCGCGCTGCGCGCGCCGCGCCCGGTGTTGCCGTGATGGCCATGCTGGGTTTGTTGGGTGGTTGCCGCACGCCGCCGCCGGCCGGCAGCATCGGCCCGGGTGCCGGCGCGCCCTGGCCCGAGCAACGTACGGCTCTCGAAAAGCTCGATCGCTACGGCCTGAACGGTCGAGTCGCGGTGGCGGCGAACGGGCAGGGATTTTCCGCGAGCCTGCGCTATCAACAAATGCCGCATGGCTCGAACCTGGCGCTCGACGGCCCGCTGGGAATAGGCGGATTGCGCGTGGTCCTCGACGGCCAGGAACTGCAGATTTCCACCAGCCGCGGCGAGAAGCTCGATGGCGACGCGGCCCGTGCCGAACTCGAGCGCCGCCTGGGTTTCGCCTTGCCGTTGACCGAGTTGCGTTGGTGGTTGTTAGGAGTCCCGGCGCCCGGTGACGCAAGCGTCGAACCGGGCGAGGTAGGCGCGGCCATCACCGGTTTCACGCAAAGCGGCTGGCGAGTGGTCATCAATTCACGCGCCGCCGGGCTCGGATTTTCCCTGCCGCAACGGCTGACCGCCGAACGCGAAGGCGCGCGGCTCAAGCTGCTGGTGGAACGCTGGCAACAGTGACCGCCGCCACGAGAAAGACCTGGTCGGCGCCCGCCAAGTTGAACCTGATGCTCCAGATCGTCGGCCGCCGGCCCGACGGGTATCACGAGCTGCAGACGGTTTTTCAGCTCATCGACCTTTGCGATCGCATCGAGATCGGCATCCGCGAGGACGGCGCCATCATGCGGACTCAAGGGCCGGCCGGGGTTCCCGAAAACGAGGACCTGACGGTCCGGGCGGCGCGGGCGCTCAAAGAGGCCACGGGAAGTCCGTTGGGCGCCGAGATCGCCATTAATAAGAGCATTCCACTCGGTGGTGGCCTGGGCGGCGGCAGCTCGGACGCCGCTACGACACTGGTCGCGCTGAACCAGATGTGGAATACCGCCCTGTCTTTACAGGAGATCGCCACAATTGGCGTCAAGATGGGAGCCGATGTGCCCGTTTTCGTCGCGGGGCACTCTGCCTGGGGTGAGGGCGTGGGCGAACGGCTCATGCCGGTGCGTCTGGGGGGTGATTCCTGGTACGTCGTCATATTTCCCGGCGTTGGCGTTCCGACTGCCGCAGTATTCCAGGCTGCTGAATTGACACGGAATTCACCCCCCACCACAATGCGCGGCTTTTTGGAAACGGGCGGGCGCAACGATTGCGAAGCGGTCGTGCGTGCGCGGTTTCCGGCGGTGGCTGAGGCGTTGGATTGGCTTGCGCGGCATGCGCCGGCGCGACTGACGGGAACGGGATCGTGCGTGTTCGCGAAATTCGCGCGCGTCGAAGACGCGGAGCGCATCGCGGCGCGCGTACCGGACCAGTGGCGCGCGTTTGTCGCGCGTGCCCTGGACGAATCGCCCCTGCTCGAAGAGTTAGGCAGTTGGGGTGTCGCCAAGCGGTAAGGCAGCGGGTTTTGATCCCGCCATTCGGAGGTTCGAATCCTTCCACCCCA
>JBDTSV010000046.1:0-2853 GCA_039930985.1 Pseudomonadota bacterium
AGGCCCTCGAGCGTCGCCTCGACGGCAGCGTCGAGCGGCGTGTGCGGCTCGTGTCCAAGGACTTGGACGAGCCGCGTGTTGTCCATGCGGATCGGGTTACGCCACAGGTAGCGCATTTCGCGCAGTTCTCTGAGTGTCGGAACGAACGGCGAGACCAGCGTGGCCAGCCACCACGGGAAGACGCCGATGCGCGGCGCGGCACCGGTCCGCTTCTGCACCGTGCGACGGATCGCTTGAGCCATTTCCGTGCCGTCCGCATCCCAGTGGCCAGCCATGTGGAGCGCGGTGAAGCCGTCCAACGTGTCGCGGCGGGCCAGCAACTTGACCATCGTGCGGGCCACGTCGGGCAGGTAGGACCACTGGTGGCCCACGCCCTTGTCGCCCGGGACGCCAATCGTGCGGATCGGCCGCCCCGGCTTGACCATCCCTTGCGAGAACCAGCTGTTGCCGGTCTGCGGGCCGAAGAAATCACCGGCGCGCACGATCAACACCCGAGCGCCGCGACCGGCGGCGGCCTGAAGACGGCGCTCCATCTCGCCCCGGATGGCGCCCTTGCGGGTTGCCGGGTGCTGCGGCGAGGCTTCGCTCAGCACCGGGAACGCATCGGGCCCGTAGTTGTAGACCGTGCCGGGAAGCACGACGGTCGCGCCTTCGGCGATTGCCGCCGCGATGGTGTTGTCAAGCATTGGCAGTACCAGCTCCGCCCAGCGGCGGTACCCCGGCGGGTTTACCGCGTGCACGATGACCGAACAGCCCTTCGCTGCCGACATCACGTCCTGCAGATTCATCGCGTCACCACGCAGCCACACGATGCCATCGCGCTGTGCGCTGTCCTGTGCCGCTCCGCGCTTCAGCGCCCGCACCTCCCAACCGGCATCGCGCAGTTGCCGCGCCGTTTCGCCGCCGATGCCGCCCGTTGCCCCGAGAACCAGAACCTTGCCATTGCTTTCCATGTCGCTTCTCCGATCAGTTGCCGATGAACGAAGTCTGGTCGGGACACGGTTCAAATGGAATTGCTCAAAGTAAGTCAGCCGCTATACATTTCTGTATGGCATCGACTATCGGCTGGGAGCTCTACCGGTCATTTCTCGGCGTGATGAAGGAAGGTTCCTTGTCAGGCGCGGCGCGCGCACTCGGCGTGTCCCAGCCGACCGTCGGGCGACACGTCGCCGCGCTGGAAAAGGCTCTGGGGGTGCCGCTCTTCACGCGCTCGCAGACCGGCTTCGCGCCCACCGAGGCGGCGCAGTCGCTGTGCGGCCATGTCGAGGCGATGGAGAGCACCGCGTCGGCGCTGGAGCGCACAGCCGCCAGCCAAGGTGACGGCGTGAGTGGTGTCGTGCGGGTGTCGGCCAGTGAGGTGATTGCCGTCGAGGTGCTGGCGCCCATCGTGGCAAGGCTGCGCGAAGTGCATTCCGCGCTCACCGTCGAGCTTGTGGCGAGCAACCGCGTGCAGGACCTCTTGCGGCGCGAGGCGGACATCGCCGTGCGCATGACCCTGCCGCGCCAGGAACTGCTTGTCGCACGGCGCATCGGCCATGTCGACATCGGTCTCCACGCGCACCCGCGCTACCTCGCGGCGCGTGGCAAGCCCCGCAACCCGTCCGAGCTGGCAGGACATTCATTGATCGGGTTTGACCGGGAAAGCGCGTTTGTCCGCAGCGCGATGAAGTCGGTCCCGGGCCTGCGCCGAGACAGCTTCTCGATCCGCACGGACAGCGACCTGGCGCAACTGGCGCTGATCCGCGCGGGGGCTGGAATCGGGTTCTGCCAGGTGGCTATCGCCCGCCGCGAAGGCCTGGTGCGCCTGCTGCCGCGCCAGTTCACGCTGGCGCTGGATACGTGGATCACGATGCACGAGGATCTGCGAAACAGCCCGCGCTGCCGGGTCACGTTCGATGCGCTGGTCGAGGGAATGCAGCGACACATCGCGGCGCCGCTTCAGTGACACGGCGCGCCTGCTCCTGTTGGTCGCACCGACGGTTGCGGCGCCTGAAACCCGACGCTCGCGAATGCCAGCTTCTGGCCGGGACTGTGAGTTCGGGCCTCGACCCATTAGCTGATCTTCATCAGCGTTTAGCCAGGCACTGTGACTGGCCACGGCATTTGCTTCGACTGGGTTGCGGCGCATCCTTGCTGGCCCTCAACTCGATGGGAGACCATCATGGGATCAGAGCGAACGCCATTCATCGCGAGCCATGGAACAAGGGCAAGATCGTCGGTCAGAAGGCCCCGTTCAAGCTCAGGGATATCTGGGCACTTCGGGTGCGGTTGCAAATGGAAAGTCGAACCCGCGAACTTGCACTATTCAACTTGGGCATCGATAGCAAGCTGCGCGGCTGTGACCTCGTCAGCCTCAAGGCCCGAGACATTTGCCACGGTGACCAAGTCGCTTCCCGCGCCGTGGTGATGCAGCACAAGACACAGCGGCCAGTTCAGTTCGAGATCACACAGGCGACTCGCGAAGCATTGCTCAAGTGGATCAAGCAGGCAGGGCTGAAGTCCGAGGACTTCGTGTTCCCGAGCCGGATCACGGTTCACCGCATCTTGGGACGCGGCAGTACGCCCGGATCCTTGAGAAGTGGGCCGAAGAACTCGGGCTCGATCTTGCGGACTACGGAACGCATTCCATGCGCCGAACCAAGGCGACGCTGATCTACCGACGCACGAAGAACTTGCGCGCCATACAGCTGTTGCCCGGACACTCCAAGCTGGAGTCAACCGTCCGGTACCTTGGCATCGAGGTGGACGACGCCTTGGAAATCTCCGAACAGACTGAGATCTGATTGACGAGACGGAGAGGCCGCCCGGTGGTCGAAGCGACACTTTGCCATCGGACGGCACGTCCAATATCCC
>JBDTSV010000047.1:0-52548 GCA_039930985.1 Pseudomonadota bacterium
AGAAACACCGGCCACAGGTGGTGTTTCTCGACATCGAGATGCCGGGACTGGACGGTTTCGAAGTGATTGAGGCACTGGCGCCTGCACTCACGCCGCTCGTCGTGTTCGTGACGGCCTACGACGAACATGCGTTGGCCGCATTCGAAGCCAACGCCGTCGCCTACCTGCTGAAGCCTGTCTCCGAAGAGCGGTTGCAGAAGGTCGTCTCGCGCATCGTGCAATTGGTCAGCTCACCGGGCGACGCATCGCAAGAAACCGCACGCGCGAACGCAATCGCCAGCGCGCCGCCGCGCATGCTGCAGCACGTGCTGGCAATTCAGCGCGACGGCTATGTGCGGATTCCGTTGAGCGAGGTGTGTTATTTCCAGGTCGAGGACGGCGTGACCTACGTCAAGACCGCGACCGCATCCTATCGGACCAACTACGCCATCGGCCAACTCGAGAGCCGCCTCCCTACGCCGCCATTCTTTCGTGCCCACCGCGCCACGATTGCCAATCTGGAGATGATCGCCACGATCAATCCGATGTTCAAAGGGACTATTTTGATCACCATGAAGGATGCTCGTAAGAGCGAGATCCAAGTGAGCGAGCGGCTGGCGAAAAATGTCCGCGAACTGTTGCAGCTTTGAGCTAGCCAGCCTCGACGCGCGCGCAGTACGCCTCGATGGTCCGCTTCCACGCCGGCCGAGCCAGGCACCGCTCCCGATACGCCAGAACTTTGGGATACGGCGCGATCAATCTCTCGTCCTTGATGCCGGAATAGAGCACGTGCGCCATCAGGATGTCGGCGATGGTGAACTCGTCTGTCGCGATGAAGTCGCGGTCAACCAACCACCGCTCCAGATTCTTCAGCACTCGATGAACCCAGCCGACCAGAAACTCTCGGTGCGGGCTTGGCGCGCCCGCCGCCGTCCAGTCGAGCACCATCAGGGCAAGCAGCGGCGGCTCGACCGAGTTCATCGCGGCGAAACACCAGCGAACTACCTGCGCCTCACCGGCGCGGTCGCCGGGGATCAAGCGGCCAGACTTCTTTGCGAGGTACACGAGAATCGCGGCGGATTCCGACAGCGCCATCCCATCGTCGTCGATCGACGGAATCTGTTCGAAAGGGCTGAGCGGGCGATAGGGTTCGGCGTTCAGATCGTGCGCGGGGTGATCCATGCCGACCAGCTCGAACGGCAGTTGCATCTCTTCGAGCGCCCACAGCACGCGCAGATCGCGGGTGTGACCGCGCGCGACAGGGCTGACCTTCGAGAAGCCGTAGAGCTTGAGCATGGTGACGATCCTTCGTGATGAGGGCCGGCTGCGAAGAGTAACGGCACTCGCCAAGCTCGCGCCATAGCGCAGCAGGTTCTACGCGAAGGGTCTGGCCCCATTCCTACTTGCCGGACTTGGAATACTTCTCCATCAGCGGCAGCAATACTTGAGCGCAATCGCCATTATTCGGGCTGCGACAGGAGTCGATGTTAGTAACCCGCGCGCCGTGTTCGAGCAGCGCGCGCATGATTTCGCGGCGCCGCTCATCTTTTTCGACCGTCGCCATGAACACCAGCGAGCCGACCAGCGATTCGTCGCGGCAGCGTCCATTCGGGTCCGCCCCCGCCTCGAGCTGCTCCCGCACGACGGCGACATTGAGGAACCCGATGGCGTGACACAACTTCGTGACGCCATTGACGTCTTCTTCGTCGGGTTGCACGTAAGCCGCCAGAAACGGCTGCAGCGTCGCGTACTGCGGACGGCCTTGCACGTGCGCCGCGACGCTCGTGTAGTCGCCATTGAGAACCTGGTCCGCGCGGTCGATCAGATGCTTGTTAGCCGGGCTCGGACCGGCGCTGATCTTCGCGGCCTCCATCAGGTAGGCTTGCGCGAGCAAGGTGCGATTGGCGTCGAGGCCAAGGCAATGGCCTTCCTTGGCGCGCGGCGACTCGAGCAGTTTGATGACCTCGGGGAACTTGCCATCAACCTCGCTGAGCCAGAACGCGAGGTCGTGCACCTTGCAGGCCATGCCCAGGTTCGAATCAATGTCGAGCCGTGCCCACAGCACTTCCTCATACTCCGAGTAATTCTGCGGGAGGAGCTTCGCGATATCCGCGGCGACTTCGCGCGCATTGGGCGGAAAGGCGGGGCTACGGATGATCTCGACCAACCGGAGCCGCAGATCGCGCGAAGGTGAGCGCAGGGTTTCGATGCGCAGCCGACCCAGGTAGACCCACAGATCGGTCGGCGATCGCGGCTCGACTTCGTCGAGGAGCGTGGCGGCGTCCGGCACGTTTTCCTGTTCGAAGCGAATGCCGGCGAGCAGCACCTTCGCCGAGAGAAAGTCCTTGTGCGCCGCGAGCGCCTGCGTCAACACCTGCTCCGCGACGGCTGTGCTCATCAACATCCACGACATGCGGGCAACCACGTATTTCGCATGGCGATTGTCAGGGTCCGTGCGCGTCACGGCCTCGAGTTTGTCGACGGCGCGCGCGAAACATCCGGTACTCATCAGCTGGTTTGCGAGCCTCAAGTCCGGCTCGGTGATATCTGGAATCTCGATGAGAATGCGATTGCGGAATTTCACCGGCGCGCTGACCTTCACCGAGGCGCACGCCGGTCCGTCACGTCCGGCCATGGTGCGTAGCAGCGCGACGTCCACGACGAGAGGTTTCTCGGTCGCAACGGGCCGCAGCCCGTACGCGGCGCGCACCTCGGGCGAGGCATTCTTGTATTTGTTGGGCGTGTGATCCTGGGCGGACGTCTGAACGGAAAACGCCGCAAGCGCGGTCCAGAAGCCCATTCGGAAAGCGGTTTTCATACGGCGCAGGGTCGCCCATCGGGGCCCGGCGAAATGCGAAGTCGATCACGAATGTCATGACGCACGCTGGCGCCACATCTTGCGTTCACTCGCGTACCCGCATTCGAAAAATCATCCACTGGACGATGCCGAAACCTGCAACGCCGGTGAGAAGCCAGGGCTCGTACGTGAGCCACTGGGAAATCGCCGCCAGATTCTTGGAAACACCGTCCCACTTCATGCCTAGCACAAAGTGCGCGGCCGCCATGCATGACGCCATCAGCATGCCGAAGACGACGAGCAGCGCGATATTGCTTTCACGCCAATAGCGTTGGCGGCGATCGTCTGGCACCAGGGCGGCGGTCTGCCGCGCGAATTCATCGGGCAAATCACCCTGCGGACGTTCGGCGAGCACGCGGGCAATCAACTGGTAGCAGGCAAGATCCATGTCTTGCGTGCCGCCCGGCCCGAGGTTGCGCGCCTGACGCATCGCGGCATTCTGCTGCTGCCATTCCGTTTCTGAAAAGTTCATCGTCGGGATACTCCGCGCCGCTGTAACCAGTCCTTCAACCGCAGTCGCCCCCGAAACAAGTGGCTCTTGATCGTGCCTTCACTCATGCCCGTTATCAGCGCAATCTCCGCGACCGGCATCTCTTCCAGATGAAACAGCGTGAGCAACGTTCTCGGTATCGGTGGTAGCGCGTCGACGCCCGCGCGCACCCTGCTCACGAGCTCTTCATCGGCCCAGCCCGCCTCCAGGTCGACGGCGGCGATAGGGGTTTCGTCATCCGGCAAGTCCGCCACGTCGATCGAGACGGCCGGCATCTGCCGACGTCTCTCGAGGTGACGCAGCGCGATCGAATAGGCAATGCGGCCAATCCAGGACTTGAGCGGGCACTCGAACCTGAACTGATGCAGCTGCCGATGCACGCGCAGGAACGTCTCCTGGCACAAATCGCGCGCTTCGTCCGGGTCGCGCACCATGCGATAGGTAATGTGCCAGCAGAGCCGTTGATACAGACGCACGAGTTCCTCGAAGGCACACGCTTCGCGACTGAGGACTGCTTGCACCAGGGCGTATTCGTCATTGGCCTCCTGCTTCATCGATTGGCGCCAGTCCGTTTATCAACAGATACGCACGCCTCGCGGGCGGTTGCAAAACCTTTTTGCAACCCCGCCTCGCCCATCCGTATCCATTCATCGAACACGAATTTCATCGGGCGTCGGCCCAAAAGGTCCCCATGGATGCTCCCCGCGTATTAGTTCCTATTGCTTTGTTTGTTTGCGGCCTCTTCGCGTTTAAAGCGCTGCTCGAATCCGTGATTCGGCTGTGGACCATGCGCGCCGGCATCACCGAGTCATCGCTGCGCGCGCTGCTCGATGCGGACCGCTTTCTGCGGCGCGCCGGCGCGCTGCGATCCGGAATCGCGCTGGTCGCCATGGCGGTCGGCGCGGCATTGATCGAGGCCTTCGGCTGGCGGGATTTCACGCCGGGTGCGGTCGCGGCAGTGGTTGGACCGCTCGGCGCTGGTGAATTGCTGTTCTTCTTTCTCTCTCGACGCGAAAGCGCAGGAAAACTCTCATGACCAGGAATTCAGACATCACCGGTTTGGTGGGTCGCGCGGCATTTTTGCTGGCGGCCTTGCTGCTGAGCCGGGGCGCAGTTGCCGACTCGCCCCCGACGAGCTTCACGGGAACCTGGTCAGGTTCCTTCGAAATCCACTTCGAGGATGGGCGCACTCTCAAGGACACGGCTTGGCTCGTGCTGCAACAGTCGGGCGACATCGTGACCGGAACGGCCGGCGGGAAGGAGCAGGAGCAGGCGCCCATCCGCGAGGGCAAGACCTCCGGGGGCGAAGTCATCTTCATTGCCGACAGCACTCCAGGCAAACAACTGCGGTTCGTGCTGCGGCCCAACGGCGATCGATTGGCCGGCGAGGCCATTGGGGAAATTGGCGATGACAAAGTGCGGGTCGCGGTTGACGTCGCGCGCGTCGGTGATGCCGCCATTCCCGTCAAGGACGCGCTGTACCAGGAGATCGCTGCGCTCGATACGCGCCTCTTCGAGGCCTATAACCGCCGCGATCTATCCACCGTCATGTCGATGTTCACTCGCGATCTCGAGTTCTATCACGACCGCGATGGCCTGACGCGGTATGCGCAGAATGCGCGAAACTTCCGCACTACGATGAGCGAGACGACACTCCATCGACGCGAGCTGGTCGAGGGAACCCTGCGGGTATATCCGCTGGGAACCTTCGGCGCCCTGGAAACCGGCATGCACAGGTTCTACTACACGGCGCGTGGGGAACCGGAAAAGCTCGGCGCCACTGCGCAGTTTGCCTCGGTATGGAAACACGAGGGCGGCACGTGGAAGATCAGCCGCGTGCTCAGTTATGAGCACCACTGAATTGCGCGCTAAGCTCGCGCCATGGCAACACGCAAAATCGGCAAGATCTTCGTGGGCATCGGCGGCTGGAATTTCGCGCCGTGGCGCGGCAGTTTCTATCCGAAGGGTCTGACCCAGGCGCGCGAGCTGCATTACGCGAGCCGCGAGCTCACCTCGATCGAGATCAACTCGACGTTCTACGGATTGCAGAAGCCGGCGACGTTCAAGAAGTGGCACGAC
Source organism: Pseudomonadota bacterium (assembly GCA_039930985.1). Lineage (GTDB taxonomy): Bacteria > Pseudomonadota > Gammaproteobacteria > Steroidobacterales > Steroidobacteraceae > CADEED01. The sequence continues at coordinate 5,406 of JBDTSV010000047.1, forward strand.
GAGACGCCCGATGGGTTCGTGTTCAGCGTCAAGGCGCCGCGGTTCGTGACCCAGCGCAAGCGCCTCGCGGAGGGCGCGTCGAGTATCGAACGCTTCCTCGGCAGCGGAGTGATGGAGCTCGGCGCCAAACTCGGCCCGATCAACTGGCAGCTCGCTCCGACCAAGACCTTCGACGCCGAGGAGCTGGCGGAATTCCTGGCACTGCTGCCGCGCAAGGTCGGCGGCCGCTTGTTGCGCCACGCCCTCGAAGCTCGCCACCCGAGCTTCGACTGCGAGCAGTTAGTCGCGCTGGCGCGCGAGCATCAGGTCGCTGTCGTCGAAGCCGGCGATTCGACCTACCCGCGGATCGAGGCGCGCACCGCGCCCTTCAGTTACCTGCGCGTGATGGGCACGAAGGCCAGCGCGCCGAAAGGCTATCCACCCGCGGCCTTGACGCGCTGGCGGGAACGGGCCCAGACCCTGGCACGCGACGGCGATGTGTTCCTGTACTTCATCAGCGGCGCGAAGGAACGAAATCCGCAGGCGGCGCGCGCGCTGATCGCGGCCCTATAGCGGTGTTGAATTGGCGAGAAAGCGGCCGTGTCCGCAGCGGCGAACCATACCGCTTGCATTCCAACAAGTGTACTAGTACATATAGACACCTGTGTTCACCCTGAAATCCAACAGCGGCATTCCGATCTACCGCCAGCTCGTCGAGCAGGTGCGGCGCATGGTCGCGAGCGGCCAGCTCGCGCCAGGCGCGGCCCTGCCGTCGGTGCGCGATCTCGCGCTCAAGCACACGGTGCACCCGATGACCATCTCCAAGGCCTACAGCCAGCTCGAGGCGGAAGGCTTGCTCGAAAGAAATCGCGGCAAGCCGATGACGGTGGCCGAGCCGCGCCGCAGCCAGACGGGGCTCGCGCCGCGACTGCGGCAGATCGAACCGCAGGTCGATGCCCTGGTGCTCGCGGCGAAGCAGCTGCAGCTGAGCGAAGCGGAAATCGCCAAGCTCCTAAAAAAGATTTGGGAGGAAGAGTCATGACTGAAGCAATTCTGGCCGCGCGCCATGTCGGCAAATCATTCGCGAGCAAACACGTACTCGACGACATCTCCGCCCGTGTCGGCGCCGGCAGCGTCGTCGGCGTGCTCGGGAAGAACGGTGCGGGCAAGACCACGCTGCTCGAAATCGCGCTGGGCTTTTCTCCGGCGAGCAGCGGCAGCGTCGCGCTCTGGGGTCACGAGAGCGCCTCGCTACCCTCGGCCGTCAAGGGCCGGATCGGTTACGTTCCGCAGCAGGACGAACTCGTTCCTTTGCTTACCGGGACGCAGCAGATCGCGCTTAACGCCGCACTCCACAAGCGCTGGGACCACGAGCTGATTGCGAGGCTGGTGCGGGAATGGGAAGTGCCGCTCGATCGGCGCATCGCCGCCCTTTCGGGCGGCGAGCGGCAAAAGATTTCCGTGCTGCTCGCGCTCGGCCATCGCCCGGATCTGTTGGTGCTCGATGAGCCACTCGCCAGCCTCGATCCCATCGCGCGGCGCCAGTTTCTCGGCCAATTGCTCGAGATCACGGCGGACCAGGGACGCGCGGTGATCTTTTCTTCGCACATCGTCTCGGATCTTGAACGCGTGGCCAACGAGGTGTGGATTCTGCGCGAGGGCCGCATGGCCTTCGAGGGCGAACTCGATGCGCTCAAGGAGTCCGTGGTGCGCCTGCACCTGAGCGCCCGCGACAAATTTCCCGAACGTCTCGGAATCGCGCACACGTTGCACGAAGAGGTAGACGGGAACACGGCGTCGGTCAGCGTCAGCGGCTGGAGCGCGGATGCCGCCGCGCAACTCATTTCGCGGCTTGGCGTTGCAATCGAAGTGGAACCGCTCGACCTCGAGGACATCTTCCTGGAAATGCACCGATGAAAGGCGCGCTGCGCGTGGCTCTGTTGCTGTTCACCGCGCTGCCAGCGCAGCGCTGGCTGCTCGCTTTCGGCACCGTGATCATGGCCGTGGGCTATCTACTGCCCGGGGAAGCGCGTTTCCTGGCGCTGATCGGCCTCGTCATCGCCGTTGTTCCAACGCAGTTCGCGAGCGGTGCGCTGCTGCGCTACATCGCTGCACCGCGTGTGACGCAATTGATTCCGCACGTGCGGCTGCAAATGCTGGGCGGCATGGCAGCGATGGTGCTGATATTCGCCACGGCATTCACTGTCGTCTCCTCGAGTCTGGGTACCCATGTCGACTACGTCTTGCTCTGGCTGCGACTCGCCGCCGGCGCCTCGATGTTCCTGATCATCCAGTTCCCCTTCGTCAGCGGCCCCGCCGGCGGCGCTTTCTGGTTCATCCTCACGTTCGCCGCGGCGATACAGCTCTCGGCCGGCACGCGCGACTTCATCCAGTGGATTGGGCAGAGTCCGGAAGCACTCATCGCCCTGCTCGTAGTGTCGTGGTGCGGCTTCGCGAGCTGGTTCCTGCGCGTGCGCTCGTTCAAGACGCCGAGCATCGGCAGCCTATTCAGCTGGGGCGCGCAGGAAGCGCGGCCCAGCTACCAGAACGCCGTGCGAGCATTCCTCTTCGGCAATCCTTCACTTCTAATGCAGGTTGCGGGCGGATTGATAGTCGTTGCCACCCCATTGGCCTTGATCCTGCTCGCCAAGATCGCCGGAAGCGCGCGCTCGTTCGGTGAGGTTTTAAGCCTGGGCCTCTGGCTCGTGCTCGGGGTTGGAGCATACGCGGGCCTCGGCGGCTGGATGGTAGTTCGGCGCTCGAAAGTTCTCTGGCTGCGCTGCGGCCTCGATCGCCTCGAGCTGTTCCAGCTCTGCGAGCGCGAGGCCTGGAAGTCGTTCATCGCGACCGCGAGCGCCGCAGTCTTGCTGGCACCGCTGGTCTGGCTGGCGGGCGGCTTGAGCGGCCTCGAGTACGCCGCGCTACTGTTCTTTCAGTTTTGCGCCGGCGCCTGCCTGCTCTATCTCGGCCTCATGCATGTTCGTGGCTGGCAGGCGACCGACGTACTGAGCGCGATGGGGTTGTTGTCCGCCTGGGGAACCGCATACGGCAGCAGCTTGCTACTGCTGCAGCATCCGTGGATGTTGCTGGCGCTCTGCGCGGCGATGTTGGCGGCCGCGTTCGCTCTGCGCCTGGTCGCCTTGCATCGCTGGCGCCGCATCGACTGGCTGGTCTGCAAACCGCCGGCGCCGCACGCGCGACTTCTCGCTGAGTAGTCGAACGCGCAACTCCTGTCCCGCTCACCACATTTCTCGTGGGGCCAGCGGGCACCGGCCCTACAATCCCGTCATGAAGAGCAATCGCGCCTTGTTTGGCCTGTGGGCGCTGTTCTGGCTGCTCATGATCGTGGTGGCCGTTGAGGATGAGCGCCGCGACAGCGGCATCCTGTGGTGGGAGCCGCTGCTCTGGGAAGGCAGCTCGTGCGTGGTCGCCACGCTCTGGCTGCTGCTCGAACGACGCGTCGCGAATCGCTGGGATGAATACCTCGCGCAGCCCTGGCAGTGGTTCGCCCGGCACCTGGTGTGGATGCCACTGATCGTCGTGAGCTTCGTCATCGCGGTGTACAGCATCCGTCACGGGGTCTACGCGCTGACCGCCGAAACCTACGAACACGATTCCTGGCCGCAGATTTTCCTCTACGAAAGCATCAAACTAATGTTGTTTGTCGGGCTGTGGCTCGGCATCATCTTCGGGCTTGCGAGCTTCACGCGCTGGCGGCAGCAGCGCGAACAGCTGCTGACGTTGCAAAAGCATCTCGCCGAATCGCAGCTGGCGCAGCTCAAGGCGCAATTGCAGCCGCACTTCCTGTTCAACGCGCTGAACACCATCTCGTCGATCATGCAGGTGGACGTGGAACGTGCCGACCGGCTGCTGACGCAGCTCGCGGACCTGCTGCGTGCGAGCCTGCAGGCGAGCACGCGCGACACGACGTCGCTGCGCGAGGAGCTGAAACTTCTGGAGAAATACGCGCAGATCATGCACGAGCGATTCGCGGGGCGCGTGACGCTCACCTGGGACGTCGCGGCGAATGCCCTCGACGCGCAGGTTCCCGCGCTGCTGTTGCAGCCACTGCTCGAGAATGCGTTCAAGCATGGCGTGGAGCGCAGCCGCGATCCGGTGGCGATCCTCGTCACTGCCGAAAAGGCCGGCGAAAACCTGAGCGTTGCAATCCACAACACCGGGTCGTCGTTGTCCGCGGCGCCATCGGACGGCATCGGTGTTCGCAATTGCCGCGAGCGCCTGCAGGTCATTTACGGCGCGCACGCCACCCTTGAACTCGCGCAGGATGGCGATGGCGTGGCGGCGCGTCTCACGCTTCCTTTCAAAATCGCATGATGCGCGTCCTGGTGGTCGACGATGAAGCACCGGCGCGTGACAAACTGCGCCGCTGGCTCGCCGAGCAAGCTGACATTGCACTCGTCGGCGAATGCGGCGACGGCCTCGAGGCGGCGGCGGCAATTACCGGACTGCAGCCCGACGTGGTATTTCTCGACATCCAGATGCCCGGCATGAGCGGCCTGGAAGTTGCCGCGCAACTGGAACCGGCGCAGGCGCTACTGCTGGTGTTCGTCACCGCCTTCGACGAGCACGCCATCAAGGCGTTCGACCTGAACGCCGTCGACTATCTGCTGAAGCCCTACGACAAGGATCGGCTGCACAAGACGCTGGCACGTCTTCGCGGGCGCCGCGGCGGTGCGCCGGCGGCAAACGCGGCCATCCGGACCGCGCGAGCGCAGACCGGCGCCAGCGAACGATTGCTGGTGCCTCAGGGTGAACAACTCCAGCTCATCGATGCGGGTTCGATTCACTGGCTCGAGGCCGACGACAACTATGTTCACGTGCATACGGGGCAGGCACGCTACATCCTGCGTCGCACGATGTCGGACCTGCTGACCCAGCTCGGCGACCGCTTCATGCGCATCCACAAATCCGCGGCGGTGAACATCACCGAGGTCAAATCCCTGTCGCCCCTGTTCAAGGGCGACCACGAGGTGCTGATGCGCAGCGGCGCGGTGCTGCGTTTGAGCCGGCGATACAAAGATGAGCTGTTCGCGCGGATCAATGGGTAGGTCCGGCCCCGTTTGTTAGGAAATGGGGAGTGTCCCCATTTCCCGCTTGCCACATCCTGATCGCGCGCGGTGGGGTCCGACGCGAAGATCGCGAGATGAATCACACCACCGCCGCTACGCGTTACGAATTTCTCGATTGGCTGCGGGTCATCGCGATCCTGGCGCTGCTGTTTTTCCACACCGGGATGCTGTTCGTCGGCTGGGGCTGGCACCTGCAGAACGCCGAGACCATTCCCGGCCTGCAGTGGCCCATGGATCTCGCGCACCGGCTGCGCATGCCGTTGTTGTTCGTCATCGCGGGCGCCGGAATGTGGTTTGCACTCAAACGCCGCTCGGGCAAGGCGTTCATCGCCGAGCGCACCTGGCGTCTGCTCGTCCCGGCTGTCGTCGGCATGTTTCTCGTCGTGCCACCGCAGGTGTTCCTGGAACGCCTCGCCCGCGGGCAGTGGGCGGGTGGCTACCTGGAGTTCATGACCCAGCGAGTGTTCCGGTTCGAGCCCTATCCTGCCGGCGATTTCAGCTGGCATCACCTGTGGTTCGTCATCTATCTATACGTCTACGTGCTGCTGCTCATGCCCCTGCTGCTGTGGTGGCGCCGCGCGCAGCCGGTGTTGCGCCCCGGCCTCTGGATCTACGCGCTCGCCCTGCCGCTGGGCATCAACGAGGCAGTGCTCAAGCCGCTGTTCCCCGAGTCGCACAATCTCGTCCACGACTGGTACATCTTCAATCACTATCTGCTGCTCACGATCTACGGCTTCGTGATCGCGTCGGTGCCAGGGGCGTGGGACTGGTTTGCGCAGCGTCGGCGCTGGTCGCTGGCACTGGGCCTCATGCTGCTGCTGGGCGTGCTCACGCTCTTCGAGGCGGGCGTGATCGAACACGACAGTGTCGCGGACGCCGTGGTCGCCAATATATTCACCTGGGTGTGGCTGATGGTTTTTCTGGGTTATGGCCGCCAGCATCTGAGCTTCGGCAACCGCCTGCTCAGCTGGGCGCGCGATGCCAGCTACCCGGTCTACATCCTGCACCAGACCGTGATCATCATGATCGCCTTCACCGTCATCCAGCAGCCGTGGCGGCCGTGGCTCAAGTATTGGGTGGTGCTCGGCGCAACCCTGCTCACCTGCGTCCTGCTCTATGAATTTTTCCTGCGCCGCTTCGCGGTGACGCGCGTGGCGTTTGGAATAAAGTCCCACGGAAAAGTCTGACGTCGCTTTTCGGTCGCCGCATGGCGACAAGGGAACCCATTGCAGGGTTCGTTCGTGTCTCTCCTCAGATCAACTCAGTTTCTGGAGAAGTCATGAAGAACCGTTTCCCCTCCGCCGCCGTGGGTCTCCTCCTGGCTACGGTGGCGTGCATCATCCTGCTCGCTTTCCTCGCCGCCTGCGGCGGTGGAGGCGGTTCCGCTGCTGGCGCCAACTCGCAGCCGCAATTCGGCAAGATGAACCTGCGGATCACCGACTCGCCGGTGACGTCCGCCAAACGTGTTGTCGTGGAATTCACCGGTCTCGAGATCAAGCGGGCGGGTGTCTTCGAGCCCGAGGTATTCGACTTCGCGCCGCGGCAGATCAACCTGCTTGCGCTCGATGGCGGTGGCAGCGAAGTGCTGCTCGCGGACGTGGACATGCCCGCCGGCGAGTACGAATCAATCCGCCTCAAGGTGAATGCCGGCCGCAACGCCTCGGACTCCTTCATCGAGCTGGACGACGGTTCGAAGCACGCGCTGTTCATTCCAAGCGGCAACCAGACCGGGCTCAAGCTCATTCGCGGTTTCACCATCGGCGTGGGCAGCACCAGCAACTTCACCATCGATTTCGATCTGCGGAAGTCGGTGGTCAACCCGCCCGGCCTCGGCGAGCCCTACCTGCTCAAGCCGGTGCTGCGTCTGGTCGACAACCTGGAAGTCGGCACCATCGACGGCACAGTCGCGGCAGCGCTGGTCGTCGACGGCTGCGTGCCCACCGTCTATCTATATACCGGCGCCAGTGTGGTGCCGGATGACCTGGGCAGCGCGACGCCGCCGCTTGCAAGCACGGCCGTGAATCTAGACAACGCCACCGGCGTCTACCGTTTCCGGTTGGGATTTGTACCCGTCGGAGCGAGCACCGTGGCTTTCACCTGCGCCGGGGACGATGACGCCGCCGAAGTCGACGACACCATCGCTTTCGCGGCGCCGCTCAATGCGACCGTGGTGGCCGGACAAACAGCCACGGTCGAATTTCCAGCGCCGTGACCCGTCCCGCGGAGTGCGATAACGTTATCCAGTAGATGAGCCACCCCTCGGCCGCGGATTTCGACTTGTTGCTGCGCGGGCATGTGCGCCCGCTGTATCGCTACGCCTATCGCTGGACCGGCGACGCCGACCAGGCCGAGGATCTCGTGCAGGAAACGCTCACACGCCTGTATTCGGATCTGCCGCGGCTCGGCCAGATTGAACAGATTCGGCCGTGGGCTGCCCGCGTCATGTACCGGATATTCGTCGACTGGCTTCGCCGCACGCGGCGATCGCCCGTGGTGTTCGTCGGCCGCAGCGGCTCGACCGGCGAGTATCTCGACGACGATGAGGACGAGTCCGTCGAAGCAGGCGATGACACCTGGAATCCCGAGGAACTCACCGAACGGGCATTCGAGCGCGAGCGTATTGTCGCGGCGTGGGGCCGGCTGATCGAACGGCATCGAGTAGTGTTGTCGCTGCACGAAATCGAGGGGTACAGTCTCGAAGAAGTGGCGCACATCATCGAAGTCCCGATTGGAACGGCCAAATCGCGCCTGAACCGCGCGCGCAATCACCTGCGTGAATTGTTAAACGAGGGAACGAAATCATCCGCCCCGACGTGTAACCCTGCAGAGACCCAATGAGCGTGAAACGTGGTTGACGATCTCGAAAAATTGCGCGTGTCCTTGAGCGCCATGCCGGTGCCCGAACCGAAGCGTGGCTTTGTCGATCGTGTTCTGGCAAATGCGGCCGCCGGACAAGCGGCATCGCGCCCCGGCACGCACACGGCGTTTCGCCGGCACGCCACCTGGTGGGCGGCGGGAGCTGGCGCCCTCGCCGCCACCATCGCCTGCGTGGCGCTGTTCTGGAAGCAGCCGGATGCTGCGCCGTCGGCGAATGTGGTGCTCGCGCTCAACGAGAGCCGCGAGGTCTCGCTGGTGATCGACTCGGAACGCGCGCTGGAAGGCGCGACGATCCGGTTGTACGCAACGGGCAGCGTGACGTTGGCCGGATACGAGCACCAGCAAGAGATCGAATGGAAAACCTCGATCACGCAGGGTGCGAATCTGCTGTCGCTGCCGGTATTCGGACGCACGGCCGGCGACGGAAGCGTGGTCGCCGAGATCGAGCATGATGGCCGCACGCGCCGCCTCAGGGTGGCATTGCATGTTTCGGCGGCCAAGGATGACACGGTATGAGTAGCGAGGGCATCATGCGGCGTGCGCGGCACCTGTACCTTGCATCAATGTTGGTGCTCATCGTTCCGGCGGTGTTCGCGCAGACACCGCCCGCGCGGAAGGATGACGATCTCGACGTCACGATGCGCGTCATCGTGGACCCGAATGCAAAAGTACCCGACGAAATCGTGCGCAGGATTCAGCTGCCCAAGCCGGCGCAGCCGGTCACGCCGTCGGTCAAACCCGCGCAGCCCGGTGCGCAGGGTCAGCAGCGCGCTGCGGAAGCTCGCGAGCAGGGTCGTGAATTTGGTCAGCAGGTTGCCGAAGAAGCGAAACAGCGTGCCGAGGAAGCACGGCGGAACAAGCCTTCACCGCCGGCAACCCCGGGTCCCCCGCACACTCCGCCGGGCCGCCCCACCCCGCCGCCGGGCGGTTGAAGTCCCGCGCCGCGCCGCGCTGGCAGTTTTCCTCGGCATTGCTTTGTTAGGTAATGCCAGCGCCCGCGCCGACAGCGGCGCCGCCGAGGCGCGGTTCGTCGAAGCGCGAGCCGCCTTCGATGCCGAAGACTTTTCCAGTGCATTACAACTGTTCGAGGAGTGCTTGGCCCTGGGGATGCAGGGCCCTGCGGTGCACTTCAACATTGGCGTGGCGGCCTACCACAGCGGCGACTTCCAGCGCGCTGACCGGGCTTTTCGGGCAGTCGCTGAGACGCCTGCCATGGCGGCTCTGGCGCACTACAACCTGGGCCTGGTCGCATTGAAGCGTGATGACGAGCAAGGCGCACGCCGCTGGTTTGAGCGCGCGGCGCGTGAAGCAACCGATGAGCGGTTGGCAACCCTCGCGGCGCGGCGACTCGACGGGTTGCCCAAGGCGCCCACGAGCGTGCCATGGTCGCTGTACGCGCGCGGCGGCGCCGGGTATGACGACAACGTCGCGCTGCGCTCCGAGTCGATCAACACTGCCGGAAGCGGTGAAGAGGACTCCTTCTCGGAGCTGCTGGTCGCCGGCAGTTACTCATTTCTTCCGTCGTGGCGTGTCGACGCGGCCACCGGTCTTTTTCGGTACTCGAATCTCGATGAGTTCAACCAGACTGCGTTGTCGTTCGGCGTCACGCGCGGGATGGCGCTCGAAGGCTGGCACCTCGAGCTTGGCGGCTATGCCACACAGCTTTCGCTCGGCGGGGACGTCTACGAGCGGTCGGTCGCGGCTGGTGCGCAGGCGTCGACGACGTTCAGGCAGCTCGGGACGCTGCGCGCGCACTTGCGCATTTCGGCGATCGATGGCGCCGGCGCCTTCTCCGGTCTCTCCGGCACTCGCTCAAGTCTGGGCCTGCAATACGAATGGGCCTGGCGTGCGCTGGGCTTCGTCGCGCACGCGCGCGCGGAATTCAATGACAGCCAGGATGAAGTGTTCGCGTCGCGCTGGCTCGAGGCAGGCGCGGAGGTGCGCTGGGCAGCGTCACCGCTCTGGTCGTTCGCCGCGGAGACTTCGCTGCGAAGTACGCGGCACCCGGCGCAGTCCACACAGGACCCTTGGGACGATCGGCGGGTGACATTGCGGCTCGAGGCGACGCGAACCCTGTGGAGGCAGGCCCAGTTGTTCGTGCGGTACGAACACGAACGCAACGAATCGCCCATCGACACGTACGACTACGATCGCAACCGGATCGCCGCATCGATCGAAATCTGGCGCTGATATCTAGGTCGTCGGGTTGCGCCGCCAGAACTGCTGCATCTCGAGAAACAGAAAGGACGCCGACCACGTGATCAGGATGAATCCCGTCAGCGCTTCGGTACCGCACAGGAAGCGGATCGGCCCCGACGGCGCGAGATCGCCAAAGCCCACGGTCGAAAAGGTCTCGGCGGATAGATAGATCGCTTCGAGGAGCGGCGCATCGGTGGCGCCGACGATGGCGCCGGTGTGCGGCCACAGCAGCAATATCCAGGCGGCGAAGCCAAACAACCAGATCTCGGCAACGTGGAGCACCACCACGCCATAGACGCCTAGCAAGACCTTGCGCCGGCGCACTCCGTGCAGGCCCGGCAACCGTGCCGACATCCAGCTCAATCCCTCGTAGTGGCAGAGCACCGCGACCGCGACGGTCGCCGCGGTCAGGAGCACTACCGCCGTATTTGCCAGCCAATTTGCGTACATCCGGCAAAGCTACGCGAAGTCTTGCGGAGCTGCGTCCGCAAGACTACGGACCCAGCCGTCTACTTGCTCGCCAGCTCTCCGCCACGAGCGGAAGCCGCCGCTTCCTTCGCTTCCATCCATTTCCTCACGCGCCGCGCATCGGCGGTTCGGGTGAGCTTGCCGAACGAATTCAGGAACACCATGACGACGGTGCGTTCACCGAGCTTCGCCTGCATCGCCAGGCACTCGCCCGCATCGGCGGTGTAGCCGGTCTTCTGCACGCGGATGGTCCAGTCGGGCCTGCCGACGAGTAGATTGGTGTTGCGATACCCGAGCATTCTCCGGCCGACGCGAACTTCATGGGTGCGCAGCGTCGAGAAATCGCTGATGGCGGACTGGCGCGACGCGGCGTTGATGAGCTTCGCGAGGTCGCGCGCGGTCGACAGGTTGGCGCTCGAGAGCCCGGACGGATCGTCGAAGTGCGTCTGCGTCATGCCGAGCGCTTTGGCCTTCACGTTCATGGTGCGCACGAACGCCTTCATGCCACCGGGATAGTTGCGCGCCAGCACGCGGGCGGCACGGTTCTCGGACGCCATCAGCGCCAGGCGCATCAGGTCGGCTCGCGTCAGCCTCGCGCCGATAGGCAGGCGCGAGCCCTGACCAATGCCCTTCCAGCGATCGTCGGCGGTGAGCGTGATGACTTCATCGAGGGGCTGCAAGGCGTCCATGACCACGAGCGCCGTCATGAGCTTGGTGATCGACGCGATGGGCGCGACCAACGTGGGCTTGCGCGCGAAGATGACCTCGCCGCTGGTTGCATCCACGACCAGCGCGGACTCGGAGCGTAATTCGGGTCCCGTATCCGCTTTGCGGTCGGCGGCGTTTGCCCGAATTCCAAACGCAAGCAGGAACGCAACCATTGCGCTCGTCAACCCTGAGGCCGTCAGCCGCATCATCGTCCCTTGCGCGAAACCATTTGATCGCGATGTTAAATGGGGTCAGACCCCATTTGCTAGCTTATGGGGTCTGACCCCATTTTCTCAGCCGCGCGCGACGGCCTCGATGTTGTTGCCATCCGGATCCAGCACGAACGCGCCGTAATACTTCTCCTGGCGCGGACCCGGCTTGCCGTTGTCGCGTCCGCCGGCGGCCAGCGCCGCGCGATAGAACTCATCGACCATCGCCTGGTCTTTCGCGGCAAACGCCACGTGCATCTGGTTGATGCCGGTGCGCGAACCTTCCGCCCAGTAGGACGGCTTGAGCGTGCCGATCCACAGATACGGAATCGACCCCGCGCTCTTGCCCAGCAAGAAGAAGTCCTTGTGCGGCGAGACTGTGCCGAGGCCGAGCGCTGTCGCGACTGCCTCGTAGAACTTGCGGGCCTTGGGGAGATCGCTTACGACGATACCGGTGTGATCCAGCATGGGCAGTTCCTGTGAATGGGGCTGCCAAGGCTACCTGAGGCGGCGCAATCAGGCGCGTCCTCATTCAACTGAGCGCACGGCCCACGGTCATGGCCTTCTTGAAATCCTCATCCATCGCGACCAGCGACACTTCCGCTTCGACGCCCAGTCCTTCGCAAATATTCGAGAAGAACGCCCGCCCGGCCACGGCGGCCGTGATGTCGAAGACCTCGGCATCGGTGAATCCATGCTTCTTGAGCTCGTCGACGTCGCTCGGCGTGATCATGAAAGCGCCGCGCGCCACCTTGCGGCTGAAGGTCATCATCGCCGCCTCGGCGGCGGTGAGCGACGCGGGCGATGCGCCCTTCGCCATCAACTGCACGTCTTCCGCGGAAAAGAACTCGGTCAGCGCCCGGCCGTGCGCCAACGAGCACAGCGTACTGCGCAGGGTGTGCGCCGCCGCGAAGGTCACGAGCTCGAAGCGCCGCTTGTCCATGTTGCGCTTGATGCCCCGCTGCAGGTCCGCCCACAGGCCCATGAGCTCGGGCCGGTAGCAGAACACCTTGGCGTAGTTAGGCACGAAGCCCCAGAACGTCTGCTGGCGGTCGTACATCGCGCGCACGTCGGCGCTGATCTCGGATTCGGGCAGGGTGTCAATGAATGCCATAGTGACTGATCTCCATGTATTTGCCGGCGTCGGCGTAATCACCGGCGGCGCGGCCGGCGCGGAATTCGCCCCAGTTGATCGGGCGATACCGCGGCGGATGCCGCGCGTCGATCACCGACGGCAGCGGCGCGTAGTTAGTGCTGTAAGCGGGATTGAGGAAGAATGGCGCGCTGTAGCGATCCTCGGCGGCGTTGGACAGCACGCGATGCAGCGGCGCGGCGTAGCGGTCGTTCGACCACACCTGCATGATGTCGCCGATGTTCACCGTCAGCGCGTCGCGCACCGGCTCGACCAGCCGCCACTCTCCACGGTGAAACACTTCGAGCGCCGGCAGGTCCTGCAGCAAGAGCGTGACGGCGCCGGAATCGGTGTGTGGATTGACGCCGAGGGGCCGGTCGGGCGCCGGGCACCTGGGGTAGTAGTTGAAGCGCAGGAAGCTGGTGTGCTCGGGGCGAAAGTGCGCGTCCAGGGATTCCGCCGGCATGCCGAGGTTGCGCGCCATCACGCGCAGCAGCCGGAACGCGAGCGCGCCGCATTGATCGTAGAACTCGCGCACGATCGGCTCGAACGCCGGCAGGCCCGACGGCCATTGCGGCATCAGCGCGCCGCCATCGGCGGGGCCGAAGTCGTACACCTGCTTCCAGTCGCGCGTGTGCCGCGTCAGCTCGCGGTCATAGAAACCCCAGGGATTTTCCGCGGTGCGCGCTATGGCCAGCTTCGACTCGAGCGGCGCGCCAAACAAGGCGTGCATCTGCCGGCGCAGCGCGGCCAGCAACCGCGGGTCGATGCCGTGCCCGACCACCTGGAAAAGACCCCACTCGCGACAGGCGCTGTCGATCACCTGGTGCGTGTACGCGCGCTCGGCATCGGCAATGTCGATGATGGGTGGAGAATGGTTTGGCACGACCGCTCCTAGGCGCTCTTGCGCGGCTGCAGCCACTTCGGCAGCAACGAGTACGGGTCCAGCTCGGTGGCGCGGTCGTAATGCACGCCGCTCACGTCGAGGCGCTTCTGGAAAGTGCCGTTGCGCCAGGCATCGAACACGTCGGTGGCCCCACCGATGTGCTGGCCACCGACGAAAATCTGCGGCAGGGTCTTGGCGCCGGTGCGATCGACGAGCACGCCACGAATCCTTCCGCCGAGGTCCTCTTTCTGGAACTCGACGGAATCGACGTCGACGCTGTGATAGGCGATGCCGAGCTTCGTGAACAGCTTGCGCACCGACCAGCAGAACTCGCACCACTCCATCGCGAACATCACTACCGGCTCTTTCTCGACGACCTCGGTGACGAAGCGCGCCGCCGCCGGATCGACCGCCACTTTCTGTTCGGCGACGGCCGGAGCGGGCGCGGGTACGGACGGCACGTCGAACCGGCACAGCGGCGTCGAGCGCGAAACTTCCCACTCCTCGCGGGTCATCTCCTCGCCAATGTGTTCGAACAGCGGTGTCGACAGATAGCGCTCGCCGGTGTCGGGCAGCATGCAGACGATGTTCGAGCCCGCAGGTGCGCGCCGCGCCACGTCGAGCGCCGCAGCCAGCGTCGCGCCGCTCGAGGTGCCGGCGAAGATTCCTTCCTGGCGCGCGAGCTCGCGCGCCAGCCGCAGCGCATCGGCGCCGGCCACCGGCACGATCTCGTCGATCAAGCCGGCTTCCACGGCCTGTTCGGTCAGCGTCGAGATGAAATCTGGCGACCAGCCCTGCATGAGATGCGGACGAAAGCGCGGATGGCTGCCGGCGGGGCCACCCATGGTGTCGCGCGGTTGCGGGATGCGGCTGCCGAGCACCGGGGAGTTGTCAGGCTCGGCGGCGATGATGCGCGTGCCCGGCCGCGAGCGCTTGAGCTCGCGCGCCACGCCTTTGAGCGTGCCGCCGGTGCCGAAGCCGGTGACGAAGTAGTCGAGCCGCTGATCGGCGAAGTCGCGGATGATCTCGCGCGCGGTGGTGCGCGAGTGCACGTCCGCATTCGCCGGGTTCTCGAACTGACGGCACAGGAACCAGTCGTGCGTCATCGCCAGTTCGACGGCTTTGGCGAGCATGCCGGTGCCTTTTTCAGACGCGGGCGTGAGCACCACCCTGGCGCCGAGGAAACGCAGCAGCTTGCGGCGCTCGACGCTGAAACTCTCGGCCATGGTGACGACCAGTGGATAGCCCTTCTGCGCGCACACCATCGCAAGGCCGATGCCGGTGTTGCCGCTGGTGGCCTCGATGACGGTCTGCCCCGGCTTCAGCGCGCCGCTGCGCTCGGCATCCTCGATGATGGCGAGCGCCATGCGGTCTTTCACCGAACCCATCGGGTTGAAAGATTCCACCTTGACGTAAACGTTGACGCCGAACGGCGCGAGCTTGTTGAGCTTGACCACCGGCGTGTTGCCGATGGTCTCGAGAATGTTCTGGTAACGGGCCATGAGAATCTCCTTTTGGATAGCCTGATGCCCCACCGTGGGAGCCGGCGTGGGAATGTCCCCATATCTTCAATTTCCACGCTGGCTCCCACGCCAGGTCCCATGGCGGGCGCCCACTCTGCTGCCCATGCCAGCCGTCGGCCGGCTTTCACAGCAGGAGAATCGACATGGAATTGAGAGCAATGAAGGTGGATAACGGCGTCAACGTGGAAGCTTTGTTGGGCGCCCGCGAGGCGCTGACGGCGGCGCCGGCGGCAGCCGCGTTCAAGTGGCGCGCCAGCTGCACTTGGGTCAACGGCACGCACAGCCGCTCGACGGTCGAGAAGTTCTACGGCCTCGGCGCGGAGCAATCGCACAAGACCGAGTTCAAATACGACGCCGACCATCCGGCGATTTTCGCGTCCGAAGACAAGGGCGCGACGCCGGTGGAATACGTGCTCGTGGGTCTCGCGTCCTGCCTCACCGCTGGAATCGCCGCGGTCGCGCAGAATCGCAAGATTCAGCTGCGCTCGGTCAAGGCCACGCTCGAAGCCGGCATGGACCTGCAGGGCATCCTCGGCATCGACAGCGAGGTGCGCAATGGCTTCGATGGCATCAAGGTGATGTTCGACATCGATGCCGATGCCACCAAGGACGAGATCGCGGCACTGGTGGCGCAGTCGCAGCGACGCTCGGCCGTGTTCGACGTCGTGACCAACCCGACCAACGTCACGGTCGAGATTCGGTGATCGACGCCGCCGGCACCGTTGACGTCGTCGTCATCGGTGCCGGGCATTCCGGCCTGGCGATGAGCGCCTGGCTCTCGGGCGCGTCGATCGATCACGTGGTGCTCGAACGCGGCGAGGTCGCCAATTCCTGGCGCCACGAACGTTGGGATTCCCTGCGGCTGCTGACGCCGAACTGGCAGAGCCGTCTGCCGGGGTATGGCTATGCCGGTGCCGATCCCGACGGGTTCATGACGATGCCCGAAGTCATCGACTTCATCGATGGATATGCCGCCGCCGTAGGCGCGCCGGTACGAACCGGCACGGCGGTGGTTTCGGTTCGCGAGGCCGACGGTGGTTTTCGCGTGCTGACCCAGCGCGGCCAGTGGCGCTGCCGGGTCGTCGTGATGGCGAGTGGCGCGCACCACCTGCCTAACATCCCGGCCTGTGCCGCCGAGCTTCCGCCAGCGCTGCGCACGATATCGCCGCAGCAATACCGCAATGCGCGCCAGCTCGACGATCGTGGAGTGCTGATCGTCGGCGCATCGGCGACCGGGTTGCAGCTTGCCGCCGAGATTCGCGCTTCGGGACGCGAGGTCACGCTCGCGGTCGGTGAACACATTCGCCTGCCACGAACCTATCGCGGCCACGACATCCAGCGATGGATGGATGCGGTGGGCATTCTCGATCAGCGGTATGACGCGGTGGACGACCTGGTGCGCGCGCGGCGCGTGCCGTCGCCGCAGCTGATCGGCAGTCCCGAGCGCGCGACTCTGGACCTGAACATTCTCAGCGAGCGCGGCGTGAGCATCGTCGGTCGTCTCGCCGGGATCAGGGGCGGCGTGGCGCAGTTCTCCGGATCGCTGCGCAGCTACTGCGCCATGGCGGATATCAAGCTCACACGGCTGCTCGACAACATCGATGGATGGGTCGCGCGTGGTGGAGATTGCGGTGGAGTATCGGCGCCGGAGCGGTTTGCCGCGACGCGCGTCGACGAAAAGCCGCGCCTCCGCCTCGATCTGAATGGCGGCAGCATCGGCACTGTAATCTGGGCCACCGGCTCCCGCCCTGACTACTCCTGGCTCGAGGCGCCGGCGCTCGATCGCAAAGGGCGGCTGGTGCACGACGGCGGAGTAGTCGGCGTGCCCGGGCTGTACGCGCTCGGCCTGCCGTTCATGCGCCGCCGCAAATCGTCGTTCATGCACGGCGCCGGGGATGACGTGCAGGACCTCGGCATCCATTTGAGCGCATACCTGCGGGGGCTTTCGCTATTTTCATGCTCGAAAGGGCATGTCGAAAACGCCCCGGCTCGTTCGACTAAGTAAGGAACACCAACT
Organism: Pseudomonadota bacterium; assembly: GCA_039930985.1. Classification (GTDB taxonomy): domain Bacteria; phylum Pseudomonadota; class Gammaproteobacteria; order Steroidobacterales; family Steroidobacteraceae; genus CADEED01. The sequence goes on from JBDTSV010000047.1 coordinate 22,494, forward strand.
TAGGAGACACGCCATGCCTCGCTCAGCCGTTGCCCTGCTTCTGCTCCTGGCCTCCGCCGCCAACGCCAGCACCAACGCGCCGCCGCCCGTGCCCGCCGGCAACTACAAGGTGGACAAGCCGCATACCAGCCTGCTGCTGCGCTTCAGTCACATGGGTTTTTCCACGTTCACCGCGCGCTTCACCAGCGTCGATGTGGACCTGCAGTTCGATCCGAACCACCTGGCGACCTCCCGCGTGCAGGTGAATATCGACCCGAATTCGATCGCGTCGGACAACGCCCCCGACGGTTTCCTCGACACGATCCGCGGCGCCCAGCTGCTCGACACGGCGAAATATCCGCAGCTGACGTTCCGCTCGAAGTCGGTCGAGCAGGTCGGCGCTAACAACTTGCGCGTCCACGGCGAGCTCACGCTGCACGGCGTGACCAGGCCGGTGGTGCTCGAAGCCCGTTACAACGGCGGTTACGCCGGCCAGCCGATGGACCCGCACGCCCGCGTCGGGTTCTCGGCGACGGCCAGGTTCAAGCGCTCCGACTTCGGCATCGGGTTCGGCGTGCCCGCGCCCGGCACCAACATGGGTGTCGGCGACAACATCGAAGTGATCATCGAATCCGAGTTCTCAGGCCCGGCGCTCGCCAAGTAATGAGTAATGGGGTCAGACCCCATTTGCTAGCTTATGGGGTCTGACCCCAAAATCGGGGCATGCCGGGTTTCCACGGTACCGACCTGGTCGGTGAAGAGTTTGTCCCGCCGGCCGCGCAAGCGGCGCTCATCATCGTGCACGGCATGGCCGAACATCGCGGCCGCTACGCCGATGCGGTGCGCCGCTTCACCCACGAACGCATCGCCTGCTTCACGTTCGACTTGCGCGGCCACGGACAATCGCCCGGCGAACGCACCGACATCGCAAGTTTCCAGCTCTTCGTCGACGACCTCATGGCGATTCGCAACGACGTCGCCAAGCACAATCCCGGATTGCCGCTCTACATCTGGGGTCACAGCCTGGGTTCGCTGATCACGGTTCGCAGCGTCGAACAGCATTACGAAGGACTCGCCGGCGTCATCACCTCTGGCTGCCCGCTGGCCGCGTTTCCGCGCGCGCCTTCGCTGGTGCGCAGCGCAGTCATTTCGCTGTGCCGGCCTTTCTCGGCCATGCGCGTGGACCCGCACCTGCCCGCCGAGCGTCTCACCCACTCCGCTGCCGTGCAGGCGAGCTATCGAGCGGATCCGCTGGTTCCGAAAGACGTGACGGTGCGACTGCTCATCGAAATCGAAGCCGCCTGCCGGCGCGCGCTCGAAGCAGCACGCACCATTGCCCTGCCGTGGCTGGCGCTGCACGGCGGCGACGACCGCATCGCGCCGCCGCAGGGCTCGCAGAAGTTAGTCGCGGCGCTGCGCTCGATCGACAAGCACCTGGAAATCTATCCGGGAATGCGTCACGAAGTTCACAATGAGATCGAGCCAGCGCCTTCCGAGTTCTATGCGCGGGTGATTGACTGGATCAAGGCGCACTCGCGGTAATTCCCGCGGTACGCGCCAGCGCCGGACAGGGAGGTTGCATGTGTAGATTCGACCACGCGGCGCTAGCGTTGCTCGCGGTTTTCTGTGTCCCGGCCGCCTTCGCGGCGGACGATGCAAAGGCGGCCGAGAAAGCCAGCTTCTACGTTGCCACCAGCACCTGCGCCAAGGACCTGCACCTGCAGCTCACGCTGGCGCTGCCCGCCTACTATCTGGCCGAGGACGGGCGATTCGACGGAGAAACCCGCGGCCCGGAGAGCGCACCGCAGGTGTGCGGCGCATTCGCCAAGGGCACTCCCTACCAACTGGTGAGCTGGCTCGAAAACGGCGCCGTGCAGGCCGCGGTGCTCACCTCGTTCGCCGTGTCGGTGATGAAGGCCGATGATCCGGAGCGCTTCGATCAGGACTACTTCGCGCTGCCGCGGCAGGCGCTGCCGAACCTGCCCACCTTCGATCGCCGCCTGCTGCTGACCGATAGCCACGGCAATGAGATCGCCAACGCCGATGCGCGGCTCATGGATTTCTTCAGTGCTCTGCGGCAGCGCGACCCGGTCACCATCCTCTTGCCTTCGCACCTCTCGCCAGCGGTGCCGTATCTCATCCGCACCGCCACCGATTGGGCCGACCAGCAGGAGCTCGACGATGAGCGGCGCGAGGCGTTCTACAGCGCGTTGATCGCCGCCACGCGCTTTGGCGCGAGCGAAGATCTGCCCTCGCAGATGGACCCGCCGACCTACGTGATCAGCGAACACATCGAGAAGAAGTTTCGCCGCGCCAGAATCGTGCGGCCGGCGGCGCCCAACGAGCTTCGGACCCGCGAGACCGTGAACCTCGATGACTGGGTCGTGGTTCGAAAGCGTGTGTTGCTGGCGTCGAAGTCGCTTCGCGACGATGCCGCCGAGGCCGTCAAACAATCGCAGGACACCCGCAAGGAGCCCGCCACGGCCATCGCGCTCTTCGCCAAGACCTCGCAGGAAGAAGCCCAGCTCGGGCCGGTACTCACGGCATTTCGCGAGACTAACTATCGCCGTCTGCAGTTCGGCAACGTCTCGCAACGCCATTTCCGCTTCACCATTCCGGAGCTGTGGGCGCAGCTCGATCGTGGCAACCCGGCCGACAAACTGGCGCTGGTGCTCACCGGCGGCGGCGTGAAGGCGGCCTACCAGACCAGCATGATCGACTTCCTCTACGACCAGGGCCGGCTGGTCAATGCTGGAAGCGACGCCGCCCGCAAGCCGGTCACGCAACAGGTGGACTACGTCATCGGCACCTCGGGTGGCGCTCTGCTCGGCGTGTTCGTGGCCGCCATGGACGACAACTTCGCCAGGCTGGGATCCCGGAAACCGAAGAATCCGCTCACCGCCATTCTCTGGAAGGAGCCCGGCACAGGCATTCACTCGTACGACGTCTTTCCCATCCTCGACATGATGCGTTACGCGAGCCTCATCGCCGCGCTGGTCGTGGTGTGGCTGGTGGCGGGTTTCGCGCTCGAGGTCTTCCGCAAGCAGTTTCGCCACGTCACGCGCTTCGATCATTCCGATGAATCCTTCTTCGAGCGGCGCGCGCGTGCGTGGAAAGAAAGCTGGCCGTGGATTTTGCTGCTGGTATTCGCGCCGATCGTCATCGTCAAGGTGGCAAGCGTCAGCCATGTCGAGCACATGCGCACGGAAACCGGTCTCTACTACGCCTGGATGGCGCTGGTGGCGTTCTATTCCGACGTGCGCCTGGCGCCGATCGCGCCGTTCGAATGGCGGCGTGCGCGCGTGACGGCGCGCACCGTGATCACCGTGGTCGCCGGGCTGGCCTGCGTCGCGGCCGCGTTCGTGTTCGCGGACGAATTGCGCCGGATGTCGCAGGCGTGGTTCGGCGATCCGGGCGCCATCGCGGTCAATCTGGCCTGCATCGGTTTCGTCGCGCTGATCTACGCCGTGCACCTGTTCTTTCACGACCAGACGCAATTCTTTCGCCCGGAGTCGCGCGCCAACATCCTCGGTGCGTTTTTCGTGCTGCTGGGCATCGTGTTGCTGAGCTACCTGGGCGTGCTCATCGCCATGGCGCTCGACGCCACCTCACTGCTCGAGATGAACGGCGGCTTCTGGATGTATTTCCTGGCGCTGGCGGCGGTGCTGACCGTCGTGCTCATGTTCCTCGGGCGCGCCGGCGCCGCGTCAGGCCTGTCCGGCTGGGCACAGGACAAGGTGTGCTACCTGTTCAGCGAATATCGTTCGCGCGCGATCTTCGGCAGTGAGCGCCGCTTCATGCGCTTCATGACGCTCACGCTGTCGGCGTGGGTGTGGTGGAACCTGCTGGCCGCGCCGGCGCTGTACGGCAATTCGAATGCGCGTGCGTTCCTGCATTGCGCGTTCACGGATTTCGCGAACCTCGTGCAACACGACAAGCCCGCGCGGCGATGCGAGCACGAGGACGACGTGAAAGTGGCGACCACGGTGGAGGAACCCTTTCCGCTCGCTGTGCCGTTCGTGATCACCGCCACCTCGCTCGAGAAGAGCCAGGAACGCTACTTCCTGTTCGTCAGCGGAACCGACAAACACATCGACGACAGCCTCACGGCCGAATCCTGGTTCAACGTGGTACGCGATCCGCGCTGGATCGTGGTGCGCAAGCCCGTGGATAGAGAGCTCGAGGATGCGGCATTCGCCTCCGGCTCGCCGTTTCCGGTGTTCTCGGCGCACGACGTGGATTTGCGCGTGCTGCGCCACAAGGACCGGCTCATCGATGGCGGCTTCGCGCACAACCGGCCGCTGGAGGCCGCGCTGGCGCTGGGCGCCAACAAAGTCCTGGTCATCAATTCTTCGCCGCTCGAAGTCGCGGCCAGTGGCGGCCAGTGCTCGCTGGTGGCGTTGCGCATGGGCGAACTCGCCTGCAACCTGCCGAAGCTCCTGCCCTATCTATGGGAGCGTTCGCAGGTCGAAGACCTGCTGAGCACGCGCGGCATGCTGGTGGCGTCTATCTACCCCACGGCGGCGACCGGTAGCTGGCCATCGTTGACCGATTTTCGCCGCCGCAGCGTCCAGGACCTGCTGACCGCGGCGGACGGCGACAAGCTCGCGCGCGTCGGCGTCATTGAAAGCTGGGGGGCGCCGAATTTCAGTTCCGTGGGGCTGTTCAGCTATGACGCCAGCCAGATCAAGATCGCCATTCGCGCCAGTGCCGAATGAAACCGCAGGTCTTCCGCGTTTGCATTCCCGTCCTGCTCTCGTTCATGGCGGGCGCCTGCACCCCGACACGCAGCACCATCAGGCCGCCCTACCTCGTCGACGGCAAGAGCTACTCGGAACCCGAGCTGCAGAAGTTTGCGCTCGAACGTTGCCTGGTGGCGCAACCCGGCGTGGCGCCGCCACCGCATGTATTCACCACCGATGGCTGCAGCGGCTGGCGCGATTCGAAATGGCGCGGCTGCTGTATCGACCACGACATCAAGTACTGGTGTGGCGCCGACGTCCGCAAGAACGCGGACCGGGATTTTCGCAGCTGCGTGCGCGCCAACAGCTCCGCCACGAATGCCGCGGTGATGTATGCCGCGGTGCGTGCCGGCGGCGCGCGCTGGTCGCCTTTCCCGTGGCGATGGGGCTATGGGTATCAGTGGCCACATGGCAAGAAATAGCGGTGTGGGACTTGTCCGCCGCCCTTGCAGTAATCCTCCGACCTTTTCGCGCGCCAACAACTGCCATGCTGGTTGAATGACGGCTGCATTGTGGCGATGGGGACGGATCAATCTTGTTTGCGGGTTGTTGCTGCCGCTGTCCGCGGGGGCGCAGGAGCCGGCTAGCAAGCCTGCGACACAGGAGGCGCCGGTCAATGAACCTGGAACCGCCGACACCACGCCGCCCGATCCCACGATCGTCAATACGATCCCGAACCTCGATCCGCTGAGCGATGACCCCGGCGCGGGCATCGATCGGTCGGCCAAGCTGGCGCCGCCACCGGCATTCGCCTATGAAATCGCCGGGCCGGAGAGCATGAAATTCGTCGACCGCGCGCATCTGGAACTATGGAGATTCGTGTGGCGCTCGGCCATGCGCATGGATACGAAGTTCGGTGGCGACTACGACGACACCGTCTACAAGAACACCAGCGGCTCACTGGCGCCCTCGCTGCTGTGGGATGAGTTCGATGGATTGCAGCCGCGCCTGAGATTTCAGGTGGATGTGCCACTGCCGCATCTCAACAAGCGGCTGCATGCCTTCGTCGGGCGCGTGAACCGCGACGAATACGTCACCGAACGCAGGCTCGATTCCGGGGCGCTGGCGAACCAGTATGGTCCGGTCGAGGAAGACGAAACCTTGCTCGGCATCCGCTATCGCGAACCGCGCCAGGGCGGACACTTTGAAGCCGACGCGGGACTTCGCGTGCGTTCACCGCTCGATCCTTTCGTCAAGGGCAGCTATCGCTTCCTGCACGGCAAATCGGAGCGGGCGCTGTGGTCACTGCGCGAAACCGCGTTCTGGCAGAACAGCGAGAAGTTTGGCCTCACCAGCCGCCTCGATTTCGAACGCATCTTCAACGAAACCTGGCTGTTGCGCTGGGCCGGCTCGGTCACGTATTCGCAGAAAACCGAGGGCGGCAAGGGGTATAGCGCGCTCACCCTGATGCGCGGCCTCGCGAACCGGCGCGCGATCGCGGGGGAACTGTTCACCACCGGCAAGTTCGTGTCACCCGTGCCCACGGAAAACTATGGCCTCAAGTTAGCCTATCGACGCAGCATCGCGCGCGACTGGCTGGTGCTCGAGACGCGCCTGAGCTGCACGTTTCCGCGCGAGCTCGTCACGCAGGAGCGCAAGGCGACGGTCGGCGTCGGGATCGGGCTCGAGATGTTCTTTGGTACCGATGAATTCCTGGCGAGGCCGGTCACTTTCTAGGCTGGTAGCGCCACTACTTCACCGCGGCGATCGCCTCGAGACCGAACACGTAGCTCGAAGCGGCTTCGGGCTTGTGGCAGGCGAGACAGCGGGCGTAGTTGAAATCCGCGCGCAGCGCATGTTGGTCGTCGAACAACGCGTAGCTCCAGTCGCCATTGCGCAGGATCCCCGGGATGTGGGCGCCCCAGCCCTTTTCGATTTCCATGGCGGCATAGGATGTCGGCCGAGCTGCCGGTCCGTTCTCGACCACGATGATCGAACCGGGCGGAAGCTCTTTACGCGCACGCGCGGCATCCAGGCCGGCGTGATTCACGTACGACCGCTTGGTGGATTTGCGCTTCTCGTCGAGCGTTTCGGCATACATCACGAAGTCTTTTGGGAAACTTGCCGGGAACGTCATGCGCGACTTGCGCAACTGCGCGGCGGGATCGACCGCGTGCGCCACCGCGGCGGCGCCCGCCGGCAGGCTGCTCCAGAACGCGCCGAGATTCTCGATGTCGGCGTCCGTCAGCTGCGCGGCGATGGCGTTCATGAGCGCGTGCTTGCGGTCCTTGGCGCGAAACGCCGTGAGTTGCGCCTCGATGTAGCCCGCCTTCTGACCGGCGAGATTCGGGATGTCAGGGGCCGTACCGATTCCGTTGCTGCCGTGACAGGCCTGACAACCCAGGCTCTTGGTCCGGCCCTGTTCCAGGTCGGCAGCGTCCGCATTGAACGCCGCAAACAATGTTAGTACCGCGAACACAGGTCGAAGATTCATCGGCGCCCCTCATTCAGAAAACGGCAATCGGCCTGCCCGGCGATCCGGTGGCACCCTTCAACGGCAGCGGCGTGAACACGAACATGGACCGGTTTTCTCGTTTTCTCGAGATTCCAGCTGCCGTTTTTCATCGTGACCTCGGTGTGAGGCATCACCCGGTTCAGTATCGATCTCTTTCAGACCTTGTTTGGCGAGCGCGCAGGGCGCCCCGCTCAGTCGATGGTCTTGAGCCTTTCCTGCAGAATCTTGCCGATCTCGCGCGCGGTATTTTCCGCGACGGGTCCGCCCGCGTTCATGGCGGTGAGAAAGATCACGTCGTGCTTCGGCATGATGCGGACGTCACTGACCCAGAATCCATTGCTGCCCATGTGCGTGAGCAACGTGATCGAGCCTTCCTGGTCGCGCAGCACGCCCCAGCCGAGCGCGTAGTTCCTGGTCACCGGCGTATGCAGCTTCCGGTACGTTTCCGGCTTGAGTAGTTTGCCGTGGCCGTGGATGCCGGCCAGCTGGTCCTGCGCGAACAACAGCCAGTCGTTCAATGAAATGTTTACCGTGCCGGCGGGCCCGATGGCCGGCGGGTTGTCGCTGCCCGGTTCGCCGGGTTCGAGCGCCACCAGCTTGCCGCCCCGTTCCACGTGGCCACGGGGCTCGCCGATGCTGCCCGCCTTCCCGGGCGGGCCGAATCCGGCACGCTTGATGCCGAGCGGCTTCCAGATTTCGCTCTCGATGAGTTCTTCCCAGGTTTTACCGGTGCGGGCTTCGGCGGCGGCCCCGGCGATGACGTAGCCGAGATTCGAATACGCGAACTCGCCAACCTTCGATACCGGCGGACGAATGAGGTAGTGCAGCGCGACCATGGCGCGCTGGCCGCGAACCTTTTTCTCGTGCTCCATCACTCCGAGGAATTCGGTCATCTCCTGCTCGCTGCTGAGCGCCGGCAGCCCGGAGGTGTGGCTCAGCAATTGAGTGAGGGTCACGTTGCGAAGCTGCGCGTCCATGCGCGCGGCGATGCCCGGGAAAATCTGTCCCAGCGTTTCATCGAATCCGAGGTCGCCGCGTTCCACGAGGCGCGCGATCATCGTCGCGGTCATGGCCTTGGTATCGGAGCCGAGGTGCCAGCGGTCATCGGGACCGACTGCTTCAGGTCGCCCGATTTCGCGCACGCCGAGCGCGACCTGGGCCTCTATCTTCCCGTCGATCTGCACCAGGCCGGCCACCGCCGGCAAATGCGCTTTGTCACGCGCCGTGGCAAGAGTGGTCGAGAGGAAATTCTGCAGCGCGGGGTCCGCGTGCGCACCGGCGCACGCGCCGAGGAGTGTTAGACCAATGAGTACGCGTTTCAGCATGCGTGAATCGTAACGGGTTGGCGCTCGATTGACAGCCTATCTACGCCGGGCGGTGGCCGCCATGGACGCCGCCGTGATCTCGATCGAGACCTCGCGCGCGCGGATAGAGCTGCCCGACGCGTTCGTCACGTTCCGCTAACCGAACGAGATCCAGATGAAATGAAGCGCCGGACGCGGCGGGGTCGGAGGAAAATCGCCTGGCCTCCGCCCGCCCACTTCACATGAGGGATTCCTCCTACACCGGCAGGTTGGGTTTTCTCGCGCGCGAATCGGCAGACCGGGGATAAACTGCAATTCCTCCGGATTCCCCTCGTTGCGCAAAGAGCAAGAATGATCCCCACCGAGCCTATCGGGAGTGTTCCGCGTCCGCCCGAATTGATCGAAGCGATCGCCGCCATCGGCGACGGCACGGACGCACGACTCGAACCGCTATACGACGCCGCCATCGAAGACACGGTGCGGCGCTTCGAGGCCACCGGTTCGCCGGTGATCACCGACGGAGAACAACGCAAGTATCACAACTTCTGGACGTACAGCGTCGAGGGCTTGCCGAACACCGCGCCCGACGGTTTCAAGATTCCGTTCGCCGCTGGCCACGTGCGCCGCATGCCGCGCCTGACCAGCGGGCCGTTCCGCTATCGGCGCTACGCCGATAAATTTCTCGAGCAGGCTCTGCGTCATTCGACCGTGCCGGTGAAACAGGCGGTCATTTCGCCGTCGGCCCTGAGCCTCATGTACCCCCCCGAAAGCATCGACGGCTACCCGCGCGAGCAATTCATCGAGGATCTGGTCAACGAGCACGTCACCGAAGTGCGGCGCTGCCTGGCGATGGGCGCGCATTCCGTACAGATCGATTTCACCGAGGCGCGCTTTACGCTCAAGGTCGACCCGAGCGGCGAGTTGCTGGCGAGCTTTATCGACCTCAACAATCTTGCGCTCGGCCGTTTGACGGCTGCCGAACGCCTGCGCGTCGGCGTGCACACCTGCCCGGGCGGCGATCGCGATTCCACGCACAGCGCCGATGTTCCCTACGCGGCACTGCTGCCGAGCCTGCTGCAGCTCAACGTCAGCAACTTCTTCATAGCGCTCGCCGGTGAGAGCGATCGCGCCTCGGCGCTCGAGTTGATCGCGGAAAATCTCAAGCCTGGTCATCGCGTTTTCGTCGGGGTGATTTCGCCCATCAATCCGCGCCTCGAGACCCCCGAGCTGGTGCGCGATCGCGTCCTCGAGGCGGCCCGCCACATTCCCCTGCACCAGCTTGGCACCACCGACGACTGCGGCTACGCGCCGTTCTGCGATGACAAGTCGACCTCGCGCGACCTGGCTTTCGCGAAGATCAAAGCGCGCGTCGCTGGCACCGCGCTCGCCGCACAGGCGTTAAGTAGCTAGCCAGTGACCGATCACGTCGAAGAACAACGCCTGCGAGTGGCCGCGTTGAAGAACGTCGACGCGATCCTGGTCGCGCGGCAACGCGCCGAACGCGAGCTGGTCGCCGCCAACGAGGCACTGATCCTGCAGCGCGAATGGTTCAAGGTGACGCTGGCGAGCATCGGCGATGCGGTCATCACCACCGATGTCGAAGGCCGCGTGACCTTCCTGAACCCGGTCGCGGAGAAACTCACCGGCTGGCGCTCCGATGAGGCCAACGGCCAGCCACTCACGACCATCTTCCGCATCGTCAACGAGGAAACTCGTCGCCCGGCGGAAAATCCGATCGACAAGGTGCTGGAAACCGGCACGATCGTGGGCCTGGCCAACCACACCGCACTGATCTCGCGCGCCGGCGGCGAGGTGAGCATAGAAGACAGTGCCGCGCCCATCCGCGACGCGAAAGGCCAGGTCACCGGCGCGGTGATGGTGTTCCACGACGTGACCCAGCGTCGCCTCGCCGAGCGCGCGTTGCGCGACAGCGAAGGGCGCTTGAGCGCGGTGTTCTCGCAGGCCGCACTCGGCATCGCCGTGACCAGCCTCGATGGGCGCTTCGAGGAAGCCAACGCCAAATTCTGTTCGATTCTCGGTTACTCACTGGTCGACCTGCGCGACCACACCTTTCTCAATCTCACGCATCCCGACGACCTGGCGGTAACCCGCGAGGCCATGCAGAAATTGCGCGACGGCGAGATCTCGAATTACGCGCTCGAAAAACGCTACGTCCGCAAGGATGGCAGCGCCGTCTGGAGCAGCACCACGGTGACGGTGTTGCGCAAGGAAAACGGCGAAGCCGCGCAGTTCATCGGCATCATCCAGGACATCACGGAACGCAAGCAGTCCGAGGAAGTGCTGGGCAGGCTCGCGGCGGCCATCGAATACTCCGACGACGCGATCATCACGAAGACGCTGGACGGCGTCATCACCACGTGGAATCCCGGCGCGCGGGAGCTGTTCGGATATTCGGCGGTCGAGGCGATCGGCCAGCCCGTCACCATGCTGATTCCCGAACAGCACCTCGACGAGGAGCCGAGCATCATCCAGCGCCTGCGGCGCGGCGAGCGCATCGAACACTACGAAACCATTCGCCGTCGCAAGGACGGCTCGCTTTTCAACGTGTCGCTCACGGTATCGCCCATCAAGGATTCGGGCGGCCGCGTCGTCGGCGCTTCCAAGATTGCGCGCGACATCACGCGCCAGAAGCGCGCCGAAGAAGTGATGCGCGAGCAGGCGGAAGTACTCGGCTTGCTCGAAACCACCGGCAAATCCATCGCCTCGCAGCTCGACCTGCAGAAGGTATTGCAGACGGTCACGGATACCGCGACCAAGCTCACCGGTGCCAGGTTCGGCGCGTTCTTCTACAACATCATCAATGAGCAGGGCGAGGCGTTCCTGCTCTACACGCTGGCGGGCGCATCGCGCGAGTCCTTCGACAAACTCGGCATGCCGCGCAATACGCCGGTCTTCCATCCGACGTTTACCGGCCGGGGCGTGGTGCGTTCGGCCGATATCACCAAGGATCCCCGCTACGGCAAGATGGCGCCGCATTTCGGAATGCCGAAAGGTCACTTGCCGGTCTGCAGTTATCTTGCAGTGCCCGTGATCTCGCGCTCGGGGGAAGTCATGGGCGGCCTGTTCTTCGGCCATCCGGAAGCGGACCGCTTCACCGAGCGCGCCGAACAACTCGTGATTGGCGTCGCCGCGCAGGCCGCGGTGGCGATGGACAATGCGCGCCTCTACGAAGCGGCACAGCGCGAGATCGCCAGCCGCGAGCGCGCCGAGGCTGCGCTGCGCGAGACGGACCAGCGCAAGGATGAATTCCTCGCGACGCTCGCGCACGAGCTGCGCAATCCGCTGGCGCCGATCCGGCAAGCCACGTTGATCTCCATGTCGTCCAATGCCAGCGAGGACCAGAGGCAATGGAGTCACAAGGTCATCACGCGGCAGGTGCGGCACATGTCGCTGCTGCTCGACGATCTGCTCGACATTTCGCGCATCACGCGCGGCACGCTCGATCTGCGCACCGAGATGACCGATCTTGCGAAGGTGGTGGAGGCCGCAGTCGAGACTTCGCGTCCGACCGTCGAAGCGAAGTCCCACCAGCTTTCCATCGACCTGCCGCCAGAGCCCGTGCGATTCGCAGCGGATCCGCTTCGTCTCGCGCAGGTTCTGTCGAACCTGCTCACCAACGCCGCGAAATACACCGACCCGGGCGGCAAGATCCTTCTGCGCGCCAGGGCCGATGACGCGAACCTGGAAATCTCCGTCACCGACAGCGGCATCGGTATTTCGCAGGAGGCGCTGTCGGCGGTGTTCACCATGTTCTCGCAGGTCAAGTCCACGCAGGATCGCTCCGAAGGCGGTCTGGGCATCGGGCTCGCGCTCTCCAAAGGCGTAGTGCAGCTCCATGGCGGCTCGATCGAAGCGCACAGCGCCGGCCCCGGCAAGGGCAGCGAATTCGTGGTGCGCATTCCGCGCCGCAGCGTTTCCGCGCCGGCGGCGAACATTGCCGAGGCTGCCGCCGCGGGGCCAGCGCTCAAGCGGCGCGTGCTCATCGCCGATGACAACTGCGACGCCGCTGAAAGCCTGGCCATGTTGCTGGAGATGGACGGCCACTCGGTGACCGTGGTGCACGATGGCCGCCAGGCACTGGCGAGCATCGAGGCGTCACAACCGGACATCGCGTTGCTCGACATCGGCATGCCGGAATTTGACGGCTACGAAGTGGCTCGCCGAGTTCGTCTCGACACCCGGGGCCAGCAGACGCTGCTCATCGCCGTTACCGGTTGGGGCCAGGAATCCGACAAGGCGCGCGCCAAGGCCGCCGGATTCGATATGCATTTCACCAAGCCGATCGAGCCCGACACGCTGCTCGAGCTCCTGCGCAACAAACTTCCGGGAAGGTAGCCGCTTTTCTCCTTTGCGCGGACAATGCCGCGTGGCACTCAGCGTCTTCGACCTGTTCAAGATCGGCATCGGCCCCTCGAGCTCGCATACCGTCGGCCCGATGCGCGCCGCGCGCCAGTTCGCCGTGCGCCTGCGCGACGCCAATTTGTTAGACCGGGTGGCGCGCATCAGCGTCACTCTGTATGGCTCGCTGGGCGCGACCGGCAAGGGCCACGGCAGCGACAAAGCCATCCTGCTCGGCCTTTCCGGCCACGAACCAGACACCGTCGATGTCGAATCGATCGCCGGCATTGTCGAGCGCATCCGCACCGCCCGCGAGCTCGCCTTGTTCGGCACTCGCGCGGTGCCGTTCGACGAGCGGCGCGACCTCGCGTTCAACCACAAGGACACGCTGCCGCTTCATTCGAACGGAATGCAATTTGTCGCGTTCGACGACGGTGGCGCAGAACTGCTCGCCGGCACTTACTACTCGGTGGGCGGCGGCTTCGTCGTTTCGGACCAGCCGGCGGCGGGCGGCGGCACGGAAAAGCGCATCGTGCCGGATCTCACCGTGCTGCCCTTTCCGTTCCGCAATGGCGACGAGCTACTGGCGCTGTGCGAAAAGGAGCAGACGTCGATCGCGGAGATCATGCGCCGCAATGAGCGCCAGTGGCGCAGCGATACGGAAATCGATGCGGGGCTGCTGCGCATCTGGCAGGTCATGCAGGCCTGTGTGAAGCGCGGCTGCGAGACGCCCGGCGTGCTGCCGGGTGGGTACAAGGTGAAGCGCCGCGCGCCCGGGTTGTTCGCGCAGCTCACCGCTCCGCAGAGCGCCGCGCCGCACGATCCGCTGATCGCGCTCGACTGGGTCAACCTCTGGGCACTGGCGGTCAACGAGGAAAATGCCGCCGGGGGTCGCGTGGTGACCGCGCCCACGAATGGCGCCGCCGGCATCGTGCCCGCGCTCATGCACTACTACGCGCGCTTCGTGCACGGGGCCAGCGACGCCGGCATCGTCGATTTCCTGCTCACCGCCGCCGCCATCGGATTCCTGTACAAGGAAAACGCGTCGATCTCGGGCGCCGAAGTAGGTTGCCAGGGCGAAGTGGGCGTGGCCTGCTCGATGGCCGCGGCAGCGCTCACCGCGGTACTGGGCGGGTCCGTGCGGCAGGTCGAAAATGCGGCAGAAATAGCCATGGAACATCATCTCGGGCTGACCTGCGACCCGGTGGGCGGCCTCGTGCAGATTCCCTGCATCGAGCGCAACGCCATCGGCGCCGCCAAGGCCATCAACGTCGCGCGCATGGCGCTGCGCGGCGACGGCACCCACTACGTGTCGCTCGACAAGGTCATCAAAACCATGCGCGAGACGGGCGCGGACATGAAGACGAAATACAAAGAAACCTCGCGCGGCGGCCTCGCCGTGAACATCGTCGAATGTTAGGAGCCAACCCATGAGAACCGGACTTGTCGTTTTTGCACTGGCCACCCTGGCATTCGCCAGCTTCGCCCAGGCGGAAAAGCCCAAGGTCTTGCCATACGCGGCCGGCGCGCCTTACGGCGGAATTCCACTCTGGCACCCTGGCGACAAGTTCATCGGCGTGGCCGGCGGCACTTGCAACGGCACCTGCCCGGTCTACGAACTCTATCTATTCGAGGATGGGCGCGTGGTCTTCAACGGCCGCAAGGACACGAGCAAGGTCGGTGTCTGGAACAGAAAGGTTGGCGCCGAGGTCTACGCCGAGCTGCTCACCATGTTCGTGAAGACCCAGGTGCTGGACAAGGCGATCAAGCGCCGCACCTGCCTCAAGGGCCGTTCGATGCTCATCGTCATGCGCTCCGCATCGGACGCCGGGGACGTGCGCACGGTGTCGTTGAATTCTGGCTGCGAAGGACATGCCGACCTGGTCAGGCAGATCGAGGGCCGGTTCATCGATTCGACAGGTGTCGACCGCTGGCTCGTGCCGCCGAAGTAGCCGCTCCCGCGCGACGGATGAAGCTTGCGCCCGCCGCCAGCGCCGCCGCCGCCTCCTGCCCTAACTACTCACCGTCGGCGACAATCTGTTCCAGGCGCCGTCCCTGGGACACGAACTGGAGCGCGAACTTCGCGCGCGAAAGTTAGAATCGGGCCTCAGTGCGGGTAGACAGTCTCCGGAATCTCGGCGATCGACTCGAACGGCGCACCCGCGGCCTTGGCAGCGCTCTCCACCGCCGAGAAGCTAGGCGCTTCGTATACCCAGAAGGAGCCGTGCCGGTCGGCCGTGGCATACGAAGTGAGCAGCGTCACGCCGAACTTCGAATCGCCGCTGGCACTGGCACCCGGGACGCCGGCGCGCTTCACCAGATAGCGGTGGTTGCCCGCCGCAATGTGCTGCACGGCGCCGCGCGGCTCCGGCTTGATGTCCGCAGGAATTTCCGCGACGTTGTCGACCGGCAGGCCGTTGAGCTTGGCCGCATCGCGCACCGCCGCTTCACTCGGGCCGTCATACACGCAATACAACTTGGTCTTGTCCGGATTCGCGTACGACTTCTCCCAGGTCACGTTCAACGTCGCGTTGTTAGCGTTGACCTTCTTTTTCACCGCGGCGTCGACACCGTCAATTGCACCAGTGGGAAAAGTGCGCTCGATCAGATAGCGGTGCGTGGCCTGTGACGGTTCCGTGGTGTCCGCCAAACTCGAGGCAGCCATGGTCATCGCCGTTACAGCGCAAAAAGCTTTCAACATCTTCATCTCCGTAAACTTTGAGGTTGCTATACATTCCTGACGTCTGACAGAGTAAAGAAACCAGCTCGGCGTTCGAATGATCATCCGTCCGCTGTTGATGCTCGATCGTCTTGGGAGGACTTTATGGATGCCTTATCCGATGTTTTGCGCGCCGTGCGCCTGTCCGGCGCCTTTTTTTTCGACGTGCACGCGCGCGCGCCATGGGTGGCGGAGACGCCCGAGGGAAAGACGGTCGTCGATGCGATGTTTCCCGGCTCGGATCACCTCATCTCCTATCACCTCATCATGGAAGGCACCTGCTGGGCCACCATCGAAGGTGAAGAGCCCATCAAACTAAATGCCGGCGACGTCATCATGCTTCCGCACGGCCATACCCACGTGATGGCGACCACGCTCGGCATGCGCCAGACGCCAGAGATGTCGATGTATCGCCTGCCCGACAGCGGCCAGATGCCGGTGAAAATCTCGGTGGGCACCGAAGGCGGCGAAGCTGCGCACTTCGTCTGCGGTTTTCTCGGCTGCGACTCGCGGCCTTACAACCCGCTGCTCACGGCGCTGCCGCGGGTCATTCATCTGCACAATCACGCCAGTGGCGCGCTGGGCGCTTATTTCCGTGCGGCACTCGATGAATCAAAGGGCCGCATGGGCGGCGAATGCATGCTGAGCCGCATCAGCGAGCTCATGTTCGTCGACGTAATCCGCCGCTACCTCGAGACGCTGCCGGCGGATCGCACCAACTGGCTCGCGGGTCTGCGCGATCAATATGTAGGCCGTGCGCTGATGGCATTGCACGAGAATCCGGCGCGTGACTGGACACTCGAATCATTGGCGCAGGAAGCCGCGCTGTCGCGCTCGGCGTTCGCCGAACGCTTCACGGAATTCGTCGGTCACCCGCCTATGCAGTATCTGACCAACTGGCGCATGCAGCTGGCGACCAACTACCTGCGCAACGGCACCGAGAGCGTGGCGGCAATCGCCAATCGCGTCGGGTACGACTCCGAGGCCGCGTTCAGTCGCGCGTTCAAGAAGATCGTCGGCTCGCCCCCCAGCGAGTGGCGCAACACGCATGTAACCGGCAACGCCGCCTAGAATTGCAGCGCATCGTTCAGTAAAACTAATCTCACGATCAGATCAACGGAACACACCGCGGTTCCGTTTCGGCAGCATGGGCTCCTATCAACAAGGAGCGATCATGCACAAGTATCTGTTACCTCTCGCCGCGCTGGTATTGAGCGGCGCCGCTGCCGCCGGTTCGCGACTTACCGAGAGCGTGGTCGTCCGCTACGGCGACCTCAACCTGGAGACGCGCGCCGGTGTAGTCAGCCTGCACAGGCGCCTTCACAACGCGGCCGAGTCGGTCTGCGGCAATCTCAACTCACGCGTCATGGGACTGCGCGAGGTGTACGACGAGTGCGTCCAGGAAGCGGTCACCAATGGCGTCGCCGCCGTGGACAACGTCAATCTCACGAATTTCCACGCGAACCGCGGCAAGGCCTCGGTGCTCGCGTCAGCCCACTAGCTTGGTGGAACAGCGGTGGCCTGTAACGCCGCGCGAGCCGAATTAATTCGAGCGCTCGCGCGGGATCAGCTCAAGTAGCCGTGCAGGCATGCGCTTAGTGAACGTGGGGGAGTTGCTGACAAGGATTTGCTGCTTCTGCCGCGTCCCGCGAGCGCGCGGGAATGTGATGCTTCGGTGACAGAAACTGGAGGACACAATGACCGAAGCCGAATACAAGCTGGAATCAAAGTTGTGGAAGGCGATCAAGGACGATCGCACCGTCATGCTGGGGCTCTCGGGCGTCGAGGAAGGACACAGCCAGCCGATGACCGCGCAGATTCTTCACGATGAAGACGCGCGCGGATCCATCTGGTTCTTCACGTCGAAAGACAACGACCTGGTGAAATCACTCAGCGAAACGCGGCGCGCAGTGGTTCACTTTTCATCGAAAGGCCACGACCTGTTTGCCTCGCTGCATGGCGAACTCTCGGTCGACAACGACCGCGCGGTCATCGACCGGCTGTGGAACAGCTTCATCGCCGCGTGGTTTCCGGGCGGCAAGAACGACCCGAAGCTGCAACTCATTCGTCTCGATCCGGAGCGGGCGCAGGTGTGGCTCAACGAAAACAACCTTTGGGCCGCGGTCAAACTGCTGCTGGGTTCCGATCCGAAACAGGATTACAAGGAGAAGGTGGGCGAGGTGCGGCTCGGCGCGCACTGATCCTTTGACCTCACGCCGGACCAGGTGGCCGCCGCAACAAAACTGTAATCTTGACGCGGGAGCATCGCTGCTCCCCTGTCAGGACGGCATACCAATGAAAAAACCCGCGCCACCGGCGTCGGCCAGTGACCTCGATCACGACGAACTCATCCAGCGTATCCGGCGCGACCTCGCCGACAGCTGGGATGAAGAAATCGAAATGGACGTCGAGGACTACCACCCTCTACCGGGACTGCCCGATGGCGGCGCGAATGAAGCCGGCGAGAGAGAATACCGGCGCAATTACTTTCAGCAGCTATTCCGGCTGCAAGCCGAGCTCGTGAAACTGCAGGACTGGGTGTATGCCACCAAACAGAAGGTGGTGATCCTGTTCGAAGGTCGCGACGCTGCCGGCAAGGGCGGCGCCATCAAGCGCATCACCCAGAAACTGAATCCGCGCGTTTGCCGCGTGGTGGCACTGCCCGCGCCCAACGATCGCGAGCGAACGCAGTGGTATTTCCAGCGCTACGTCGCGCACCTGCCGGCGTGCGGGGAAATCGTGCTGTTCGATCGCAGCTGGTACAACCGCGCCGGCGTCGAGCACGTCATGGGTTTCTGCTCTGACGAGGAGTACGAGGAGTTCTATCGCTCGGTGCCGGAGTTCGAAAGAATGCTGGTGCGCTCGGGAATAAAACTGCTCAAGTACTGGTTCTCGATCACCGACGAAGAGCAGTACCTGCGCTTCCTTGGCCGCATCCACGATCCGCTCAAGCAGTGGAAACTCTCGGCCATGGATCTCGAATCGCGGCGGCGCTGGGAGGCCTACACCAAGGCGAAAGAGATCATGCTGGATCGCAGCCACATATCCGAAGCACCGTGGTGGGTGGTGCAGGCGGTGGACAAGAAGCGCGCGCGCCTCAATTGCATCGACCATCTGCTCAAGCAGTTTGCGTACGCGGAAGTGCCCAAGTCGGGCGTCGTGCTGCCCGAGCGCGAGCGTCACGAACACTATTCGCGGCAAGCGGTGCCGGCGGCGATGCTCGTCCCCGAAATCTACTGAGTCAAAAGCCGGAAGGAGCGCGTAGGCCCTCTCCTACTCTTTGCCGTGAGGGTACGCTCTCCGGCATCCTCCGCTCTCACTTCAACGTGGGACGTCAAATGGGATCCGAGCAGGCATTGGCACAGAGCGCGGCACGGTTTCGTGCGCTGGTCATCGCGAGCGCCGACATTGTCTTTCGCATGAGCGCCGATTTCACCAAGCTGCTGCAACTCGAAGGCAACCTGTTCGTCGCGGATCCGGAAGTGCCGGCTCGCGACTGGCTCGAGACGTACGTTCATCCCGACGATCGGCAGGTGGTTCGCGATGCCATAGTGGTTGCGATTTGCGACAAGAGCGTTTTCGACGTCCAGCATCGCATCTTGCGCACCGACGGAACCGTCGGCTGGACGCATTCGCGCGCCGTGCCGATGCTCGGCGCCGATGGCGAGATCACCGAGTGGGTAGGCATGGCGACCGACATCACCGGGCGCAAGACCGCCGAGGAGTCGCTCGCCAATCAACGCCGCATGTACGAAGCCATCCTCACCAACACGCCCGACCTCGCCTACGTATGGGGCCTGGACCACCGCTTCATCTATGCCAACGAAGGCCTGCTGAAGATGTGGGGCCGAACCCTGGACGCGGCCATCGGCAAGAACTGCCTGGAACTCGGCTATGAGCCCTGGCATGCGGCCATGCACGATCGCGAGATCGAGCAGGTCATCGCCACTCGCCTGCCGGTTCGCGGCGAGGTTCCGTTCGACGGCGCCTTCGGCCGCCGCGTCTACGACTATCTACTGGTGCCGGTCATCGACGCCTCGGGTGAAGTCGTGGCCGTGGCCGGGACCACGCGCGATGTCACCGAAAGCAAGCAGCTCCAGAACTCGCTGATCGAAGCGGATAGACGCAAGGACGAATTCCTCGCAACGCTGGCGCACGAACTGCGCAACCCCCTGGCACCCATTCGCAATGCCGTGCAGCTGCTCAAGGTGGCGAGCACGGACGAAGCCAAGATCCGGCTGGCGCGCGAGATCATCGACCGCCAGGTAAATCACATGGTGCGGCTGGTCGACGATCTCATGGATGTTTCGCGCATCACGATCGGCCACGTCAACCTGCGCAACGAACGCATCGGCCTGCGACGCGTGCTCGACGACGCGCTCGAAGCTTCGCAAGTCGCGATCGAGGCAGGCAAGCATCGCCTGGTCATCGACATTCCCAGCGACTCGCCGCAGCTCGAAGGCGACCCCACGCGCCTCTCGCAGGTTTTCCAGAACCTGCTCGACAACGCGGCCAAGTACACGCCTGGCGGCGGCACCATCACGCTGCGCGCCGAGCAGAAAGAACAGCGTGTAGTGGTGACAGTTCGCGATACCGGCATCGGCATCGCCGCCGAACTGCAGCCCCGCGTGTTCGAGCTCTTCACGCGCGTACACCCGAACGACCACATCAAGACCAGCGGTCTCGGGATCGGTCTCGCGCTGGCGAAGAAGCTGGTCGAGCTCCATCTCGGCAGCATCGAGGTGCGCAGCGAAGGTCCGGGCAAGGGCAGCGAATTCGTCGTGACTCTGCCGGCGGTGGCAGCGAGCCCGACACTGAGGATCGTCGAGAATGCGCCCGCAGCCAGCGGTGCGACCGCCCGTCAACGGGTGCTGGTGGTCGACGACAACCGCGACGCTGCCGAAAGCCTGGCGATGCTGCTCGAGCTGGATCAGTGCGTCGTGGCGATGGCGTTCGACGGCCAGCATGCGCTCGACGCGCTGGATTCCTTCGGGCCGGACATCGCGTTGCTAGACATCGGCATGCCGGGCATGGATGGATACGAGCTGGCGCGGCGCATTCGCGCCACTCGCCATGGTCGAAATATCACGCTGGTGGCCCTCACCGGCTGGGGTCAGGCCGACGACAAGCAACGCGCGGCCGACGCGGGTTTCGATCAGCACCTGACCAAGCCCGTCGATCCGGATCTGTTGGCCCGCATCATCACCTTGAAACGGCCGGTCGCCGCCTGATTGCCTGGTGCCGGGAAGGCATTCCCGTGGTTAGATGCACCGGTTCACGCAAGGCCAGACCAGCGCATGCAAAAGCCGGATGACTTCGTCTTCCTGTTCGACTGCGACAACACACTGCTCGACAACGACCAAGTACAGGCCGACCTCAAGGCGCATCTGCAGCGTGAGTTCGGCGCGGCGGAAAGCGGACGCTACTGGACGATCTACGAGATCCTGCGCACCGAAGTCGGCTACGCCGATTACCTCGGCGCGATGCAGCGGTTCCGGCTCGGCATGGAAAGCGACCCGCGCGTGTTGCGCCTGGCCGAATTCCTGCTGGAATACCCGTTTGCGAGCCGCCTGTACCCGGACGCGCTCGCCGCTGTCGCGCACTGCCGGCGCTGGGGCCCGACCGTCATGCTGTCTGACGGCGATGCCGTGCTGCAGCCGCGCAAACTCCTGCGTTCGGGAATTCGCGACGCCGTCGAGGGGCGTGTGCTCATCTACATTCACAAGGAGCTCATGCTCGAGGACATGACCAGGCGCTTTCCGGCGCGCCACTACGTCATGGTCGACGACAAGCTGCGCGTGCTCACGGCGATGAAGGCGGTGCTCAAGGATCGCCTCACCACCGTGTTTCCGCGCCAGGGCCACTACGCACTCGACACCACCGCCATTGCCAACTACCCCACCGCCGACATCACCATCGAGCGCATCGGCGACCTGCTCCACAAGGACTTCGCATGAAACCCACTCAACATCTGCATGACCTCGGCCAAAGCCTGTGGCTCGACAACATCACGCGTGGCTTGCTGACGAGCGGCGCGCTCGCCACCTACATCCGCGAATATTCCGTGACCGGACTCACGTCCAATCCCACGATTTTCGAAAAAGCGATCGCCGATTCGGATTTCTACGATTCGACCATCCGCGAGCAGACCGCGCGCGGCAATTCCGGCGAGGCGCTGTTCTATGACCTGGCGCTCGACGACCTGCAAAAGGCCGCGGACCTGTTTCGAGGTGTCTTCGACCAGACGCGCGGCATCGACGGCTGGGTGTCGCTCGAAGTCTCCCCCTTGCTGGCCGACGACACCGAAGGCACGCTGGCCGCCGCCAAACAACTGCATGCGCGCGCCGCCCGCTCCAACCTCTTCATCAAGATTCCCGGAACGCCGGCGGGAGTGCCGGCGATCGAGGAATCGATCTTCGCGGGAATTCCCATCAACGTAACCATGCTGTTCTCGCGCGAACAGTACCTGGCGGCGGCCGAAGCGTATCTGCGCGGCATCGAGCGCCGCATCGGCGCCGGTCGGGATCCGCGCGTGGCCTCGGTGGCGTCGCTGTTCGTCAGCCGATGGGATGTGGCCGTGCATGACAAAGTGCCGGCGCCGCTGCGCAATCGTCTTGGCATCGCCATCGGCAAGCGGGTGTACAAATCGTACTTCGATCTGCTGGCATCACCGCGCTGGAAGAAACTCGCCGCGGCCGGTGCACAGCCGCAGCGCCTGCTTTGGGCCAGCACCGGAACGAAGGATCCGGCGGCTGCCGACACGATGTACGTGGAAGCACTCGCGGCCCCGGACACCATCAACACCTTGCCCGAAAAAACCCTGCGCGCGTTTGCCGATCATGGGCAACTCCGCGGAGTTCTGCCGACTGACGGAGGAGATGCGGAAGCCGTGTTAGGCGAATTCGCGCGAGCCGGCATCGACGAAGCGCAACTGGCGGCGCAGCTCCAGCAAGAAGGCACGCAGGCGTTCGCGAAAAGCTGGCAGGATCTGCTCAAGTGCCTCGCCGCCAAGGGCGCGGCCAGCAAACAGGCAGGAGCCGCTCGATGACGCAAACGCCGCAGGTCCACCCGCTCGCCGGCAAACCCGCTCCGGCGAACATTTTGGTCGATCTGCCGAAGCTGATCACCGCCTACTACACCCTGCGGCCCGATCCATCGGTGGCCGCGCAGCGCGTGGCATTCGGCACTTCCGGGCACCGCGGCTCTTCGCTGCAGGCCAGCTTCAACGAAGCGCATGTTCTCGCCGTCACGCAGGCCATCTGCAGCTATCGCCAGCAGCAAGGCATCACCGGCCCGCTGTTTCTCGGTTTCGACACGCACGCGTTGTCCGCGCCGGCATTCGCCAGCGCTCTCGAAGTGCTGGCGGGCAATGAAGTGGAAGTGCTCATTGCCAACAACGACGAATACACACCGACGCCGGCGCTGTCGCACGCCATTCTCGTCTACAACCGCGGCCGCACCAGCGCGCTCGCGGACGGCATCGTGATCACGCCGTCGCACAATCCGCCCGACAGCGGCGGCTTCAAATACAACCCGCCGAACGGCGGCCCCGCCGACACGCAGATCACCGGCTGGGTCGAAGTCGAGGCAAATCGACTGCTGGCGGCGGATCTGGCCGGCGTGAAGCGCATGACACTCGCGAAGGCACGCAACGCCTCCACCACGCATGTCTACGACTATCTGAACGCGTACGTCGCCAACCTGGAAAACGTCATCGACCTTGCGGCGATCCGCGGCGCCACCGTCCGCATGGGCGTCGATCCGCTCGGCGGCGCCGGCGTGCATTACTGGCCGGCGATAGCCGAGCGCTACAAACTCGATCTCACCGTGGTCAACGATACCGTGGACGCCACGTTCCGGTTCATGACCGTGGATTGGGATGGGAAGATCCGCATGGATCCATCCTCGCCCTATGCCATGAACGGCCTCATCGGACTCAAGGACCGATTCGACATCGCCTTCGCCTGCGACACCGACCACGACCGGCACGGCATCGTCACGCGCAGCGCCGGGCTGCTGCCGCCGAATCACTACCTCGCGGTGTCCATCGACTATCTATTCCAGAATCGCCCTGGCTGGCGCCAGGATGCGGGCATCGGCAAGACCGTGGTCAGCAGCCAGATGATCGATCACGTGGCCACGAAGCTGAAACGCCGGTTGTATGAAGTGCCGGTGGGCTTCAAGTGGTTCGTGGACGGACTGTTCGACGGATCGCTCGGATTCGGCGGCGAGGAAAGCGCCGGGGCGTCCTTCCTGCGCAAGGACGGCAGCGTGTGGACCACCGACAAGGACGGTATCGCGCCGGCATTGCTGTCGGCGGAGATCACCGCGCGCACCGGCCGGGACCCGGGCGAGGCATATCGCGCACTCACGCGCGAGTTCGGCGAGCCGCTGTTCGAGCGCATCGACGCGGCGGCCACGCCGGCGCAGAAGAAGTTGTTAGGTCAGCTCAAGCCGGAACAAATCAAGTCCAAGGAATTGGCGGGCGGGAAGATCGAATCCATCCTGACGCGCGCGCCGGGCAACGGCGCCGCCATCGGCGGACTCAAGGTGGTGGCCGACGGCGGCTGGTTTGCGGCGCGGCCGTCCGGGACCGAAGACGTCTACAAGATCTACGCCGAGAGCTATCGCAGCGCGGAGCATTTGCAGCGCATCCAGGCCGAGGCCCAGACCATCGTCTCCAGCGCCCTGAGTGGTTAGTCGTTGTGCCACCCGACACGCGCCAGATAGTCCGCCACCGCCCGTACCTGTTCGAAATCGAGTGGCGCGATGCGCTTGCCGTGCAGGCGGGATAACGCCGGGCGGCGGCCGTCCACCGCGTCGTACATCTGCCGCATCAGATAAGCGTAGTGCTGGCCGGCGAGCCGGGGCACGCCCGCCTCGGTACCTTCGGCGCCCGCGCCGTGACACGACTGGCACTGCGCCGCGTAGATGCGCCGGCCGTCTTCGACGAAACCACCACTGCCCACGCCGCGTTTGCCGAGCTTGTCGAGTCTGCTGACATAGTTGGCCACGTCGGCAATGTCTTGCGCGCCGACGAGATGATGTTTGTCGGCCATGCCTTCCATGCGGAAGTCCCAACGCTTGCCGTAGCGAAAGTCGACCAGCTGCTTGGCGAGCACGCGGAAATGCTGGCCGGAGATGCGGGGCGTCGAACCGTCGGAGTCTCCGCCGCCGTCGGCGTGGTGGCAGGTCGTGCATTGCGCGAAGAGCGCCTCGCCCCGTGCGAGGTCGGGAGTGCTGCTCACGACCGCGGCAAGTTCCCGCTGCGCGGTCGACGCCGCCAGGGCGAACGTCGGGGACAAGAGCGCGATCAACACCGCTCGTTGCATGGACCTTTTCATAGCTGACTCCGCGCCGCCGGTATTGGTGGCCACCGCTTCCGAACACCATGGACGTCGAAGCCGGCGAAGTCGATAGGAGGGATTGCGTACTTGGCCTGCGCAACTCCCTGATTCGCGCCGTGCCCTGTGTGGCTACCCTGCGCCACATGATAAGAACGAAGGAACATCGGCGGGGACAACGCGTGGCAGTCGCCTTGTGGGTTCGCCTCGGCACCGGCGGTACCGAACTCGGCATGGGCAGCATCGCCAACGCGAGCCTCAGCGGTGCGTTCCTCGAGACGGAGCTCCAACTACCGGTGAATTCAAAGATCACGCTCGAAGCCACCTCCTCGGCCGGCGCTGCACTGGAAGGTGCGAAATTCACCGCTCGCGTGGTTCGCGTCGAGCGCCATGGCCTGGGAATCGAGTGGCGCGTCATGGCAACGCCGCAGATCCTCGCGCTGCTCGCGTCGGCGCAGCCCCGCACGGCAGCCCACGAATCGCGCGACTACAACACCGGGTAACAATGCGCCGGCATCAATTGCGCATATGTTCGATACCGGACGGATGCGGCGCACAGCGTCGCGTATGTAACCAGTCTGGCTCCTCATGAAAACCCTTGCGGCCGTGCCGTGCGTCCTGACGCTCAATGCAGGCTCTTCGAGCCTGCGCTTTGCGCTGTTCCAGGCCGACGAGCCACCGCGCCCGCTGATTCGCGGCAAGATCGAACGCATCGGCCTGGACGGCGCACGCTGGACCGTCGCCGACCCGCGAACCGCGACTCCTGAAGAACAGCCCATTGCCGCCGAGAATCATGCTGCGGCGGCTAACTATCTACTGAACTGGCTGGAGGCGCGGCCGGAGGCCGCCACCGTCTGCGCGGTCGCACACCGGGTGGTGCACGGTATGGCGCGCCGCGCGCCGGCGCGGGTGACGCACGAGCTGCTCGACGAACTGCGGCGGTTCATGGCGTTTGCCCCGGAACACCTTCCGTTCGAAATCGATTTGATCGCCGCGATCGGCACGCGTAGTCCGGCGCTACCGCAGGTGGCGTGCTTCGACACGGCGTTCCATCGCGGCATGCCGGCGGTCGCCAGGCGCCTGCCGATTCCGCGACGCTTTCAAACGATGGGCATCGAACGCTATGGCTTCCATGGTCTCTCATACACGTTTCTCATGGACGAGCTCGCGCGCTTGAACGACCTGGCGGCAATCCGCGGGCGCGTGATCCTCGCCCATCTGGGCAACGGTGCGAGCCTGGCCGCCGTGCGCGACGGCCGCAGCATCGATACCAGCATGGGTTTCACTCCGGCTTCCGGAACCATGATGAGCACGCGTTCCGGGGATCTGGACCCCGGGTTGGGTCACTACCTCGAGCAGACGCAGCAGATGAACGCGGCACAGTTCCAGCACATGGTGAATCACGACTCGGGTTTGCTCGGTGTCTCCGAAACCAGCTCTGACATGCGCGACCTGCTGGCGCGCGAAGCTACCGATGAGCGCGCCGCGGAAGCAATCGCCTTGTTCTGCTATCACGCGAAGAAGTGGATTGGCGCGTTCGCAGCTGCGCTGGGCGGCGTGGACACCATGGTGTTCACCGGCGGAATCGGCGAGAACGCCCCGCTGATCCGTGAACGCATCTGCACGGGCCTCGGCTTTATCGGCATCGACCTCGACGCCGCGGCCAACGCGCAGTCGGCGCCGGTGATTTCCACACCCGGCGGCCGGGTCAAGGTGCGCGTCATTCGCACCGACGAAGAACTCGTGCTGGCACGCGCCGCACTACCGTTTTGCGAGCGACAGGAGTGATTTCGACCATGAAGAACGAGACCCTTTCTTCGGAGCAGCTGCGCAGGATCGATGCATGGTGGCGCGCTGCCAACTACCTGTCGGTGGGGCAGATATTCCTGTTCGACAATCCCCTGTTGAAACGGCCACTCGTGCTCGAGGACGTGAAGCGCATGTTGCTCGGCCACTGGGGCACGACGCCCGGGCAAACCTTCATCTACGCGCACCTGAACCGCGTGATCAAGAAGTACGATCTCGACATGATCTATGTCTCCGGCCCCGGTCACGGCGGACCGGCGGTGGTGGCGAGCACCTACCTTGAAGGAACCTACAGCGAGGTCTATCCCGACATCAGTCAGGACGAAGCCGGGCTGCAAAAACTGTTTCGGCAGTTCTCGTTTCCTGGCGGTATTCCGAGCCACGTGTCGCCGGAGTGTCCAGGTTCGATCCACGAGGGCGGCGAGCTCGGGTATTCGCTCAGTCACTCTTTCGGCGCCGCCTTCGACAACCCCGATCTCATCGTCGCCTGCGTCGTTGGCGACGGCGAGGCGGAAACCGGCCCGTTGGCCACGGCCTGGCATTCCAACAAGTTTCTCGACCCGGTCACTGATGGCGCGGTGCTGCCGATCCTGCACCTGAACGGCTACAAGATCGCCAGTCCCACCTTGTTAGCCCGCATCACCCGCGAAGAACTCGAGCAGTTGTTGCGCGGCTATGGCTGGACGCCCTATTTCGTGAGTGGCCACGAACCCGACCTCATGCACGAGTCCATGGCCACGACTCTCGATACGGCGATCGAGCAGATCCGGGATATCCAGCGGCAATCGCGCCAGCAGCCCAACACCCTGCGGCCGCGCTGGCCGATGATCGTGCTCGAGTCGCCCAAAGGCTGGACCGGGCCGAAAGTGGTCGATGGCAAACCGGTGGAAGGAACCTTCCGCGCCCACCAGGTGCCGCTGCACCCGCGTGCGCGGCCCGAGCATCTGCATTTGCTGGAAGCCTGGCTGCGCAGCTACCGCCCGGAGGAGTTGTTCGATGAACGTGGGCGGTTCAAGCCCGAGCTTGCCGACCTGTCGCCGCGCGGCGCGCGGCGCATGAGTGCGAACCCTCACGCCAACGGTGGCTTGCTGCTGCACGATCTGCGCCTGCCCGATTTCCGCGACTACGCCACCGAGGTCGCCACACCCGGTACTCTCGGCCCCGGCGACACCCGTATTCTCGGGCCTTTTCTGCGCGATGTCGCGACGCTCAATGCGGAGCTGCGCAATTTCCGCGTATTCGGCCCCGACGAGACGGCGTCCAATGGCCTGGGCGCGCTGTTCGAAATGACCGATCGCCAATGGGACGCCGAGGCTGGCTCGGGCGATGACCATCTAGCGCGCACCGGCCGCGTCCTCGACTCCATGCTGAGCGAGCATCAATGCGAGGGCTGGCTCGAAGGCTATCTACTGACCGGCCGGCACGGGCTGTTCAACTGCTACGAGGCATTCATCCACGTCATCGATTCGATGTTCAACCAGCATGCAAAGTGGCTGAAAGTGACCGCGCAACTGCCGTGGCGCCGGAAGATCGCCTCGCTGAACTACCTGCTGGCATCGCATGTCTGGCGCCAGGATCACAACGGATTCTCGCACCAGGATCCCGGCTTCATCGACCACGTGGTCAACAAGAAGGCCGACGTCGTGCGCGTTTATCTTCCGCCGGATGCCAACTGCCTGTTGTCGGTCATGGATCACTGCTTGCGCAGCCGGCACTACGTCAACGTGGTGATCGCCGGAAAACATCCGGCGCCGCAGTGGCTCACCATGAGCGCCGCTGAGCAGCACTGCGCCGCGGGCATCGGCATCTGGCACTGGGCCAGCAACGACAACGGTGAAACTCCCGACGTGGTGATGGCCTGTTGCGGCGACGTGCCGACGCTCGAGACCCTCGCCGCCGTCTCGATCCTGCGCGGGCAGTTGCCCGAGATCAAGGTGCGGTTGGTGAACGTGCTCGACCTCATGAAGCTGCAGCCGCGATCCGCTCATCCACACGGCCTCGGCGACTTCGAATTCGACGCACTGTTCACCACCGCCACTCCGGTGATATTCGCCTTTCATGGCTACCCGGCGCTGGTTCACCGCCTCACTTATCGACGCAACAATCACGACAACATCCACGTTCGCGGCTACATGGAAGAAGGCACCATCACCACACCGTTCGACATGACGGTGATCAACGAGCTGGACCGCTTCCACCTCGTCATCGCCGCCATCGACCGACTGCCGCGCACCGGTGATCGCGGCCTCGCTCTGCAGGCGCAGCTGCGCGACAAGCTGCGCGAGCACAAACGATATATCTGCCAGTTCGGCGAGGACATGCCGGAGATTCGCGACTGGACGTGGCGCCCCGCGGATTTTGCGACCGCCTGAAGATTGGCGGGCTATCTACCGACGGCGCGCCAGATCACGTTGCCAACGTCGTCCGCCACCAGCAGCGCACCCTTGCCGTCGATGGCCACGCCCACCGGCCGGCCCCAGGCCTCGCCTTCCTTGCTGACAAACCCGGTGAGCACATCCATCGGCACGCCCGTCGGCTTGCCGTTCACGAACGGGACGAACACCACTTTGTAGCCGGCCGGTGGCTTGCGATTCCACGATCCGTGCTCGCCGATGAACATGCCGTCGCGCAACTGCTTGGGCAATGCGGTGCTGCTCGAGTACGTCAATCCGAGAGCCGCCACGTGCGCGCCCAGCGCGTAGTCGGGGGCGATGGCGCTCGCCACCAGGTCGGGGCGCGGCGGATCGACGCGCGTATCGACATGCTGACCGTAGTACGAATATGGCCAGCCGTAGAACGCGCCCTGCTTCACCGAGGTGAGGTAGTCAGGCACCAGGTCATTGCCGAGTTCGTCGCGTTCGTTCGCCACCGTCCACAACGCGCCCGTGCGCGGCTCCCAGGCCATGCCATTCGGATTGCGCAAGCCGGTGGCAAACAACCGCTTCGCGCCCGTGCGGATGTCGACTTCCCAGATCGCGGCGCGGCCCTCTTCCTTCTCGATGCCGTTCTCGGCGACATTGCTGTTCGACCCGACCGTGGCGTACAGCTTGTCACCGCTCTGATCGGCGATGATGTTCTTGGTCCAGTGATGATTGAGCGTACCGCCCGGCAGATCGGTGAGCTTCGAACCTGCCGCGGCGATCTTCGTCGTGCCGGGAGTGTACGGAAATTTTACGATGGCATCGGTGTTCGCGACATACAGGTCGGATCCGACCAGTGCGATGCCGAATGGCGAATGAAGATTCTCGAGCAAGACGCTGCGGACTTCCGCCGCGCCATCGCCGTCGGCATCGCGCAGCAACGTGATGCGGTCAGGGGTCGGCACCGCCGCGCCGGCCTTGCCCATC
>JBDTSV010000048.1:0-11785 GCA_039930985.1 Pseudomonadota bacterium
GTAATCGCCGCCGTGATACATGCCGGGCATTTCGGCGGTCTCGCCACCCACCAGCGCGCAGCCTGCGAGCTCGCAACCCTCGGCGATTCCGCGGACCACGGCTTCGGCAACGTCGACGCGCAGCTTGCCGGTGGCGTAGTAGTCGAGGAAGAACAGCGGCTCAGCACCGGAGACCGCGATGTCGTTGGCGCACATGGCGACCAGGTCGATGCCTATCTTGTCGTGGCGCCCGGTATCGATGGCGAGCCGCAATTTCGTGCCGACACCATCCGTGCCCGACACCAGCACCGGTTTGCGATAGCGATCGAGCGGCACTTCGACCAGCGCGCCGAACCCGCCGATGCCGGCGAGGACCTCCTTGCGCATGGTCTTTTTTACCAGCGGCTTGATGCGTTCGACGAGTTCGTCACCCGCGTCGATGTCGACGCCGGCATCGCGATAGGTCAGTCCGGGTTCAGTCATGAATGAGGAATTCTCTGCGCCGGTTGGCGGGCGCGGCAGCTCAGGAAAAAACGTGCGATATTGTAGCCAATGCGCACATTCACCGTCAGTTTCATCGCCTGCACTCTGCTTGCATTCGCCATTCCCGCGGCAGCTACGCGCCAGGTGCGCGTATTCGAGGCCAACGTCTCCTCGCAAACCGATCCGGCGGTGCAGGCGCAGGCGGCGTTGCGCGTGGTGCTGGTGCGCGCCACCGGTTCTCGCGATGCGGCCAACGATCCAGCACTCGCGGGCGTGCTGGGCAACGCATCAACTTATGTGCTTGCCACGCGCCCGGCCGGAAATGGCGGCGCTACGACAGTGATTTTCGATGCGGCTACGCTCGAGCGCGACATCACCGCGGCGGGCCGCACCGTCTGGGGCAGCGATCGCCCGGTGTTGCTCATCGTTCTCACCGGTGGCCCGGCGTCCGGTGCCTTCGAGACGCGCCGTCAGGTGGAAGGCGCGCTCGATTCTGCCGCCAGTCGCCGCGGCCAGCCGATCACGGTGGCGCGTCCAGAAGCGCTCAACCTGCCGGCGACCGGCGAAATTCCGGCCGAAGCCGCGCTCGCTGCCGCGCAACGCCTGCGCGCCGACGGAGTCCTGGTCGGTTATGGCGATGCCCTGCCCACGGGCGGAACGTGGCGCTGGACGCTGAACACCGCTGGCGTCAGTGAAACCTGGAACGGCTCGCTCGAAGAGGGTCTGCATGGCGCGACCGATGTTTTCGCACGCAATGCGGTGGCGTACGCGGCGTTGCCTGAAACCGCCATCCTGGTGGAAATCGACGGCGTGCCCTCGCTCAAGGAATACGCGCGGGTCGCCGAGATCATTGGCGGTGCGGCCGGTGTCCGCAGCGTGCAAATTGCGGAAGTCGCCGGTTCGCGCGCGACATTTTCCGTGGTGACGCGCGGCGGTGCCGATGCGCTGCTCGGTATCCTGAGCACCAATGGACAGTTCGAGCACATGGACCCGAAGGCCGGCGGCACGATCGCATTCCGACTTCGTCAATAGCGCCGCGATGCTGCGTCACCTCCCTAACTTCATCTGTCTGGTGCGCATCGCGCTCATCTGGCCGACCATCGATGCGTTGTACGCCGGACACTACTGGACGGCGCTGATTCTCGTGGCCGTGTGCGCCGTGTCCGACGGCGTGGACGGATGGCTCGCCAAACGCTTCAACTGGACCTCGCAGGTCGGCAAATTCCTCGATCCGCTCGCCGACAAACTACTGCTGGTGGCGCTGTTCCTGACCGCCGCCTGGATGAACCTGCTGCCCTGGTGGCTCACCGCAGTGGTCGTCGCGCGCGATGTCATGATCGGCCTCGGCGCAATCATCTACCGGCTCTGGTTCGGCCCGCTGCACGGCCGGCCAACGCTCGTGAGCAAGATCAACACCGGCATGCAGCTCGCGGTGGCACTGGCCGCCATCCTGGGCGGCGCGACCGACCTGATGACGCCCGAAATGGTCACGGCGCTCGCGGTGCTGACGCTGCTCACCACCATCGTGTCGGGCGCCGACTATCTAGCGGCGTTCACGCGCCGCGCGCTGGCGACCTAAGACTCCGATGAAACAGCTGACGCTTGGCGTGCAACTCAAGGAGCGCGCCACCTTCGCGAGCTTTCTGACGGCGCGAAACGTCGAGCTGGTCGCGCACCTGCAGCATCTCGCGGCCAATGTGCCGGCCGGCTCGACCTGGATCGCCGGCCCGCACACTGCCGGCAAGTCCCACCTGTTGCAGGCGGTATGCGCGGCGGTGCCTCCGGGCAAGCGTGCCGCCTATCTTCCGATCGAGTCGCTGCTGCCGTTCGGCCCGGCGGCGCTCGAAGGAGCCGAAATGCTCGACGTGGCCTGCTACGACGACGTGCAGGCGATCGTCGGGCTGGCCGACTGGGAGCGTTGCCTGTTCTCGGTGTGGCAGCGCGCGCAGGAGCGCAATGCCACACTGGTTTTCGCGGCTCGCGACAATCCAGCGCACGTGCCGTTCGAGCTTGCTGACCTGAGATCGCGATTGGCTTCGTCGGCGGTGTTCGCGGTGCGCGAGCTCAACGATGATGAACAGATCGAGGCGTTGAACCTGCGGGCGCACCTGCGCGGGTTCGAGCTGCCGCCAGAGACGGCGCGCTACCTGCAGCGCCGCTTTCCGCGCGACATGCGCACGTTGTGCGAGATCCTGGATACGCTCGACGATGCCGCGTTCGCGGCGCAACGGCGCATCACCGTGCCGTTCATTCGCGCGTTGCTCGACGGCACGACCAAGGCCTGAAGCTTCAGGCTTTGCGCGCGACGCGCCCGGCGGCGAGCGTGGCTGCCACGTCCGCCACTCTGCGCCCAAGCGCCTGGGCCAGTTCAATCTCGTCTTCGGAGAGTGCCGCGGGCTGCGCCGCCATGCCGGCGACGTGGGTGGCGCCATAGGGCGTGCCGCCGGTGCGCGTATGGTTGACGCCGCGTTCGGTGAATGGAATCCCCAGGATCATCATGCCGTGATGCAGCAGTGGAATCGCCATCGTGAGCAGCGTGGATTCCTGCCCGCCATGCAGCGTTTGCGATGCCGAGAACATTCCGGCCGGTTTGCCCGCCAGCGATCCATCGAGCCACAGGCTCGATGTGCCATCCAGAAAATATTTGAGCGGCGACGCCATGTTGCCGAAGCGCGTGGGACTGCCTAACAACAAGCCGTCGGCGCGCCGCAGGTCGTCGTTGGTTGCATAGGGCGCGCCGGTGACCGGCACGGCCTTGACGGGGCGTTCGCTCTCGGCGCTGAGCGCCGGCACGGTACGCAGTGTGGCGGTGCAGCCCGCGACGCTTTCGACACCACGTGCGGCATGGCGCGCCAGCTCCGCGGTAGCGCCCTGTCGCGAGTAATAGACAATGAGTATCTCGGTCATGGTTGGCTATCATGCCGCATGATCTGCAGGCGTTCTTTTGTTTCGGGCCGTGTGCAGGGCGTGTTCTACCGCGGGGCCTGCTGCACCAAGGCCGAGGAACTCGGTCTCACCGGCTACGCGCGCAATCTCGCTGACGGGCGTGTGGAAGTTCTGGCCTGCGGCGAGGACGCCGCCGTTGCGACATTCGTCGCGTGGCTGTGGGACGGATCGCCGGCATCGAAAGTGACCGACGTCGCCACCGAGCGCGCCGATCCGGCGGACGGTCAGCGGACGATGAGATTCACTTCGGCGTGACGCTGCGCGCTGCTGCGCCCCAGGTCATCGGCGCCGTTCCAGCGTGTCCACTGGTCGATCACCTTGTCCGAGTACCAGCGCTTGCCGGTGCTGCCGTTGAAGCGGGCGAGCGCACGCGCGATGTTGTTGTTCTCGCGCTTGAGATAGGCGCGCAGGATGGCGCAGCCCATGCGGATGTTTTCCGGTGCTTTCACCAGCTGGTGGCGGCGCATGCCGAGATTGTCCGGCCAGAAGGGCATGACCTGCATGAGGCCGACCGCACCGGCGTATGAAACGGCGTAGCGATTGAAGCTGCTCTCGATGTCGATGATGGCCATGACCAGGCCCGGCGGAATGCGAACCTCGCCGGCGCGATTGGCCTCGCAGAACACATTCTTGAGAATCGCCATGCGCTCGTCGCGATCCGGGACTTTCTTGCGCAGCCGCGGCTCCATCATCTTGTACCAGACGGCGGAGTCGTAACGATCCTCGAAGCATTCGGCTTGCTCGATCGCATGCTTCACGGCGCTCCTGATCTCCGGCTCGCGCTGCGCTTCGGGTGCCGGTGCCCCGAGTGCGATGACCGGCAGGAGCGCGAGCAGGGGCAGGAGGAGTCGCATGCCCCGTGCCTTGCTAACCGGCGAGCCTGCCGCGAATGAACGCCATGGCTTCGACCAGCGGAAACTCTTCAGCCGCTTCGGCGCGACGGTGCCGGTATTCGAGCTTGCCGGCTTCGATGCCGCGATCGCCCACGACCACGCGATGCGGAATGCCGATGAGTTCGGTGTCGGCGAACTTGACGCCGGGCCGCTCGTCGCGATCGTCGAGCAACACGTCGACTCCCGCGGCAGCAAGCTCGTTGTAGAGGCGTTCGGCGGTTTCGCGGACACGGGGTGACTTGGGTGCGTTGATCGGGACGATGACCAGCTGGAATGGCGCCAGCGCGTCGGGCCAGATGATTCCCCGCGCATCATGGTTCTGCTCGATGGCCGCCGCAACGACGCGCGTCACACCGATTCCGTAGCAGCCCATGTAAAGCGTGGCGGCCTTGCCGGTTTCGTCGAGCACGGTGGCGCCCATGGACTCGCTGTATTTCCGGCCGAGCTGGAAGATGTGGCCCACTTCGATGCCGCGCGCGATCGATAGTTTGCCCTTGCCGGTGGGCGAGGGGTCCCCGGCGACGATGTTGCGGATGTCTGCCGCGGTTGCCTCCGGAAGATCGCGGCCCCAGTTGACGCCGGTGAGATGCGCGTCTTTCTGGTTGGCGCCGCAGACGAAATCACTCAAGGCCACCACCGAGTGGTCGGCGTAAATCCTGCCCTTGAAGCCCACGGGTCCGAGGAACCCGGGCTCCGCGCCGGTGGCCTTGGCGATGGTGTCGTTCGACGACATGCGCAGTGGCTTGGCGACGCCTGCCAGCTTCTGTGCCTTGACCGCGTTCAGCTCATGATCGCCGCGCACCAGCAGCGCGACCACGCCGCCTTCGGCGCCGTCGACTAACAAGGTTTTCACCAGCTTGGTCGCCGGCAGCTGCAGCAGCCTGGTGACCTCGTCGATGGTCTTGGCTCCGGGCGTTGCGACCTCGGTCATCGGCGCCGCGGCAGCGCCGCGCGGTGCCAACGGTGGCAGAGCCGCGGCCATCTCGAGATTGGCGGCGTAGCCGTCGCCGTCGGAAAACGCGATGGCGTCCTCGCCGGAGTCGGCGAGCACGTGGAATTCTTCAGAAGCGCTGCCACCGATTGCGCCGGTATCGGCGACCACGGAGCGGAACCTGAGACCCAGCCGCGTGAAGATGGCGGTATAGGCGCGATGCATGGCGTCGTAGCCTTCCTGCAGGCCTTTCTGGTCCAGGTGGAACGAGTAGGCGTCCTTCATGAGGAATTCGCGCGCGCGCATCACGCCGAAGCGCGGCCGCCGCTCGTCGCGGAACTTCATCTGGATCTGGTAAAAATTCGCGGGTAGCTGGCGATAGCTCTTGAGCTCGTTGCGCGCGATGTCAGTGACGACCTCTTCATGCGTAGGTCCAAGGCAGAAATCGCGTTCGTGACGATCCTTGAGCCGCAGCAGTTCGGGCCCGTATTGCTCCCAGCGGCCGGACTCGCGCCACAGTTCCGCGGGAATGACCCCGGGCATCAGGATTTCGAGAGCGCCGGCGCGATTCATTTCCTCGCGCACGATTTGTTCGACCTTGCGGACGGCGCGAAGCCCCAAGGGCATCCAGCTATAGAGGCCGGCGGCAAGCTTGCGAATGAGGCCCGCACGCAGCATGAGCTGATGGCTCACGACTTCGGCATCGGCGGGAGTTTCTTTGGTCGTGTTGACCGGGTATTGGGACCAGCGCATAAAGGCGCGAGAGTGTATCAGGTGGGCGATTCGCCTATGATGCCGGCCGTGACGCAAGACCCCCAAAATCGCGGCGAGAACAGCGGCGAAATCCTCCCCGAGTCGCCGCCGAATCCGCCGAGCCGCGGCATTTATCTGCTGCCCAATCTGCTCACCACCGGCTGCCTGTTCTCCGGTTTCTATTCCATCGTCGCGGCGATCGATCGCAACTTCGCACTGGCCGGCGGCGCCGTCTTCATCGCGATGCTGTTCGACGGTCTCGATGGTCGCGTGGCGCGCTGGACGCGCACCGAGAGTACGTTCGGCAAGGAATACGACAGCCTCGCCGACATGGTCGCCTTCGGCGTTGCGCCAGCCGTCCTCGTTTATCAATGGGGCGTCATCCGCATCGGCGAATATGGCCACGAGTGGCGGCAGTTCGGCTGGGTGGTGGCGTTTTTCTACGTGTGTTGCGCGGCGATGCGTCTGGCGCGCTTCAACACGGCCATCGCCGGCGGCGACAAGCGCTATTTCCAGGGACTGCCGAGCCCCTCGGCAGCGGCGGTGGTCGCGGCGTTCGTCTGGTTCTTCAGCAAGTGGCGTGAGCCAGGACTGCCGGGCCTGCTGCTTGCGTTCGCGGTCACGGGATATGCCGCCGCGCTCATGGTCTCGGCGTTCAGCTATCTGTCGCTCAAGCAGATCGACGTGAACCAGCGCGTGAAATACTCGTACATCGCGTTCGTGATCCTGCCGATGCTCATCTTGATCCGCATCGACCCGCCGACGATGTTGTTTGCCATGTTCGTGTCCTACGCGACGTACGGTCCGGTGCAGTGGTTAGCGCGCAGGTTGCGCCGGCCACGAAGCGCGGGTGCCGCCTGAGGATTGCCCATGGGACCGCTGCGCAACGCCTATCTTGAAGCGCTCGGCATCGACCGCTGGGTGCCGCGCAATGCACCTGTCGAAATCGCCAAGATTGCGGAAGTCGCGCCCGCGGCGCCTGCGCCCGCGGTCGATTCAGCACGGCCCAGCACTTCCCCCGCGGCCGCATTCGTACCGCTGCCACCGAGCACCGATTGGGGTGTGTTGCGCGACCGGGTCGCCGGGTGCACTGCCTGCCCCGAGCTGTGCAGGACGCGTACGCAGACGGTATTCGGCGTCGGTAATACGCAGGCCGAGTGGTTGATCATCGGCGAAGCACCGGGTGCCGAAGAAGACCGGCAGGGCGAGCCCTTCGTCGGTCGCGCCGGCCAGCTGCTCAACGCCATGCTGCTCGCCATCGGGCTGCCGCGCGAGACGGTGTTCATCGCCAACATTCTCAAATGCCGTCCGCCGGGCAACCGCGATCCAAAGCCTGAAGAAGTATCGCGCTGCCTACCGTACCTCTCGAACCAGATCGCCTTGCTGAAACCCAGGATCATTCTGGCGGTGGGCCGTATCGCCGCGCAGAACCTGCTCGCCAGCGACGCGCCGCTCGCCCGGCTGCGCGGCAAGCTGCACACCTTCGGCGAGGCGAACACCCCGCTCTGCGTCACCTACCACCCAGCCTATCTACTGCGCACTCCCGCCGACAAGCGCAAGGCCTGGGAGGATCTCAAGTTCGCGCGCGCCACCCATGCGCGCCTCGTCGCGGTGACAGGCTGATGGCCGCTGCCCGCGAAGACATGGGCGAGGTGCCGGAGGTGCATATCCGGCCGATGATGGAGATCGACCTGCCGGATGTCGCGGCGATCGAGCTTTCGAGCTACGCATTTCCGTGGAGCGAGAACATCTTTCGCGATTGCCTGCGCGTCGGCTACATCTGCCGCGCACTGGACATGGCCGGGCAGATCATCGGCTACGGCGTCATGAGCCTCGGCGCCGGCGAGGCGCACATCCTCAACGTGTGCGTGCGCGATGAATTCCGTAGCGTCGGATTCGGCCGGCGCCTGCTCGAAAACCTCATGGACCGCGCCGCGGCCGCCGGGGTCAGCGAGGCATTTCTCGAGGTCCGGCCCAGCAATCTTGCCGCCATTCGTCTCTATCAACGTCTCGGATTCGAACAAATTGGCATTCGCCGCGGGTATTATCAGGCCCCCGATGGGCGCGAAGACGCCATCGTGCTGAAGCTCGGACTTCGGCAACCCTAGTTAACGAGACTTTCATGACTTCGACCGGGCATGAGACGGCGCGGCGGCGCACGTTTGCCATCATTTCGCATCCTGACGCGGGCAAGACCACGCTGACGGAAAAGCTGTTGCTGTTCGGCGGCGCGATTCAGCTGGCCGGCACGGTCAAGGGCCGCAAGGCGGCGCGTCACGCCACCTCGGACTGGATGGCGCTGGAAAAGCAGCGCGGAATCTCCATCACCTCGTCGGTGATGCAGTTCCCGTTCCGCGACGAAATCATCAACCTGCTCGATACGCCCGGTCACGAGGATTTCTCCGAAGACACCTACCGGACGCTCACCGCGGTAGATAGCGCGCTCATGGTCATCGACTGCGCCAAGGGTGTCGAAGAGCGAACCATCAAGTTGATGGAGGTCTGCCGCATGCGCGACACGCCCATCATGACGTTCATCAACAAGCTGGATCGCGAGGGCCGGCCGCCCATCGAGCTGCTCGATGAAATCGAGAGCGTGCTCAAGATCCGCACCGCGCCTGTCACCTGGCCCATCGGCATGGGCCGCGATCTCGCCGGCGTCTATCACCTGCTCGAAGATCGCATCTACGTCTACGAAGCCGCCGCACGTGGTGAACGCGGCACCAACCGCACCATCGAGGGATTGCACAGCGCGGAAGGCCGCGAGTTCCTCGGCGATCGCGCGGCGCGTTTTGATGACGAAATCGACCTGGTTCGCGGCGGTACAGCCGAGTTCGACGTGGACGCCTATCTGGACGGCAGGCAGTCGCCGGTCTTCTTTGGCTCGGCCATCTCCAATTTCGGCGTCGAGGAATTGTTGGCCCATTTCGCGCGCCACGCGCCCGCGCCGCTGCCGCGGTCTGCGGTGCAGCGCGATGTGGCATCAGACGAGGAAAAGCTCACCGGGTTCGTGTTCAAGATCCAGGCGAACATGGATCCGCAGCACCGCGATCGCATCGCGTTCATGCGGCTGTGCTCGGGCAAGTACGCCCGCGGCATGCGCATGTACCACGTGCGGCTCGACAAGGAGATGCGCATCGCCGATGCGCTCACGTTCATGGCCGCCGATCGCCAGGCCGCGGATGAAGCGTTCGCCGGCGACATCATCGGCCTGCACAACCACGGCACCATCAACATTGGCGATACCTTCACCGAGGGCGAAAAGCTCACGTTCACCGGCATCCCGAACTTTGCGCCAGAAATGTTCCGCCGCTCGGTGCTCAAGGATCCGCTCAAGATCAAGGCGCTCGCCAAGGGACTCGGTCAGTTGTGCGAAGAGGGCGCGACGCAGTTGTTCAAGCCGCTGCGCAACAACGATATGATCCTGGGCGCCGTCGGCCAGCTGCAGTTCGAAGTGGTCGCCTTTCGTCTCGCCGACGAATACGCCGTCACCTGCGTGTTCGAGACGATCGGCGTGCACACCGCGCGCTGGGTGTACTGCGACGACGAAAAACATCTCGAGGAATTCCGCACCAAGGCCTACGACCACCTGGCGGTCGATCATTCGGGTGCGCTGGTCTACCTGGCGCCTTCGCGCGTGAACCTCGAGCTCACCATCGAGCGCTGGCCCAAGATCTCCTTCCGCGCGACCCGCGAGAGCCAGTAGTCGAAGTGACGTGACGCCGTCATGCCGGCCGGTTAGCCTTCGCCCGTGCGTGACCTCATCAGAAACAAACCGGTATTCGCCTGGGCACTGTACGACTGGGCGAACTCCGCGTTCGCCACCACGGTCATGGCCGGATTCTTCCCGGTGTTCTTCCAGAAATTCTGGAGCACCGGGGTTGCTTCGACCGACACCACCTCACGTCTCGGTTATGCCAATGCGGCCGCGGGGCTGGCAATCGCGCTGCTGGCGCCGATACTCGGCGCCATCGGCGACCGTGGCGCGCGCCGCAAGCAATTCCTCATGGCCTGGACCTTGTTAGGGGTGGGCGCCACCGGGGCGTTGTATTTCGTCGGCCAGGGTGACTGGTTCGCGGCCGCCGTGCTGTTCGTGCTCGCCACCATGGGCTTCAACGGCGGCATCGTCTTCAACGATTCGCTGCTGCTCGACGTGGCCGGCCCGGCCGAGCTCGATCGCGTGTCCGCTTTCGGGTATTCGCTCGGATATCTCGGCGGCGGGCTGTTGTTCCTCGTCAACGTGCTGATGGTGAGCAAGCCTTCGATGTTCGGTCTCGCCGACGCCTCCGAGGCAGTGCGGGTGTCGTTCCTCACGGTGGCCGTGTGGTGGTTGCTGTTCACGATTCCCCTGATGCGCGGCGTGAAGGAGCAACAGCGCGGGCCGCACTTGAGTTTCACCGCGGCCACGCGCGTGGGCTTCCGCGAGCTCGGCGCCACCATTGCGCACCTGCGCCGGTACCGCACCATGGTGATGTTCCTGGTGGCGTACTGGTTCTATATCGACGGCGTGAACACCATCATCAAGATGGCGGTGAACTACGGCGTGTCGCTCGGCCTCGAGACCAACAGCCTGCTCACGGCCTTGCTGGTGACGCAGTTCGTCGGTTTTCCGGCGGCGCTCTTCTTCGGCTATCTCGGCGACCGGATCGGTCCCAAACGCGGCATCCTGATCGGGCTCGTGGTGTATGCCGGCATCACGGTGTACGCGTACTTCCTCGATTCGGTGGCGGAGTTTTACGCGCTGGCGGTTACGGTCGGGCTGGTGCAGGGCGGCGTGCAGAGTCTGTCGCGTTCATTGTTCGGCCGCCTCGTCCCGGACGGCAAGAACGCCGAGTTCTTCGGCTTCTTCAACATGATGGGCAAGTTCGCGACGGTACTCGGCCCGTTGCTCATAGCCATCGTCGCCGGCGTTACCCACAACGAGCGCGCCTCGATCATCTCGCTGGTGCTGTTGTTCGTGATCGGCGGCGTCTTGCTCTGGCGCGTGAAGATCACACCGCAAGATTCCTGACCTCGCGCTCGAGCGCCGCGATGTCGT
Organism: Pseudomonadota bacterium; assembly: GCA_039930985.1. Taxonomy (GTDB): domain Bacteria; phylum Pseudomonadota; class Gammaproteobacteria; order Steroidobacterales; family Steroidobacteraceae; genus CADEED01. The sequence goes on from JBDTSV010000048.1 coordinate 11,024, forward strand.
GGTGGTCGGCCACGGGTCCAAACCGCAGCCGCGCATAGAGTGTGGCCAGCGCACCGACGCGCGCCGCGAGATCGGGGCGCTGCTCGCTCACCCGCCTGGCGTATTCCATCGGTCCTTCGGCGGGCTGGCGTGGCTTGGCGACGCGCGCGAGTTTTCGCGTCGCCTTGATCCAGGCACGCCCGATGCGATCCGGTTTCGCGCGCGCCACGCCGCGCCGCAGCGCGAGGCTTACCCAAGCCACCCACACCACCAGCGCGATAGCGAATGCCCAGCCCAGGTGCTGCCAGTCCGGGGTGTCGATGCCGAGATCGCGCAGCAGATCCAGCTGCGAGCGCGTGTTGAATTCGACGACGTGCTCCTGCCACCACTGGTTGGCGCCGTCCCACAGATGTTCGAGCCGGAACATCAGCGCATTGTTGTGGCGGAACGCGCTGGTCACCGACAACGCATCGGGCAGCAGATCGAAGATGCTTCGCTGCAGGCGTTCGGGGGCAACGACCGCGGTGGGATCGATGCGGGTCCAGCCGCTGCCGTCGAGCCAGACTTCGGTCCAGGCATGCGCGTCGGATTGCCGCACGATCATGTATCCACCGGCGGCATTCCATTCGCCGCCCAGGTAGCCGGTGACCACGCGCGCCGGCACGCCGGCGGCGCGCATCATCGTCGCGTACGACGAAGCGAAGTGACCGCAAAATCCTTTTTTGCTGTCGAACAAGGTGGTGTCCACCGAGTCGACGGTGGTGGTGCCGGGCTCGAGCGTGT
>JBDTSV010000049.1:0-23275 GCA_039930985.1 Pseudomonadota bacterium
GCCGCCGAAGGCCACGCTGCGCACGGAGCTGTCGCGCTACTACCGCGTCATCTCGTACAGCCGGCGATACAACTTTCCCAATCGGAATCCGCAGACCGCCACGGATCATTCCGCGATCGTCGAGGCCGCCGATCTCGCGGCGTTGATCAAGGCGCTGCGCCTCAAGCGCGTGAATCTCATCGGCACTTCCATGGGTGCCGCGACCGCGCTGACGCTCGCGGTCGAGCAACCCAGAATGGTGCGCACCCTGGTGATCGCCGAGCCGCCCGTCCTCGACTGGGCCCGCGAGTTTCCGGACGGCGGCGTTCTCTATCGCGATTTCATGCAGCGTATTCAGGATCCCGCACGGGAAGCTTTTGCGGCCGGTGACGACACCGGTGCCATGCGATTCTTCGTCGATGGGCTCTCGACCGCCGGACGGTTTGACAGCTTGCCGGCGGCGGCGCGGCTGGCCGTCATGCAGAACGCGGGGGCATTCAGAATGCTCACGCGCAGTCAGAATCCATACCCGGATCTTTCGCGGCGAAAATTGCGGGCGCTGCGAATGCCGGTGTTGGTGATCACGGGTGAGAAGACCGTTGAAATACACCGGCGCATCGACGAGGAGCTGTCGAGACTGATTCCGCGGGCGAGGTCCGCGACCATTCCCAACGCGGGTCATGGCTCGCCGCAGGAGAATCCGCAGGCGTTCACCGAAGTCGTCGAGAATTTTCTCGAGACCAGCGGATAGCGCAGAGGCGGGGACTGCGAATGCGCAACAGCGGGGCAGCACTGAGCCGGAAAATTCCTACAAATTGCGGTGTGCGACGATATTTACCGACGGCGGTAAAGTTCCAGGGACGGTCACGCGCGAGCCCGCGCCCAGCGTCCAGCAAGGAATAGATGACCGACGATCGTACCTCTCCGAAGTTTTCGGCAATCTCCGCTCCTCCCTACATTGGTCCGCTGTTCCGTAGCGATGCGGTTTTCCTGCGCTATGGCGCGGCGATTGCCGTGGTGCTGCTGATCGCCGCGGTGCGCGCCTTGCTTGCACCCTTGTTAGGCACGCAGGCCCCGTTGCTGCCGTTCGTGCTCGGCGTTTTTGCCACCGCCTATCTTGGTGGCCGCGGGCCGGCGCTGTTGGCGAGTGCACTCACACCGGTGGTGGCTACCCTATGGTTCACCAAATGGCCCGACGACGGTCCGGCGACGCAGTGGATCGCGCACGTATTGTTCTTCCTGTTGATTGCCGGGCTCTCGACCTTTCTCATGCACGAGCTGCAACGGCGTTCCCAGGCGGAGCGCCGGGCGCTGGCGCTGGCGGCGGACCACGCGGTGGCGCTCGGCGAGGCGGATCGGCGTAAAGACGAATTCCTCGCCATGCTGGCGCACGAGTTGCGCAATCCGCTGGCGCCGATCCGCAATGTGGCCTACGTGCTGTCCAAGGGCGCGGCCGATCCGGAGACCGTGAAGAGTTCGGGTCAGATGATCGAACGGCAGGCGAATCACCTCACACGGCTGGTCGACGACCTGCTCGACGTCGCGCGTATCACGCGCGGCCGTGTCGTGCTCAAGCGCGAGTCTGTCACTCTGGAATCCGTGGTCGAAGCTGCGCTCGAAACGGTCCAGCCAGTGCTGGAGATGCGGGCTCAGACGGTAATCGTCAGGCGTCCCGCGGAAAAGGTGTTCGTCCACGGGGACAGCGTGCGGCTGTGCCAGATCGTTGCAAACCTGCTGACCAATGCCAGCAAGTACTCCCCGCAACGCGCACGCATCGAGATCGTCATCGACGGTACCGGCGGCGACGCCACCGTTGCGGTCCGTGATCCCGGTGTCGGCATCGACGCTCAGTTGTTGCCGAACCTGTTCGACCTGTTCCTGCAAGGCGATCGCACGCTCGATCGTTCTCAGGGTGGGCTCGGCGTCGGGCTGACGATCGTCAAACTGCTGGTCGAGATGCACGGCGGCACCGTCGAGGCCAGAAGCGCAGGCTTGACCCAGGGCAGCGAGTTCGTGATCCGTTTGCCGCGCGTGTCGCCGCGAATGTCGCCGGATGTGGCGGAGCGTCACACCGCAAACAAACCCGCGCGCGCGCACCGCATCCTGGTGGTGGAAGACAATCTCGACTCCGCCGAGTCCATGCGTGCGCTGCTGCGCGCGGAGGGGCACGAGGTCGAGGTCATGCAGGATGGTGCTACCGCGCTGGCGCGGCTCGAAGAGTTTCAGGCCGACATCGTGTTGCTCGACATCGGCTTGCCGCGCATGGACGGCTACATGGTGGCCCACGCCATCCGCGAGCGATTCGCGCCTGCCGGGCGCCGGCCGCGACTGCTCGCACTCACCGGGTACGGACGCGATGAAGATCGCGCCGCGGCACTCAAGGCGGGTTTCGATACGCACCTGGCCAAGCCCGTGGATCCGCGTCGCTTGCTCGCCATCATCGCCGACTTCGACGAGCGCGCCCAGACGGCGATCGTCCGCCAGTCGCGTAGCTAGTCAGCGCGGGGCACCGGTACACCACCGACGATGGTCGCGCGCACGGCGCGTTCATCCGCCATCGTCATCTGCACGAACAGCGCTTCTTCGAGCGATTCGCAGTGCCTCATGCGAAATTCGATGAGCGGTGTCGACTTCATGTCGAGCACGACGAGATCCGCTTCCATGCCGACGGCAAGGCTGCCGATCCTGTCCTCGAGGTACAGCGCCTGCGCGCCGCCGCGCGTCGCGAGGTAAAACGCCAGCGGCGCCGACAAACTAGCGCCGCCGAGCTGGGCCACCTGGTAGGCGGCGCCCATGGTCCGCAGCATCGACAGTGTCGTGCCGGCGCCGACATCGGTGGCAAGCCCGACGCGAACCGGGCGGGCTAGCTGCTTCGCCCGGCGCAGGCCGAACAAACCACTGCCGAGGAACTGGTTCGACGTGGGGCAGTGCGCAATCGCCGTTCCCGTCTCGTGGATACGCGCGATCTCCGCCTCGGTCAGCCACACACCATGGCCATAGATGGCGCGCGGGCCGAGCTGGCCGTAGTGGTCGTAGATATCCAGATAACCATCGCGTTCCGGGAAAAGTTTCTTCGCCCACTCGATCTCGGCTCGATTCTCGGAGACGTGCGACTGCAGATAGGTGCCGGGATGCTCTTTCCACAACGCGCCAGCGAGCTCCATCTGCGCAGGCGTGGAGGTGGGTGCGAAACGCGGCGTGATGGCATAGGAGGCGCGACCTTTTCCATGCCAGCGCTGGATCAACGCCTTCGATTCGTCATGGCCGCGTTGCGCGGTGTCGCGCAGCGCTTCCGGCGCGTTGCGATCCATGAGGCACTTGCCGGCAATCGTGCGCATGCCGCGTTTTCCGGCGGCCTCGAAAAACGCGTCGACAGAATGCGCGTGCACGGTGGCAAAGCTGGCAACCGTGGTCGTGCCATTGCGCAGACATTCGTCGAGGAAGACTTCCGCGACGGCACGCGCGTGGGCCACATCGGCGAACCGTTGTTCGGCCACGAAGGTGTATTTTTCCAGCCAGTCGAGCAGTTGCTCGCCATACGCACCGATGATCTGCGTCTGCGGATAGTGCACGTGGCAATCGATGAAACCGGGCAGGATCAGCGAGTCCCGCCCGCACTCTCTTATATGTGTGCCCGGCGGCAGCGTTGGCGCCACGGCGGCCGCGGGTCCGAAATGCGTGATCTTCCCGCCGGCCATGCCGACGATGGCGTCGCTTTCATGGCGAAGCGTGGCCTCGATTCCCTCGATGAATGCGTCGCCGCTGAAGGTGAGCGCGGGACCTCGAATGGCGTGCGTCGGCGATGCGTGTTCAGGCATTGCGCGCGGAGTCTGACACACCGCCGGCACCGGGTTCCTCGGGCTCTGCGCTCAACAGTTTCTCGAGAATGCGTTCGACATCGTCGAGATCCACGGGCTTGGTCAGGTGTTCATCGAACCCGGCGGCCTTCGCGGATTGTTTGTCCTGCTCCTGGCCCCAGCCGGTGAGCGCGACGAGAACGGCATTGCGCCCCCACGCTTCCAGGCGCATGCGCCGCGCGACTTCGTGGCCGCTCATGCCGGGCATGCCGATGTCGATGATGGCCGCGCGCGGCCGGTCGCGCTGTGCGATTTCCAGTGCCTCGGCACCGCTGAAGGCAATGGAGACTTCGTAGCCCGAGAATCGCAAGACCAGTGCGAGCGACTCGGCGGCGTCGCGATTGTCGTCCGCCACCAGGATTCGGCCGCGCCGCACTCGGCTCGCGTTCGCGGCACCGTGGTTTTCCTCGGCTGGCGCGGCATTCGCGCGCGCGAGGACCTTGTGGGGTAGGTGGACGATGAACTCGGCGCCCCGGCCAAGGCCCTCACTGCGAACTTCGACACGGCCGCCGTGCAGCGCCACCAATCCCTTCACCAGCGCAAGGCCGATGCCGAGCCCGCCCTCGGCGCGATCGATGGCCGAGTTCACCTGCGAGAACATCGTGAAGAGTCCGGGCAGCGATTCAGGAGTGAGACCGATACCGTTGTCGCGGATCGAAATGACCAGCTCGGCATTCTCGACGCCGGCGCGCAGCACGATTTCACCCTCCGGGTCGGTGTATTTGGCGGCGTTCGTCAGCAGGTTGCCGATGACCTGGGACAGTCGCAGCGGGTCGGCTTCGAGCTTCACGTTCTCTGCAGGCATGTTGATAGTGAGCTGGTGCTGCTTGGAATCGAGCAACGGCCGCGCGGTTTCCACCGCGATGCCGACCACCGACTTGAGATCGACATAGTCCTTGCGAAGCTCGAGCTGACCCCGCGTGATGCGCGAGACGTCGAGCAGATCGTCGAGCAGCAGCGACATCCGCTGGACCTGGCGCGCGATGACTTCGCGACCCCACTTGCGCTGCCGGTCGTCGGCGGCGTCCGAATCGAGAATTCGCACCGCGTTACGAATCGGCGCCAGCGGATTTCGCAATTCGTGCGCGAGCGTGGCGAGGAATTCGTCCTTGCGCCGGTCGGCCTCCAGCAACGCGCGCTCGGTGTTCTTGAGGCGGCTGATGTCGAGATTGATACCTGCCCAGCGCTGCACGCGTCCGGCGGCATCGCGGATCGGCAGACCCTGCGCGAGGATGGCGTGGTACTTCCCATCGACGCCGAGCATGCGGTGTTCGCGATACCAGTTGGTGCCGGTGCGCGCGCATTCCTGCCACGCAGCCATGGTCTCTTCGACGTCATCGGGATGCAGGATTTCGCTCCAGCCGAAATTCGAGGCCTGCTCCTGCGTCTGCCCGATGAGCCGCAGCAGCGAATCGCTGCAATAGATGTTGCGGCCGTCGGCACCGCAAACCCACACGCCGTAGTTGATGGACTCGCCGATCGCGCGATAGAGTTTCTCGCTGGTTTCGAGCGCGCGCGCGTGCGACTGCACTTCGTCGAGCATCTTGTTGAACGCGTCGATGACCACGCCGATCTCGTCGTCGGTCATCTTCTCGGCGCGGGACGAGTAGTCGCGCTTCTCGATGATGGCTTGCGCAACCCTGGCCATGGACTCCATGGGCCGACTCACCACGCGGTGCAGCCAGGTGGCGGCGAGCAGGGCGGCGATCAGGCCGATGATCATGACGGCGCCGAGCACCTTGAGGTAGGCGCTCACGCGACCTTGGACGTCGTACTGGGCGCGCAGGTAGATAGTACCCAGAGTTTCGCCGCCCGAGGAAACGGACTTCATGACCAGCACGCGCTCGCCGTCGACGTGTACGCCGGTGTCGCCTATCGATGGCGGTCTGCGTTCTGGTGGGGCCGGCTGACCCGGCTGCGTGTACTGCGCGAATTGCGAGCCGTCGGCCGCATACAACGCGGCAGCGCGGATCGACTCTCGAGCCTGGAGCGCATCCAGGCCGCTTTGCGCATATTCGTGATCGCTGAATTGCAGCGCCGCGGTCATCGAGAGCGCGAGGATTCCCGCCTCGGTGCGCAGGTCTTCCGCCCAGGCGGCACGGTTGTCGCGAAGGTCGATGTACACCATGGCGGCGCCCGCGGAGCTGAGCGCGATGGTGGTCGTGACCAGCATCACCAGAATCAGTTTGCCGGCGAGGCTGCGGCGCGCATTTCGCATCGAAAAGATCGCGCGCCATGGGCGCCTGACGGCTTTGAAATCTTTACTAGGTGTCTCGTTGGACATCGAACCGCATCTTGCCTTCAAATGGGAAATACGTTCCACTGCATTCGGCTTTGTCCTACAAGAACAAACAGGAGATTGAGGCGTTGACGAGGGTGCGATTCGCGGTATTGGTCGGGCTCGCCATCATGATTGCGCCGCTCACGCGTGCCGCGCAATTCTCCGTCGACGCGGTCAAGGCCGCCTACCTGTTCCGTTTTGCGCAGTACGTGGATTGGCCTGAGGTCCCGGCCGATACCCCATTTGTCTTCGCAGTGAGCGGCGCTGAAGACGTGGCCGTGCATCTCGAGCGGCTGCTGAAAGACATGAGCGTCAATGGCCGGCGCGCGATAGTCCGTCGCGTCACGCGCGCTCAGGAACTAGATGGCGTGCAGATTCTTTACGTTGGCGCGGACGCTTTCAGCCGGTCGCGTGCCTTGCGCAGCGGCGCCATCAAACTGCCCGTTCTGCTGGTGACCGACGACGAAAATGGCCTCGATGGCGGCGGCATCATAAATTTCATCGAAATCAACCGAAATTTGCGTTTCGAGATTTCACTGAACGCCGCTGACCGCAGCGGGCTGAGAATCAATTCTGCGCTGCTGTCGGTGGCGGCGCGGGTCGAGCGCCGTCCACAGGGAGCGATCAATTGCCTGGACGGTTATCCACGCCTACAGCGATCGGCTGGATGCCGCAGCAGGATGGCCAGCGTCGATGTGGGGAGACGCGAGCGATGAGGGTTTTTCTGCGTGTGTTGATCAGCGCGGCGCTGGCCGCGGCGGCGGCGCCAGCCGGCGCACAGCTGCTGGCGGATGCCAGCGACCCGCTCACCGAGCTCGGTCGCATGTCGCTCGAGCAGCTCTCGAACGTCGAGGTCACCTCCGTTTCGAAATCGGCGCAAAGCCTGTCGAGCGCGCCGGCCTCCATCTATGTGATTACGCGCGAACAAATCCAGCGCTCGGGAGTCCTCAGCATTCCAGACGCACTGCGCCTTGCGCCCAATCTGCAAGTCGCGCAGCTCACTTCGACCAACTACTCCAATGGCGCGCGCGGATTTGCCGGCGCGCCCGACATCCAGAACTTCTCCAACAAGATCCTCCTGCTCATCGACGGCCGCAGTGTCTATTCGCCGCTGTTTTCCGGCATCGAATACGACATGCAGGACGTTCTCATGGATGATGTCGAACGCATCGAAGTCATCTCGGGTCCGGGCGCCACTCTCTGGGGCGCCAACGCGATGAACGGCGTCATCAACATCATCACGCGCAAGGCTGCTGACTCGCACGGCACGCTGGTGCGTCTCGATGCGGGTCCGGAAGAACAGGCGGCTGCATTGCGCTATGGCGGCGACATGGGGACCGACGGCGCGTTCCGCGTGTACGCCAAGTGGTTCGATCGCGAGGCCACGGAGTTCGCCTCCGGCGACAGCGCCGAGAACGACTGGACCAAGCTGCAAGCCGGATTTCGTACGGATACGAACCTCGGAAAACATCGCTTCACGGTGCAGGGAGATTTCCAGACCCTCGAGCAGGGATTTCTCGGCACGACTGCCGTCGATTCCACCGGCGCCAACTTGTTAGGTCGCTGGGAGCACACGGGCGATCGGATCACCACGCTCATGCAGGTCTATTTCGATCGCGTCGATCGTGATCGCCCACCCAACGGCCTCGCATTCGACATCGACACTTACGACCTCGATTTCCAGCAGACTGCTGACGTTGGCGCGCGGCATCGCCTGGTGTGGGGCCTTGGACGCCGCTACAACGACTATCACACCGTCAACAACAACCTGGCGTTCGTGCCCGATCACCGCACGCTCGCGTTGACCAATCTTTTCGTGCAGGACTCGATCACCTTGACGGAGGAGCTCAAGCTCACCGCCGGCATCAAGATGGAGGACAACAGCTATTCCGGCTGGAGCGCGCTGCCCGACGTGCGCCTGTCCTGGGCGCCGAACGATAAATCACTGTTCTGGCTCGCCGGTTCTCGCGCCATACGCTCGCCGACCCCTTTCGATACCGACGTGCAGGAGTTCGTCGGCGGGCAGTTGTTCGTTCTCGGCGATCCGGATTTCAAAACCGAGAAGGTGACCGCATACGAACTGGGCTATCGCGGCAATCCGGACTCGGCGGTCTCGTTTTCCGCTGCTGTGTTCTACGACAGATATGACGATCTGCGCACCATCGAGGTGACTCCGGTGGTGTTCCTGCCGCTGCGCTGGGGCAATCTCATGGAGGGCAGCGCGTATGGCGTCGAAGCGTGGGCGGACATCCAGCTGGCGCCGTGGTGGCGCATCTCGCCGGGTTTTCGCTCGCTGCACAAGGATCTGAAATTCAGCGAGGGTGCGTCGGGCATCGTCGGTCTTCGCCAGGCGGGCAACGACCCGACGTCGCACTATTCCCTCAAATCTTCTATGGACCTGCGGCGCTTCACCATCGACGTCATGTTGCGCAAGGTCGGAGCGCTGCCGGACCCTGCGCTCGACGACTACACCGAAATGAACGCGCGGGTAGCTTGGCGGGTAAACGAACGACTCGAAATCGCTGTCAAGGGTTTCAATCTACTTAACGAAACACATCTCGAGTACCCGGCACCGGAAGGGCAGCTCATCCGCCGCAGCGTCATGGCGGAGCTGCGTTACAACTACTGAGCGAATTGGGACTTGGCTCACACGCCTCGGTGATAGTTGGCCGTCCGCCCGGGCTGCGCGCTCATAGAATGATCGGCACATGTCAGGCAGCATTCCCGAGCGACGCGAAAGGACCGAGAGGCGTCGTTCGGTTCTCCGCGCATTGTGGCGCGGCAACTTCGCCCGTCGCCGTCTGGCACCTCGCAGGAACACCGAGCGCCACGCCGTCGTGACCGATTGGTTTCATCCGCAGTGGCTGGCGGTGGGCATTGCCATATTGCTTCTGTGCAGTGCCGATGCGATTTTGACGCTGACGTTGATCGCCAATGGTGCAGTCGAGGTGAATCCTTTCATGGAGCCGCTGGTGCGCGGTTCGGTGCACATGTTCACCTTCTGGAAGATCGGCCTCACCGCAATGGGCGTGATGATGCTGACCCTGTTGGCCCGGTTGCGAGTCTGGGGAAGTGCGGTCGGAACCATCCTGTATGTGGTTCTCGTCGGATATGCCGTCCTGGTGAGTTACGAAGTCTTTCTTTTACGTAACATTCCCCTAGATTAGGCACTGATCGCCTTTCGGGCAGCGGCGCCATCGGCTAACATACCGCCCCCTTATCGCTCCAGGACCTTGAGTCCACAGGATTTTTTCTCGTATGGCTCCAAGCCTTCGCGAGCTCACCGCGTCCACGCCGCTGTCGGGCGGCAATGCTCCCTATGTCGAAGCTCTCTACGAGCAGTACCTTGCCGACCCGCAAAGCGTCGAGCCTGCCTGGCGCGACTATTTTCAGCGGCTTCGTGACGGCGCCGCCGGCGAGCAGGCGCACTCGGCGGTGCAAGCCGGAATCCTGCAGCGCGCAAGCAAGCCACGCATGGCGGTCGGCGCTTCCACCGCGCTGTCGGCCGACTCCGCCGCCAAGCAAGGCGCCGTCTCGCGCCTGGTGCAGATCTACGCCAATCGCGGCCACCTCATCGCCATGCTCGATCCGCTCGGGCTGCAGAAGCGCGAGCGCCCGCGCGTGCTCGAGCTCGGATATTTCGGGCTCACCGAAGCCGATCTCGACACCGAATTCCTCACCGGCTCGCGCCCCAACGAGCTTGCGCCAAAGCTCAAGCTGCGCGAACTCCTCGCGCAGCTCGAATACGCCTACTGCGGCACGATCGGCGCCGAGTTCGCGCACGTGTCCGATACCGAAGAGCGCCTGTGGCTGCAGGACGAATACCTGCGCGGCCGGCTCACCGGCAAGCTAACTACCGACGAACAGAAAAACCTGCTGTGGCAGCTGTCGGCGGCCGAAGGGCTCGAGCGTTACCTGCACACCAAATACGTTGGCCAGAAGCGCTTCTCGCTCGAAGGCGGCGATTCGCTGATTCCATTGATGGACGACCTGGTGCAGATGGGCGGGCAGCAGGGCATCGAAGAGTGCGTCATCGGCATGGCGCATCGCGGCCGCCTCAACGTGCTGGTCAACGTACTCGGCAAATCGCCCTCGGTGTTGTTCAACGAATTCGAAGGCAAGTACGACACCGCGCACATGCAGGGCTCGGGCGACGTGAAGTACCACAAGGGCTTCTCGTCCGATCTGCGCACGCCTGGCGGCAACGTACACGTGGCGCTGGCTTTCAACCCCTCCCATCTCGAGGTCGTGAACCCGGTGGTCGAAGGGTCAGTGCGCGCGCGCCAGGAACGGCGTGGCGATACCAAGGGCACGCGTGTATTGCCGATCCTCATCCACGGCGACGCCGCGTTTGCCGGCCAGGGCGTGGTGATGGAAACGCTGCAGCTCTCGCAGGCGCGCGCGTTCTACACCGGCGGCAGCGTCCACATCATCATCAACAATCAGGTCGGCTTCACCACCTCCGACCCGGAAGACGCGCGTTCGACGATGTACTGCTCGGACGTCGCGAAGATGCTCGAGACGCCTATCTTCCACGTGAACGGCGACGATCCGGACGCGGTGGTGTTCGTCACGCGCCTGGCGCTCGCGTATCGCCAGCGATTCAACAAGGACGTGGTCATCGACCTTGTCTGTTACCGGCGTCATGGGCACAACGAAGCGGACGAACCGGCAGCGACGCAGCCGGTGATGTATCAGACCATCCGCCAGCACCTGACTACCCGCAAGATCTACGCCGATCGCCTGGTGGCGGCAGGTGTGCTGGGCGACTCGGAAGCTGCGGCCTTGAGCGAATCCTATCGCCAGGGCCTCGACGAGGGCCGCCCGCAGGCGCGCGCCTCGCTCGGCATGATCGGCAACAAGTACACCGTCGACTGGAGCAAGTACCTCGCGACCGACTGGAGCGTGCGCGTGAAGGGCGGCGGCAACATGGCGCGGCTCAAGTCGTTGGGCGCGCGCATCGTGAGCTTCCCGGAAAATTTCGCGCTGCATCCGCGCGTCGCGCAGGTCATGGCCAACCGCGTGAAGATGTTGGCGGGCGAATTGCCGCTCGACTGGGGCTGCGCCGAGACGCTGGCCTACGCCAGCATTCTCGAAGAGGGCAACGCCATCCGCTTCACCGGCCAGGACGCGGGCCGTGGCACGTTCTTCCATCGCCATGCGGTTCTGCATGAGCAGTCGACCGGCGCGCTTTACATCCCGCTGCAGCACATTGCCGAGCGTCAGCCTTCATTCCAGATCACCGACTCGGTGCTCTCAGAAGAAGCCGTACTCGGATTCGAATATGGCTATTCGACCACCGATCCGTCGGCGCTGGTCATCTGGGAAGGACAGTTCGGCGACTTCGTGAACGGTGCGCAGGTCATCATCGACCAGTTCATCAGTTCCGGTGAAGCCAAGTGGGGCCGGCTTTGCGGGCTCACTCTGTTACTGCCACACGGCTACGAAGGTCAGGGTCCGGAACATTCATCCGCGCGCCTCGAACGCTTCCTGCAACTGTGCGCCGAGAACAACATGCAGGTGTGCGTGCCGTCGACGCCGGCGCAGATGTATCACATGATGCGCCGGCAGATCCTGCGCTCCTTGCGCAAGCCGCTCATCGTCATGACGCCGAAATCTCTGCTGCGGCACGAGCTGGCGGTGTCATCGCTCGAAGACCTCGCCAACGGTGAATTCGTCACGGTCATCGATGAGGTCGACAAACTGCAGAGCTCGAACGTGCGCCGCGTCGTGCTGTCATCCGGCAAGGTGTACTTCGACCTGTTGAAGGCGCGCCGTGCCACAGGCGCCACCGAAGTCGCGCTGGTCCGCGTCGAGCAGCTCTATCCGTTTCCGGTGCCGGAAATGGAAGCGGTGCTCGCCAGGTATCCGAATGCGCGCGAAGTGGTGTGGTGCCAGGAAGAGCCGCAGAACCAGGGTGCGTGGTATCAGATCCGCCATCGCCTGGGCACGCTGGTCGGCAAGCGCGAGCTTCTGTACGCCGGCCGGCCGCCCGCCGCCGCACCTGCCACCGGCATCCTCAAGATTCACGAAGCCGAGCAGCGCGGCCTCATCGAAGCCGCATTGAGTGCCACTAACAAAGAAGACGGGGCGCGCGAGACCAAGCGCCTGACGCCGACGCCTGGGGCAACACCGCCGCCAGTCACGGTAGCCACGTCGCGATAAGGGAAGCCCATGTCCATTGAAATCAAGGTTCCGCAGTTGCCCGAGTCGGTGGCCGACGCCACGCTGGTCACCTGGCACAAACAAGCCGGTCAGACCGTCAGCCGCGATGAAAACCTCGCCGATCTCGAAACGGACAAAGTGGTTCTCGAAGTTCCGGCTCCCGTCAGCGGCGTGCTCAAGGAGCTGCGCATCGTTGCCGGCACTTCGGTGACCAGCGGGCAGGTGCTCGCGGTTCTCGAGGAAGGTCCCGCGGCAACCGCGCCGGTCAGTGCACCGGTGGTGGCTGCCGCAGCCGCCAAGCTCCCGGCTGGCCCGCCCGCTGGCGACAAGCTCGCGCCATCTGTTCGACGCATGGTTGAAGAGAAGCAGCTCGACCCCGCCAAGATTCCGGCCACCGGACGCGATGGGCGGATCACCAAGAGCGACGTGGTCGACTATCTAGACAAGCCAGCCGCCAAGGCGGCCGGTGGCGATAAACCCGCGGCAGCCGGCAAGGCCATGCCTGCGGCGCCTGTAGCGACCGGCGGCGCGGCCCAGCGCGTGCCGATGACCCGGCTGCGCGCGCGTATTGCCGAGCGGCTGCTCGAAGCACAGCACTCACAGGCCCAGCTCACCACGTTCAATGAGATCGATCTCAAGGCCGTGATGGATCTGCGCGCGAAGTACAAGGATCAGTTCGAGAAAAAGCAGGGCGTGAAGCTGGGCTTCATGTCGTTCTTCGTGAAAGCGGCGGTTGAGGCACTGAAACGCTTCCCGACGGTCAATGCGTCAATCGAAGGCACGGACATCGTCTATCACGAGTACTACGACGTGGGTGTGGCGGTCTCGACGGAAAAAGGCCTCATGGTTCCCGTCCTGCGCGACGCGGACCTGCAGAGCTACGCCGACATCGAGAAGAACATCGGCGCCTTTGCCACGCGCGCGCGCGACGGCAAGATCACCATCGAAGAGCTCACCGGCGGCACGTTCTCGATCACCAACGGTGGCACCTTCGGTTCGCTGCAGTCGACACCCATCGTCAACATGCCGCAAAGCGCCATTCTCGGCATGCACAAGACCATGGAACGTCCGGTGGTCGTCAATGGCGAGATCGTGATCCGGCCGATGATGTACGTCGCGCTGTCCTACGATCACCGCATCATCGACGGCCGCGAAGCCGTCCAGTTCCTGGTGACCATCAAGGATTGCCTGGAAGATCCGGCGCGCCTGCTGCTCAGCGTTTAGTTAGGGGATTTCATGGTCAATGAATACGATGTGATCGTCATAGGCGGCGGTCCGGCGGGTTATCCCGCTGCCATTCGCGCCGCGCAGAACAAGCTCAAGGTTGCCTGCATCGACGAGTGGAAGAACAAGGACGGCACGGCCGTGTTCGGCGGCACCTGCACCAACGCGGGCTGCATTCCTTCCAAGGCGCTGCTCGAGTCGAGCGAGCTGTATCACAAGACCCGCGAAGAGCTCGGCGTTCACGGCATCAAGGTGGGCGAAGTTTCCTTCGACCTCGCACAGATGCAGAAGCGCAAGACCGGCATCGTCAAGGCCAGCACCACCGGTATCGCCATGCTGCTCAAGAGCGCGGGCGTCACGCCGCTTCAGGGTCACGGCAAACTACTGGCCAATCGCAAGGTGGAGTTCACCGCGCACGATGGCAGCAAGCAGGAATTGGTTGCCAGGCACATCGTGCTGGCCTCGGGTTCGAGTCCGACGGAACTCAAGAGCATGCCGTTCGACGGCAAGAACATCGTCGACTCCTGGGGCGCGCTCGATTTCGACAGCGTGCCGAAGAAAATCGCGGTAGTCGGTGCCGGTGTCATCGGCCTCGAGCTCGGCAGCGTGTGGCGCCGTCTCGGCGCCGAAGTCGTGGTGCTCGAAGCACTCGACACATTCCTTGCGGTCGCCGATCAGGGCCTGGCCAAGGAGGCCGCGCGGCACTTCAAGAAGCAGGGCCTGGACATCAAGCTCGGCGCCAAGGTCGCGGGCGCGAAGACGGTCAGCGCCGGCGTCGAAGTCAGCTACGCGGACGCCACGGGCAGCCAGACGCTCATCGTCGACAAGCTCATCGTCGCGGTCGGCCGCCGTCCGTTCACGAAGAACCTGTTAGGCGACGGCACGGGCGTGCAGGTCGACGAGCGCGGCTTCATCAAGGTCGACGACCATTGCAAGACGGGTGCGGAAAACGTCTGGGCCGTGGGCGACTGCGTGCGCGGCGCGATGCTCGCGCACAAGGCCAAGGATGAAGGCGTGATGGTGGGCGACATGATGGCCGGCAAGTACGGGCACATGAACTACGACACCATTCCATCGGTGATCTACACGCACCCGGAGATTGCCTGGGTGGGACTCACCGAAGAGCAGGTGAAAGCCAGCGGTCGCGCCTACAAGCTTGGCCAGTTCCCGTTCGCGGCCAGCGGGCGCGCTCGCGCCATGGAAGCCACGGCCGGGTTCGTCAAGCTCATCGCTGCGCAGGACGACGACGAAATCCTCGGCGTGCACATCATCGGTCCCATGGCCGGCGAGCTCATCGCCGAAGCGGTGCTGGCGATGGAATACTCGGCGAGCAGCGAAGACCTGCAGCGCACGATCCACGCGCATCCCACGTTGTCCGAAGCGCTGCACGAAGCGGCACTCGCGGCCGACAAACGCGCCATCGACAACATCAACAAGTAGTTCGATGCGTCGCCGCGCGCGGCCAGCGGCGGCGCGCGAAAGTCCGGTTCATCACCGACGAGTTGGAAAGGCCGGTGTACTAGTTAGCCAGGTCGAACACGAGCTTGGCCTGGCCGGTCGAGGCCACGGCCGTGCCGTTTTCCTTGCGCGGCTCGTAGGTCCATTTGCGAACCGCGGTCCTGGCGGAATCCTCGAAGACGCCGGCCGGCTTGGATTCGAGCACTTCGACGTCGCCGACGCGGCCCGATTCGCTGATGCTGAAGCGCACGATCACGTAGCCCGAGGTGCTGCGCGAAACGCCTTGCGGTGGAACCGGCAACACACGCTTCACGATTTTGGCGGGTGTCACATCCATGGGTAGCGCAACCGGCTGCGCCGCGGGCGCCGCCGGAGGAATGGCGACGGCTGCGGATCGGGCTGCGGAGGGATTCGAAATGGCAACATTGGCGCGGCCCACTGCCGAATCGCTGGCTTCGACCGTGCGGCCGCCAAAATTATTGTCACGGCGCGCCGAGGCAGTAGTCGGGCTTGAATTGATTGGCGCGTCGAGAGCGATGGTTGGCGAGCGCGGCGCTTCGCTGATCGGCGAACCATAGGAGCGCGTCGAGGATGGCGCAGCGGTGTCACGCGTCGGCCGCGGCGCGACCGTGCGCTCGGGCGCGCCCGCAGCGCTACGCTCCGGGGTTTTCGCGGCAGCGCGCTCGGCCAGCCGCGGGCGCGAGCGATCGGAAGTCGTCGGCGCGGCGATGACCGCGGCCGGGGATGCTCCCTGGCTTTGCGCGGCCAGCTTCTGCAATTCGGCGGCACGGTGGATCGACGCTTCGAGAAATTCGCGACGCGGATGCGCGGGCGATTTCTCGACCAGCCTGGCGAGCTCGGAGCGTGCGGCATCGAGGTTGTTGCTCATGATCGCTTTCTCGATGTCGATTTCGATCAGCGTCAGGTTGTCGGTGACTTTCTGCTGTTCGGACATGCGCGTGACTTCCGCGGCGATGGCGTGTTCGCGCGCGCGCGCTGCGGGGTCGTAGAACTTTTCGATGAGGAACACGATGACGCCGGCGACCACCACGGCGGCGAGGCTGGCGGTGAGCAGGCGCTGCCGCTTGCGGCGCGACACTTCGTCGACCACCTTACGCTGCACTCCGAGACGAGCCTGGGCCGCGACCTGCGCGAAATCGTCTTCAGGCGGAAGCTCCGGCGTCCAGTCCGCGCTGACCCGCGGGGCCGGTGCACTCGAAAACTGCGGCGGCATGGGCATCGGCGGAATCGATTGCACGGGTGGCGCTGGCGCGCGCATCTGCGGAGCGGGCGCCGCTTGGCGCACAGCAGGTACAGGGCGCGGTGGCGGCGGGGCACGCAACTGCGGTTCCGGCGCGGGTTGCGCCATGCGCGCGGTTGCGGCGCGTGCGCCGTTGGCGGCGACAGCAATGGCGGGAACGGGAACGGAAACGGGTATCGGCGCGGGGGCGGTCCGCATACCACCGAGCGGAGCTGGCGGACGCGGGGGAATAGGCGCACGGGGCGTGGTGCCGCTCGCGGGAATACCACGTTCGTCGAGCACCACTCGTTCGATGGTGCCATCGGTCTCGTCGTTCGGACCGCCGGTGACCTGCGCGATGGCCAGCCACAACTCTTCGAGGTCGATGGGGTAGTTGATGGTCCGCTGCACCTTGAACGGCGCGAGCCGCGGGCCTAACAACTGCAGGCGTTCGGGGGCGGCCGCGAAAATGCGCTTGAGCGGGACGGCAGTGCGGGTAGTTCTGCCTAGCAGGTCGAGGCCGGAGCCGTCGACGGCGCGCTCGCAGGCAATCAAAACATCGTAGGTGTTCTGGCGCAGCAGCAGCAGGGCATCACCCTTGCTGGTGACGCAGTCGAGCTCGAGCACTCCGCGAATGGCGCGGGCAATAGCTTCGAGACCCTCTGAGTCATGATCGACCAGCAGGACGCGCATGAGCGTTCTGACACCCCGGATGTAATCAAAAAATCGTTATGAGTAAACGCGATTCGACGAGCTTCGGCGTCGCAGCACGTCACGTTTCACAGCGGCCCAGGGCCTGCTGTCCAGGCTTAAGTTAACCCGAACGGCGGACCGAAAGTACGCTCGTCACCTTCCTGATCCGTTGCAAAAGCCGGGTCAGGTGCTGCGCGTCGTCAATCGTCACTCGCAGGTCGATGGTAGCTGTCGACTGCATGCGATCGGTAGTGGTGTGCATCATCTCAATGCTCATTTTTTCACTGGCCAGCAGGTCGCCGATATCCCGCACGAGTCCCTGTCGGTCTATGGCGACAATTGTCAGGGTTATCGGTAACGCCTGCGCCGCATCGGCCCAGCTTGCGGCTATCAACCGCTCGGGGCGGGTTGCACTCATGCGCGTCAGGCCAGGGCAGTCTGCACGATGGATGGTCACGCCGCGGCCGACGGTTGCATAGCCGGCGATCGCTTCCGGCTTCACCGGTGCGCAGCAGCGCGCGAAGCTCGTCGGCAGGTCTTCGACGCCGCCGAGGATGACCGGCGAGCGGGCGGGCTTCTTCGCTGCATTCCGGCGGCGCGGCGGCGCGGGCAACGCTACCGGAGCTGGCGTCGCCGCCAACGGCTGCGTTGCGGATTCCTCGTCTAACTTCCGGAACCAGGCGCGTACCTTGGAGCGGCTCCGCGGCGAAACCAGGACTCCAGATGTCTCCGACAACCAGTCGCGACTCGGCTGCGGATGCTTGTGCGTGATGATCTCGACGATCTCGCCGTTCGCCAGCGGTCGCGTGAGCGGCACGATGCGTCCGTTGACGCGTGCGCCGCGGCAGCGATGGCCCAGATCAGTGTGCACGTGATAGGCGAAGTCGAGCGGCGTCGCGCCCGAGGGCAGGTCCTTGACCTCGCCCTTGGGCGTGAGCGCGTAGACGCGATCCTCGAACAGATCGGCGCGCACCTCGTCGAGGAAATCCTGGTCGCCGCCATGCGCCGGCTCGAGCAGTTTGCGTACCCACTCGATCTTGCGGTCGTACGAGACATCGTGCGCGCGCGATTCCTTGTAGCGCCAGTGCGCGGCCAGGCCGAGCTCCGCCTGATCGTGCATCTCGCGCGTGCGGATCTGCACTTCGACGGGTTTGCCTTCGGGACCGAACACCGCCGTATGAATCGAGCGGTAAAAGTTGTCTTTTGGCGTGGCGATGTAGTCGTCGAACTCGCCGGGAATGTAGGCGAATCGCCCGTGCACCAGGCCGAGCACCGCATAACAATCTTCGAGATGCGCCGTCACGATTCGCACCGCGCGCAGGTCGAATACCTGCTCGAACGTCAGCTGCTTGCGCTCCATTTTCCGGTGGATGCTGTAGATGTGTTTGGGGCGGCCATAGACTTCGCCCGAGATGCCGGCCGCCCGCATCATGTGCTCGAGCGTGCGGCACAGTTCGGCGATGTAGCGCTCGCGGTCGTGGCGCTTTTCGGAGAGCGCCGCGGCGATGCGCCGATACCCATCAGGGTCGAGGAAGCGGAACGAGAGATCCTCGAGTTCCCATTTGAGCTGCCAAAGTCCCAGGCGATTGGCGAGCGGCGCGAACACTTCCCTGGTTTCCAGCGACAGTCGCTCGCGGGTGGCCGCGTGGCCGTCTTTCGATGCGTTGAGGTCCACGAGCTGCCGGGCGAGGCGCGCCAGCACCAGGCGCGGATCACTGACCACCGATAACAGCATCTTGCGAAGACTCTCGGCCTGCGCCGGCTCGAGGTGGTGCGACGCGGCTGCCAACGGAGTGAGGCGGATGTCGCCGAAGTGCGCGAGCTCGCGCGCCAGCGCACTCACCTCGGGCCCGAAATGCAGCTCGATTTCGCGCGATTCAGCCGGTGCCGCGGCAAAGGCCGCTTGTGCCAGGAGCGCGGCGCCGAGCACGGCATCCTCGGTCAGTGAAGCGACGATGACGGCCGCTTCAGATGCGTGGTCGATGGCCACGCGTGATACTCCCCAGCCTGGGAGCAGGGACGCATGCGTTGCGATCGAAGCGGCCAGCTCCGCGGAACAGGAGTGAAGGTTGTGCACGAAAAAAGTATGATACCCGCAGTTTTTTTCAACGGGCGCAGGCATTTAAGAGAACCGATGGCGCGATACCCGATGAGATCATCCTGGCGCGCATACCGTCCCGGCGCGAACGCCTCGGCGGCACCGGCAGTCGTGCGGATGCTACCTGGCGGTGCTGCGCGCATTCTCGGGCTCGACCCCGGCAGCCTGCGCACCGGCTTCGGAGTCATCGACTGTGCCGGCGGTACGCTCACCATCGTCGCGCAGGGCTGCATCGCCACTGCCGGCGGTCCGCTCGCCGATCGCCTGCGCATCATCCACTCCAGAGTCGCCGAGCTCATCCATCAGCATCGGCCGCAAGAGATTGCCGTCGAGCGAGTATTCCTCGCCAAGAACGCCGACAGCGCATTGAAGCTCGGCCAGGCCCGTGGCGCGGCCATTGCCGCCGTGCCGGCGTCGCTCGAAGTCCATGAATATGCGGCGCGCGCCATCAAGCTTGCGGTGGTGGGCGTGGGCGGCGCGGAGAAGGCCCAGGTTGCGCACATGGTCAAACAACTGCTGCGCGTCGATCTCAAGCTCGCCGCGGATGCCGCCGACGCGCTGGCGGTGGCGATTTGCCACGCCAACTCTCGCAATCGCATCGAACGGCTGCTCGTGAACGCATGATCGGCTTCGTGCGCGGCAAACTCGCGATCAAGACGCCACCGCATCTGACCGTGGACGTGGGCGGGGTCGGCTATGACATCGAAGCGCCAATGTCCACCTTCTACACATTGCCCGCCGTGGGCAGCGACGTGCGTCTGCTCACTCATCTGGTCGTCCGCGAGGACGCCCATATCCTCTACGGCTTCGGTACGGGCGAAGAGCGCGCCTTGTTCCGCAATCTTCTGAAAGTCTCCGGCGTCGGACCGAAGATCGCGCTGGCCATCCTCTCGGGCGTCAGCGTCGAAGGTTTCGCGACCTGCGTGAAGCTCAAGGACGCGGCTGCACTCACCAAGATTCCCGGCGTCGGCCGCAAGACCGCCGAGAGATTGTTGGTCGAGATGCCCGATCGCCTCGATGCGTTGGGCGCCGCGGTCGCGGCTGGCGCGCCGGTGCCGAACGGCGAGAATCGGACCGAAGGCGAGGCGTGGAGCGCGCTGGTGGCGCTCGGCTACAAACCGGCCGAAGTCACGCAGATGCTCAAGCCCTTCGCCGGCGTCGTCAGCACCACCGAAGAGCTGATCCGGCGCGCGCTGCAGGGCACGGTGCGACAGCAGTGAATACCCCCGACCGCGTGGTGCAGCCTGCCGCTGCGACCGAAGAAGAAGCCGTCGATCGGGCCATCCGCCCGAAGCGGCTCGCCGACTACGTTGGCCAGGAGCAGGTGAAGGCTCAGCTCGAAATCTTCGTGAAGGCCGCCGTCAATCGCGGCGAGGCGTTGGACCACACGCTCATCTTCGGACCGCCCGGCCTCGGCAAGACCACGCTCGCCAACATTCTCGCCAGCGAACTCGGCGTGAACCTGCGCCAGACCTCGGGCCCGGTGCTCGAGCGGCCCGGCGATCTCGCCGCTTTGCTGACCAACCTGCAGCCGCGCGACGTGCTGTTCATCGATGAGATTCACCGTCTTTCGGCCGTGGTCGAGGAAGTGCTGTATCCGGCCATGGAGGATTACCAGCTCGACATCATGATCGGCGAGGGGCCGGCGGCGCGTTCCATCAAGCTCGCGCTGCAGCCGTTCACGCTCATCGGCGCGACCACGCGTGCCGGCCTGCTGACTTCGCCGCTGCGCGATCGGTTCGGCATCGTGCAACGGCTCGAGTTCTACACCGGCGCGGAGCTCGAGAAGATAGTCACGCGTTCGGCTGGCATTCTCGGCGTGCCCATCGACGTCGAAGGCGCGGCCAGGATCGCGCAACGATCGCGCGGCACGCCGCGCATCACCAACCGGCTGCTGCGCCGCGTGCGCGACTACGCCGAGGTCAAGGGCACTGGCCGCATCGATGAGGCCGTGGCGCGTGCCGCGCTCGATCTGCTCGAAGTCGATCCGCAGGGCTTCGACGCGCTCGATCGAAAACTCCTTTCGACCATCATCGAAAAATTCGACGGCGGGCCGGTGGGCATCGAGAGCTTGTCGGCCGCCGTGGGCGAAGAACGCGGCACGCTGGAAGATGTCATCGAGCCGTTCCTCATCCAGCAGGGATTCCTGATGCGCACTTCCCGCGGCCGCATGGCGACGCGCAACGCCTATCTGCATTTCGGTCTCAAGGTTCCGGAGCGTGTGCAGACTTCGATGCCGCTGTTCGAGGCCGACAGGTGAGCGTCGGGGCTGGCGAGTTCATCTGGCGTGCACGTGTGTATTGGGAAGATACCGACGGCGGCGGCGTGGTCTACTACGCCAACTACCTCAAGTTCATGGAGCGAGCCCGCACCGAGTGGCTGCGCTCCATGGGCCACTCGCAGAGCGAGCTCGCCAACACCTTCGGCTACGTCTTCGCGGTTGTCGAAGTGAAAGTGAACTATCGCAAGCCGGCGCGACTCGATGATGAGTTGCGCATCACCTGCGTGCCGGTGCCCGAGGGCCGCGCCTCCATCCGTTTCCGGCAGACCATTTCACGCGACGACGTGCTGCTCACCGAAGGCGAGGTGCGGGTCGCGTGCGTCGACTCCAGGACTTTCCGTCCCCGGCCATTGCCGGACTTCATCAAAGTTACTTGAAGGATTGCGATGGACAATGAACTCTCGATAGTGAGGCTGGTATTGCAGGCGAGCCCGATTGTGCAGGGCGTCATGGGCCTGCTGCTGCTGGCGTCGATCTTTTCCTGGACCATCATCTTTCGCAAGCGTGCGCTGCTGTCGCGCGCGCACGATGAAGCCGAAACATTCGAGAGCAGTTTCTGGAAGGGCGGCGATCTCACGGCGCTCTACCGGCAGATCGAGGGCCGCGGCGGTGCCACCGGCATGTCGAGCATTTTCGAATTCGGCTTCCGCGAGTTCGCGCGTCTGAAGCAGGGCGGCATTCCGGCAGAGCAACTGCTCGAAGGCGCACGCCGTGCAATGCGCGTCGGACAGCTCAAGGAACTCGAGCGCCTCGAGGAAAGCCTCGCCAGCCTCGCCACCATCGGCTCGACCAGTCCGTACGTGGGCCTCTTCGGCACGGTGTGGGGCATCCTCAATTCGTTCGTGGCTCTGGGCGGCGTGCAACAGGCCACACTGCAAATGGTCGCGCCCGGCATCGCCGAAGCGCTCATTGCCACCGCCATGGGATTGTTCGCCGCCATCCCCGCAGTGATTGCCTACAACCGCTACGCCGATCAGGTGAGCCGCCTCGAGCTGCGCTACGACGCCTTCATGGAAGAGTTCTCCACCATCCTGCAGCGCTACGCCGGCCGCGGCGCCTAGATAGGAGCACGTCATGGCTGCCGCACAACCTCGTCGTCGCCGCAAACTCATGGGCGAAATCAACGTGGTGCCCTACATCGACGTGATGCTGGTGCTGCTCATCATCTTCATGATCACGGCGCCGCTGCTCGCCGAAGGCATCAAGGTGGAGCTGCCCAAGGCGGGTGCGCGGCCCATTCCACCGGAGATGCTCAAGGACGCCAAGCCCATCGTGCTCACCATCGATGAAACCGGCCGGCTCTACCTCAACTACAACAAGCCCGAAACGGAACCCCTGACTGCCGAATCAGTCGAAACGCAGGCGGCGGCGGTATTGCGCCGTGCGCCCGAAACCACCGTGCTGGTGCGGGGCGATTATCGCGTAGCCTATGGAGAAGTAGTTGCAGCCATGACCATCCTGCAACGCGCTGGGGCCAGCAAGGTCGGCTTCATCACGCAGCCGCCGGAAAAAAAGGCCGCTCGTTAGCCTCGATGCCGCCGAGTCCAAAGTCACTCACCAAGGGCAGATGGCGCGCCATCGCGCTGTCGATCCTTCTGCATTCGGCCATCGTCGCCGCCGCGGTGTACGGGTGGTTCACGTGGAAGCATCGCGCGCCGCCCGTGGAGACCATGGCCATCGAGGCGAGCGTAGTCGATGAGCGCTCGCTGAAGGGCATCGCGCCAAAGCCCTTGCCCGAACCGCCGCCAGCTGCGCCGGTTGCCGAACCTGAGCCCGTGCCCGTGGAAGAGCAGGGCCCGCCGAAACCCGATCCCGCGGAGCTCGAGCGCAAGGAAGAGGAGAAGCGCGCCCAGGCCAAGTTGAATGAAGAGCGGCTCGAGCAGGAAAAGCAGCAGAAGCTCGAGCACGAGCAGAAGGCGGCGCAGGAGCTCAAGGAACGCGAGGATGCCCAGCGCGTCGAAGCGGAAAAGCAGGCGGCGGCAGAGAAGGCCGCCGTGGC
>JBDTSV010000050.1:0-7189 GCA_039930985.1 Pseudomonadota bacterium
GGTCTGTGGCCGGCAGGCCGCGGTCACGGATTCATGAATGCGCCGATGGTCGACGTTCACATCGCCGGGGTGATGCGTGATCAGCATATCGGGCCGGTGCTCGGTGATCCGGGCTTCGATGGACTGGATGACATCGAGTAGCGGCACCGTATCCATGCGATTGTCGGGAAAATCGCCGAAGCTCATCGATGCCACGCCGAGGATCTCGCCGGCCCGACGCGCCGCGCCGCGCCGCGCGTCGAGCGCGTTCCGTGCTGTATCGCCACGCGCCAACACGCCGTCGGCCAGGAACGCAACGTGGACGCTGGCTCCTGCCCTGGCGAGCCGCGCCATGCTGCCACCGCAGCCCAGCACTTCATCGTCCGGGTGCGCCGCGAGCACGAGAACCGAACGCGGATTCAATTCAGTCGTTTGAAGCCGCTGTGGCATACGGGTCCTTTGAGGAGAGACATGACGTCGCGCCCACTCTCGCACTCGGCGATGAGCGCGAATACCGGCTCGAGCGCCGCGAAGTAGCGATCGACGATTGCCGGCGTGTGATCGGTGCAAACGTACACGTTGGCCGACGCGAGGAAACCCTTGGCCAGCATTTCCTGGGTGAGCAGGGTCTTGTAAGCCAGCGCGCGTTCACTGTTGAACGTGATGCCGGTCAATGAAGGCAATCCCTGTGTCGTGATGGGCAGCGAGTGTTTCGTGGCCAGCGCCTGCCAGCGGCGCGTGATATCGCGGCCGGTCGCGGTGATGGTTTCCCAGGAGCGCGTGCGCTCCATGACTTGGAGTGTCTTGAGCGCGGCACTCGGTCCGATTCGCTCGGTCCAGAACGTGCTGCTGATAAACGTGCTCTGCGCCGCTTCCATGACTTCACGCCGGCCGATGACCGCGGTGATGGCATAACCATTGCCGAGAGTCTTGCCGAGGATAGCCATGTCGGGATCGACGCCATACAGCTTGTGCAGACCGCCGAACGACTGGCGGAACCCGCTGGTGCACTCGTCGAAGATCAGCACGATGCTGTTCTCGGTAGCTAGCCGACGCACGTTCTTCAGAAATTCCACGTCGGGCTCGAGACTACGCGAGACTTCCATCTTGATGACGCCGACCGGCTGTTCACGCACCAGGCGCTCGAGAGTGGCGAAATCGTTGTATTGGAATGGCAGCACACTGCCGCGCAAATGCTGCGGCACTCCCTTGGGATCGAGCCCGGGCAGCAGGTGACCGGCAAGATTCTGGTCGTCACCGAGATTGGCGGCGAGATACCAGTCGTGCCAGCCGTGGTAACCGCAGATGGCGACCTTGTCGCGGCCCGACGCGGCGCGCGCGATGCGTACCGCGATGGCATTGGCTTCACCCCCGGAACGCGCGAAGCGAACCATGTCGGCCCATGGATGCAGCTCGACCAGGCGTTCCGCCAGATAAACCTCTTCGGGGCAATTGAGGGTCGACATATTGCCCGCGGTGATCGTGGCGCGAACGGCTTCGTCGACTTCAGGATGCCCGTAGCCGAGCGTGTTGGTGCCAATGCCCATCAACGACATGTCGATGAACTCATTGCCGTCGAGATCCCACACGCGACAGTCTTTCGCCCGACTGAAGTACGCCGGCCACTGATCGGGCGCGAACAGTTCAGCCCGTTTGGACAGCAGCATGTTGCCCCCGGGAATCACGTGCTTGGCGCGCTTCCAGAGCTTTTGACCGGTACCCATCGATGCTCCTTCGTTTCTGATCAGTGTGCGGTTCGCCGCGAATATTTCCGGTCGCGCGCGGCGCAGCCCCATGACCTCGAGCCAGCCGAAATCCCGGCGCGGCGCAAAGTGGCGGAAGACACCTTCGACCACCGCGAAGTCCTCCTGCTGGTCGACCGTCCAGCGTTCGGCGGATAAATCTTCTTCGCCGGCGAGATTCACCCGCGTGAACGCCGCAGACTCACGCAAGTGAACGGTGACGTGTTCTCGCTCGCGCGGCGCGCGCGCCTCCTGCCACGAGCGCTCGAGGGCCGCGAAGCGGAACGCTTCCACGTCCAGTCCATCCGGGTAGGTGGACGGTGCCACGTTGGAAGCGTAGTCCACGCCCGAATCCACGAGCTTTGCGATCACCTGGTCGACGAGGCCACCATCGATCAGTGGACAATCGCCGGTGATGCGCACCACGAAGTCCGCGCCCGCCTGCGCCGCGGCCTGGTAGTAGCGATCCAGCACGTCCTGCTCACTGCCGCAGTAAACCGGAAGTCCGAGACCACGCACGTATTCCGCGAGCGGCGCGTCCCGGTCCGCATCCGACGTGGCGAGCACGATTTGATCGATTCGCCGCGCGCGCGACAGCCGTTCGATCAGCACGCCAATCATCGGCACGCCGCCAATCGGTTGCATGACCTTCTTTGGAAACCGGGTCGAGCCCATACGCGCCTGGACGACAGCAACGACTCTCATGCGAGTTTCCAGAGACTCGGGTTCACGAGACCGGCGTCTGCGGTGCTGAAGGCTGCGGGAGGCTCCATGATGACGGTTTGCGTCGCATCGATAATGTCGTGCAGCTGCTGGGACGATTCGACGCCAACTATCACTCGCGCTACCTGCGCGCGCGCCAGGACGAAGCCCAGACAGACTTGCAAGGCCGAACCCGGATACCCGGTCAACCACGCATGCCAATCATTCCACAAGCGACGCCATGGCTCGAAATAGGGTGGCAGTGCGGCGCGCTGCATCAGAAGCAGGCCTTGCAGAAATACCGAGCGTACGTGCACTTCGACGCCCGCCGCGGCCAGGCGGTTCAACCAGCCCGAAGTCTCGAGCCTGCGATCGAAAACGTTGAACGGGGCTTGCACGATATCCATTTTGAAATCGGACGGAAGTGCGTCGAGTTCCGCCGGTTCATAGATGGAGATTCCGAAACGCGAAATCTCGCCTCGCTGACGCAAGCCCAGCAGGCTGGCATACAGGGCCGGGCCGCGCGCTGACGCCAGGTCGGAAGAGCGATGTAACAACAACGCGTGCAGCGAAGTCAGGCGCAGACGAGCAAGACTTTCGGCCACTAGCCGACGCACCCAGGCGTCGACATCGCCCTCGCCTTCCGGAAGCGGCGGCAACTTGGTAATCACTTGCAGCTGCGATACACCGATCTCGCCGAGCACGGACTCACTATCGCCATAGGCAATTGCCGTGTCCAGCGTGTCCATGCCCGCCCGCCGGGCGGCATTGACAATGCTTGCCGCCGAAACTCGATCGACCTGGCCGCGCTGGTTCGAGACACCGTACGACAAACCGAACTGAACGGTGCCGAGCGCCAGACGAATCGCATTTGTTCCCAAGCGTTCTTTCTCAGGCGCCGCGTGTCGCAACGATTTTCAGGTATTCGACGAACACGCCCGATGTATACGTGCGGCCGACGCGTTCAATGCTCTCCACGTCGAGCTGTGCCGCCGAATAAAGTTCGCGGGTCAACGCGGGCGACCAGAAAGACAGTGGACCGTTGTTCGACAGCGGCATGGATTGATCGGCGATGTTGGCCAGGGTGGCACTGTCGATGCGCGCATCCGGTCCCTCAAACATCGTCGAATGATCGGAAAGTCGATAACTGAAAAATGCGCCGCCCGGCTTGAGACAGCGCGCGATCTCCCGCAGCGCGACGCGGGAATCGTTCAGCGCCAGTACCTCCAGACTCACCACATCTACCACCGCGTCAAACTGTTCGTTCGCATACGGCAGGGCGGTGAACGACCCGGTCTTCAAGTCAGCCGACACCTGCCACTTGTCCCGGAGGTGTACACGCGCAAGCTCCAGGCCTTCGGCGCTGCTGTCGATGCCATGCGTCTCAAAGCCTTCCTTGCGCATCATCCAGAGGTTTGCCCCCGAACCACAGCCCACTTCGAGGATTCGAATAGCAGCGCGTTGTTCCAGCGGCAGACCGAAATAGCGTGCTGCGAGAAACTGGATCAACGCCTCGTTGGGATACATGCGCTGCGAACGCATGCCACGTTCCCGGTAAAGCCGGTCATAGGCCTGAATCGCGGCATCAACTGGCGTTGGAGCTGGTGAACTCATGATCTAGTACGTACCTCGGAAAGAAATGAGTGGCGAATCCCTGCTTGAAGTCGCCGATGGAAATTTCCTTGGGACTGGGCGCAGGCACCTCTGACGTATACGGGCGCACACCTATCTTGTACCAGCGCGCACCGCGCTCCTTGAGCAGCTCGATGGCGCGATGCTGGACGACATGGCCCAATGGCTTGTCGAATAACGCGCGGTCGTAGGCAGCCACGGAATACGCGCCTTCGTCTCGCGTCGTGTAAAAGAATCCTCCGCCTACCATGGCGTCGGCTTGGTCGAGAAGATAGACGAGAAACGCGTCGCCGGCGCAGATCGCCTGATACTGCAGATCCCAGGTCCGTGCGGAGCGAGTGACGCGCCCCGCGACGTGGGTGTGCAGCTCGCGGAATTGCTGCCAACGTTTGGCGTCCGGGCCGGTCATTTCGAGGACCCGCCAGGTGCGCATGCCAGCCGAGACCAGCGCACGGTAACTCTTGCGGAAACACGCCTTGATCTGCGCCATGGGCCATGACAGATCGACGTACATTTCGTGACGCAGCGACGCTCGTGCGCCGCGCAGCATGCTTTGCACGTGCCATTCGCTGAGTCCGGATGTCGATCCATCAAAGGATTCCACACTCTGCGTACGTGTGCCGACAGCGACCAGGCACAGGCGCGCCATCATTTCGTGGCAACGCTGCACGACAGTCTTTCGCGAGCGTTCCGGCAGGGATTCGAGGAACAGCGGCGGGAGCACCGGCGAGCCGTGAGAGCCAAGGGTACGCGCGCCACCCGAATTGAGGAGGCTCAGCGGCCACAAGGCGCAGGGAGTTCGGTCATGGAGTATCACGGCCGAGAGGTCGATACATTCCGCGTGCTCACGATGATATGCAAGTTGATACTCGATCCATGGCGTGGAATACGTCACTGGAACATAACGCAACCCCGTCAACAGGCGTTGCCAACCCTCGCTGTCCGCCGTACGCCAGCGCAGATCCAGCTGCGCGGCGGCAGCGCTCGCCGCCACGAGCTGCACGAGATCGACGTCAGGGCTCTGGGCTTCCAGCATCGCTATTGCGCCAACGCCTGTCGCAGCGCTTCAACGACCTGGTGCTGCTGCGGGTCGGTCATCGCCGGGAACAAGGGCAACGTGATCGCGGTAGCGCCGTGATTCTCCGCCTCCGGGAACTGTCCGACGCAAAATCCCTGCTCGCGGTAGTAAGGCTGCAAGTGCACCGGTAGATAGTGCAGATTAACACCGATGCCGGCCGCGCGCAGCGCATCGAAGACCGCGCGGCGCTCTTGCCGGCCCGCAATGGGACAACGCACGACGTAGAGATGAAACGCCGAACGGTTCCCCGGCTGCACCACGGGCAACTGCAGCGGCAGTGCCCGCAGCGCACTCGTGTAAACGCCTGCCAGCTCGTTGCGGCGTTCGATATAGGCGTCGATCCGCGTGAGCTGGCTGGTACCCAGCGCCGCCTGCAGGTCGGTGATCCTGTAGTTGAACCCGAGCATCTGCTGCTCGTAGTACCAGGCAGGCGGATTGGCGCGGGCCGTCGGTTCGTGAAAGCGGTGCGCCTCGCGCGTGATGCCATGCGCGCGCAGCATCCGCATCGATTCGGCCAATGCACCGTCGTTGGTGAGCGCCATGCCGCCCTCGCCGCTCGTCACGATCTTCACGGGGTGAAAGCTGAAGATCGTGATATCAGACCAGCGACTATTACCCACTGGCTCACCATTGCGTGTGGCACCGATCGAATGCGAGGCGTCCTCGACGATCTTGAATCCGTACTCGCGCGCGAGGCTGGCGATAGCCTCCTGCTCGGTCGGCTGACCGGCGAAGTGGACCGGCACCACGATCTTCGGCAGCCGTCCGAGCCGCTTCGCCTGCACGAGCCTGGCCTCGAGCGCGGTGACGCTCATGTTCCAGGTCAGCGGATCGATATCGACGAAATCGACGTCGGCGCCGCAATAACGCGCGCAATTCGCCGACGCCACGAAAGTATTCGGCACCGTCCAGAGCAGATCACCCTTGCCGAGTCCCAGCGCGAGACAGGCGATGTGCAGTGCCGACGTGGCGCTGTTGACGGCCACTGCATGCCGGGCACCGACGCGTTCGGCCACGGCGCCTTCAAAGCGCGGCACCGCCGGCCCCTGCGTGAGGAAGTCGGAACGCAGCGCCGCAACCACGGCTTCCACGTCCGCCGGCGTGATGTCCTGTCTGCCGTAGGGAATCAATGAGCCTCGCTCTGCTGCGCATTGAGGGCAGCGATCTCGTCGATCTGCAGAAAATGAGGATTGCGGCCGGAGTGATATTCGAAGCCCGACGCGACCGGCTTGCCGATGTCGCCCAACCGGTTGCGCTCGAAGTCGACGTGCGAGGCGAAATTGATGGTCGGCTTGATCACGTAATGGTCGGCGAACTCGAGCGTGAGATGCGCATCGTCGCCGGGGCACATCACTTCGTGAAGTTTCTCGCCGGGGCGAATGCCGATGATCTTGTGGGGAAGTTTCGGTGCCATGGCGCGCGCGAGATCGACAACCCGCACCGAAGGAATCTTCGGCACGAAGATCTCACCGCCGTGCATACGTGCGAAATTCTTGAGCACGAAATCCACACCCTGCTGCAGCGTGATCCAGAAGCGCGTCATCGCCGCGTCGGTGATGGGCAACATGTCGCACCCGCTTTCGATCTGCTTGCGGAAAAACGGCACCACCGATCCACGCGAGCCAACCACGTTGCCGTAACGGACGACCCCAAAACGTGTGCGATGCCCGCCTGTGATGTTGTTGGCCGCGACGAACAGCTTGTCCGAAACGAGCTTGGTCGCGCCGTAGAGATTGATTGGGCTCGCCGCCTTGTCGGTCGACAGCGCAATCACCTTGTCCACTTCAGCAGCCAGCGCCGCGTGGATCACGTTCTCGGCGCCATGAATGTTGGTCTTGATGCACTCCATCGGGTTGTATTCGGCGGCCGGCACCTGCTTGAGCGCCGCGGCGTGAATCACGTAGTCCACGCCATTCATCGCCTGCACGAGACGGTCGCGATCGCGCACGTCGCCGATGAAGTAGCGCATGCACTTCTGGTCGAACTCCTGCTGCATCTCGTACTGCTTGAGCTCGTCGCGGGAATAGATGATGAGCTTCTTCGGGCTGTAATGTTC
>JBDTSV010000051.1:0-4540 GCA_039930985.1 Pseudomonadota bacterium
CCTTCATCGGGTGGTGGCGAGCGCCGTCAGCAACGGCGCGAGCCATCCGGGGTGATGACATCGCCTTCGCGTGGCCGCCGCCTCCGATCAGAGAACGCTTTGACATGGACGAACGCCCGAAGGCCGCCGACGTCCGGCGTTACGAATCCGAACCCCTAGTCATCGTTCCAGTCCTTGAGTCGTCCCTGATCCCGCATGGCAACGATTCCGCCTTCTACCCCATCACGAGGGTGCGCCTGCAGTGGCACGGGCAATTCCCAATTTCTTCATGCGATGTCGCAGCGTCGCCGGCTTCATGCCGAGTTTGAGCGCCGCCCCGGCGCTGCCTTCTATCACCCACTGAGTCGCGTTCAGCACGCGCAGGATATGTTCGCGCTGCACGTGGTGCAGGCCGGTGCTCGCGGCGTCGCCTGCTTCGCTCGAGGATTCAGGCGCGATGCCTGCCACCGGCGCCAATCGCGGAGCCGTGGCTTCGGCGCGGCCGCGTTGCTCGTCCATCGGGTGCATCGCCAACATCTCGGGCGGAATCTTGAGCATCGGCGAGGTGTTCAGGATAAGCGCGCGTTCAACCAGGTTCTCGAGCTCGCGGATGTTGCCGGGCCAGGGATAGCGCGTGAACGCGACCAGCGTGTCCGGATCGACGCCATCGATTCGACGACCCACGCGGGGTGCATATTTCTGCACGAAGAACTGGACCAGCAACGGGACGTCTTCCGCGCGCGCGCGCAGCGGCGGTAGTTCGACCGGGAAAACGTTGAGCCGGTAGTAGAGGTCTTCGCGGAACTCTCCATCGCGCACGGCTTTGCGCAAGTCGCGATTGGTGGCAGCAACGACACGCACATCGACCTTGATCGTCGTGCTCGAGCCGACGCGCTCGAACTCCTGCTCCTGCAGCACCCGCAGCAGCTTGGCCTGCGTTTCGAGTTTGAGTTCACCGATTTCGTCGAGAAAGATCGTGCCGCCGTTGGCGAGCTCGAAGCGGCCCTCGCGTCGCGCCAGCGCTCCGGAGAACGCGCCCTTCTCGTGACCGAACAGCTCGCTCTCCACCAGCCCCTGGGGCAGCGCCGCGCAGTTGAGCTTGATGAAAGGCTTGTCGGCGCGTCGGCTGGCGGAGTGGATAGCGCGCGCGACGAGTTCCTTGCCCGTGCCGGTTTCGCCCCAGATCAGCACCGTGGCATCCGTCGGCGCCACGCGGCTCACGTTTTCGAGCACGCGCACGAGACCCGGGCTCGCGCCGATGATCTCGTCGAAGTTGTGGACCGACTTGATTTCTTCCTGCAGGTAGCGGTTCTGTGCCTGCAACTTCGCCTGCTCGCGCTCCATGAGTACGCGTTCGGTGATGTCGACGAACATCGTGCGCGTGAAGGTGCCGGTCGGATCCGGGCGCGACCACCATTGAATGAAGATCTGGCGCTTGTCATTGTGGCGCAGCAATTCGAGCACCACGCCTGAGGTGTCCGCGCCCTTGCCGACGGAGTCGAAGGCCTGCTTCATGCGTGCTTGCGCTTCGGGCGTCTTCGGCGCCATTTCCTGGCCGACCATGTGCGGCACATCGGCGGGCGTGATGCCGAGCACGCGCATCGCGGTCTTGTTGGCGCGGATGAATCGTGAGTCGAGCCCCTCGTGCACGTAGGCGATCGGTGCCTCGTCGAACAGATCCTGGAAGCGCTCCTGGCTGGCGCGCAGTTCGGTCTCGGCGTGCAGGCGCTGCAATTCGGCGGCGGCGCGGCCGGCAAAAATGTCGCAGAACAATCGCTGGCGTTGAGTAAGGGGCAGGGCGCTGGCGTCGTACACGCACAAGTGGCCGAGCACGGTGCCGTCGGCGGCGATCAAAGGCACGCCGTAGTAGCCCTGGTAGCCCTGGGAAGTCAGCGGGAATTTGTCGGCGAGCCCGGACTCGTGATGCACGATTTCGCCGTTGAGCACGGCCGCGCAGGGCGTGCCGTCGAGCTCATAGTCGTAGTTAGGCTCAGGGGCGCCATGCGCAAACACCGCGAGCGTACGCACGTGGGCGTGGTCAACCACCTGGCTGATCAGCGACTCGGAGGCGTTCGTCGCCTTGGCGATGTATTGCGCCAGCGCGGGGAACAAGGCATCGCCGCGCGCGCGAGCTGCGGCGCGAGCCAGCAGATTCAGTTCGTCAAGTACTTCGTCCCCGGACATGCCTTTCGAGACACTTGTTATGGGTGCGCGGAGTATAGGGGAGCCCTGCGCGATAGCCCATGTCCGCAAGAAGCGACCCGTGATTTGCTCCGGAACAGGGCCTCGACCTAGCCGGGCAAATACTCCTCGCGCTGAATTCCCAGCTTGCGAATGCGGAAGCGGGCGGTGGAAGGCTTCAGGCGCAGCAGCTGTGCCGCGCCCTGCGGTCCTTCGATGACACCGCGGGTCTTCCTGAGCACGTCGAGGATGTGCTTGCGTTCGAGCGCCTGCAGTGCGAAGGAGACGGGCTCGTCCGCGGCGCCGTTCGCCGGCTGCGCGACAGTTACGGCCACGACGGGCGCGGCTCCGGGCGCCGCGGGCCCGAGCTCCCAGTTCACCACGAGCTCCGCGCCGTCCGCGAGAATGGCGGCACGCTCGATGACGTTCTGCAGGTCGCGAATATTGCCCGGCCAGTTGTGCGAGACCAGGCGCTCGAGCGAAGTCGGATCGATGCGGTCGAGCCGCTTGCCGAGTTTGCGCGCCGACCGCTGCATGAAATGCGTCGCCAGCAATGGGATGTCGTCGCGGCGCTCGCGTAAGCTCGGCAGGTCAATGGGGAAGACGTTCAGCCGGTAGTACAGGTCGGCGCGGAACCGGCCATTGCGCGAATCCGCGGCCAGATCGCGATTGCTGGCCGCGATCACCCGAACATTCACTTTCAGTGTCTTCGAACTTCCGACCGGTTCGTATTCGCGTTCCTGGAGAACGCGCAGTAGTTTGGCTTGCGTATCGAGCGGCAGCTCGCTGACTTCATCGAGAAACAGCGTGCCATTGTTGGCGAGCTCGAATCGCCCGACGCGCCGCTCGTGCGCGCCGGTGAATGCGCCTTTGACGTGGCCAAACAACTCGCTCTCCACCAGTCCGGCGGAAATTGCACTGCAATTGAGGCGCACCATCGGGCCCTCGTGGCGCGCGCTCTTGTCGTGCAGGGCGCGCGCGATCAATTCCTTGCCGGTGCCGGTCTCGCCGCGGATCAGTACCGTGGCGTCGGTGGGCGCCACCAGCGAGACCTGGGCGAGAGCGTGCTGCAGGGCCGGGCTGCGCCCGACGACCGCATCGCTCACGTGTTCGGAGATCTCGCGCTTGAGGTACTGGTTCTCCTGCTGCAGGCGGACCTTCAGGCCTTCGACCTCGGCGAGCGCCGCGCTGAGTTCCGCGGTGCGCGCAGCGACGCGCGACTCGAGCTCGGCGTTGGTTCGCTCGAGTTCGCGTTCCAGCGCACGCCGCGCGATGTGCGTCTGCACGCGCGCGAGAACTTCTTCGTGCTGAAACGGCTTGGTCACATAGTCATTCGCGCCGGCGGCGAACGCGCGCACCTTGTCGTTGCTCTCAGAGAGCGCGGTCATGAAGATGACCGGTGTTTGCGCCAGCGTTGCCGTGCCGCGCATACGGCGCGTGGTTTCGAAGCCATCGATGCCGGGCATCATGGCGTCCATCAGCACCAGGCAGGGCGGTGCGTACTGCGCCTGTTCGAGCGCGCTGGCACCGTCGGTGGCGACGCGCACGCTGTAACCAGCCTGGGAAAGTGTTTCGATGAGTACGCCGAGATTCGCGGGTGTATCGTCGACGACGAGAATCGACGCGGCTGTGTTCGCGGTTGCGTTCACAAGGCGACTCCGCGCGCGTGATCGATGCGCTTGCGCACCGCCCTCATGTCGAAGTTGCGTGCCAACCGGCGCAATTCTTCATACACCGGTGCGCCGTGGGGATCGGCACGCATGGCCGTCTCGGCGCGCGAGATCAGCGCTTTGACTTCGCCTTTCATCGCCAGGTCATAGAGCTCGGCGGCGGCCACCGAATCGATGGGCAGGGTCTGATCATCATGCGCGGCGGCAGCGACATCCGTGGCGGGGGTGTCCGCCACGATCCATTTGAGATTGAGCAGTCCCGCGAGTCGTTCGAGCAGTTCCGCGGCGCGAATTGGCTTGGGAAGAAAATCGTTGCAGCCCGCATGGATCGCTTCCTCGCGCGTGTAATCGGAAGCGCTGGCGGAGACGGCGAGAATCGGCAACGAATACAATTGCGAATCGCGGCGCAATGCGCGGGCGACGGCCAGTCCATCCATGACGGGCATGGCGAGGTCGGTGATCAGGATGTGAGGGCGTGATGCTGCGGCCATCTTGAGTGCCTCGGCGCCATTGCCCGCCTCTTCGGTCGCGAACCCCAAATCGCCCAGTAGTTTGACCAGCAGGGTGCGATTGGTCTGGCCAAGGCTCGAGCGAATCGGACCCGATCGGCTGTTGATCGTGCGCGAGAGCTTGCAGGCTGCAAACGCCTACGGGCGGCACTGCCACGAGGGGAAGCTGCCCGCATGATGCGGCATTTGCAGATCCTGCGC
>JBDTSV010000052.1:0-51414 GCA_039930985.1 Pseudomonadota bacterium
CGATGGCGCGCGCGATCGTTTCGCTGGTGACTTCGGGCAACAACGCTTCGATGTCAGCACGCAGGCGCGAGACCGAGGCGGACAGCTCGTCGGTACGCGCCGGCGCTTCGCCGAGCCAGAACGGGATGCTGGGTGGCTGGCCCTTGGCGTCTTCGACGCGCACGCGCCCGGCCTCCACACGCAGCACGCGATAGGACGTGTTGCCGAGCTGGAATACGTCGCCCGCCAGGCTCTCGATGGCGAAGTCTTCGTTGAGTGTGCCAACCAGGATGCCGGCAGGCTCCAGCAGCACCTGGTAGTCGGCGTTGTCCGGGATCGCGCCGCCGCAGGTGATGGCGGTGAGCCGCGCGCCCTTGCGCGCGCGCAGTACGTGATTCACCGCGTCGCGGTGTAGATAGGTGCCGCGACGGCCGCGCTTGGTGGTGATGCCGTCGGCGAGCATGCGCACCACGGCGTCGAAATCCCGGCGCTCGAGATTGCGATAGGGCCAGGCACTGCGCATGAGGTCGAACAGCTCGTCCTCGCCGTACTCACGCGCTGCGATCTCGGCGACGATCTGCTGTGAGAGAACGTCGAGCGGATGTTCGGGAATGCGCAAGCGGTCGAGTTCGCCGCGTCGCACCGAATCGAGCAGCGCCACGCAGTCGACCAGCTCGTCCCGGCTGCTCGGAAAGATGCGCCCCTTGGGTACGCCGCCCACCGAGTGATTGGCGCGGCCAACACGCTGCAGGAACACCGAGATGCTGCGCGGAGTGCCGAGCTGGCAGACCAACTCAACGTCGCCGATGTCGATGCCGAGCTCCAGCGACGCGGTGGCCACCATCACCTTGAGCTTGCCCGCCTTCAGGCGTTGCTCGGCATCGAAGCGCGTTTCCTTCGACAGACTGCCGTGGTGGGCCGCGACGTTGTCTTCGCCGAGCCGCTCCGCCAGGTGGCGCGACACACGCTCGACCATGCGGCGCGTGTTGGCGAACACCAGCGTGGTGTGATGATCTTCGATGAGCTTTGCGAGCTGGTCGTAGACCGTGGCTCAGACCTCGCCCGACATCACCGCCTCGAGCGGCGCGACCGGCATCACGAGGTTTATGTCGCGGTCGCGCACGTGGCCGGAGTTGACGATGATGGTGTCAAGAAAATGGGGACAGTCCCCATTTCCTGGCAAAAGGGGCCGGACCTCCGGCTCGTTGGCAATGAGCTCCATCTGATGCGTGCCTGCCAGAAGGGGGGAAAGTCCCCAGTTTCTTCCCGGCATCGCTTTTCCCACCAGGAACCGCGCGACCTCTTCGATCGGCTTCTGGGTCGCGGACAGCCCGATGCGCTGCACCGGCTGCGCGGCATTCGCGGCGAGGCGCGCCAACGTCAAGGCGAGATGCGCGCCGCGCTTGGTCTGCGCCACGGCGTGGATTTCGTCGACGATGACCGTGCGCACGGTGGTGAGCATCTCGCGGCCCGAGGCGCTGGTGAGCAGTAGATAGAGGGACTCGGGCGTGGTGACGAGGATGTGCGGCGGCGTGCGCCGCATGGCGGCGCGCTCGGTCTGCGAGGTGTCGCCGGTGCGCACCGCGGCGCGGATTTCCGGTGAACGCAGTCCGCGCTTGATCGACTCGGCCGCAATGCCGGCGAGCGGCTGCTCGAGATTGCGCTGGATGTCGTTCGACAGCGCCTTCAGCGGCGACACGTACACCACGCGCGTGACATCGCGCAGCCGGCCGTCCGCGCCTTCACGCACCAGCGAATCGATGGCGGCGAGAAACGCGGCGAGTGTCTTGCCCGAGCCGGTGGGCGCGGCGATCAGCGCGTGCCGGCCGCTCGCGATCGCGGGCCACGCGTCGCGCTGTGCGGGCGTCGCGCCGCCCGGAAAAGCATCGGCGAACCACGCCTGTACGGCGGAGTGAAACTGAGGGAGTGGCATGGATGGCACTTTATATAGAGGCACTCGGCCGATCCATCCAGGGGCGCCGCGCGCTTGACCCTGTATATCGCGCAGGAACAAGCGGGAAAACGAGCGAAATCCAGCAGATACGCCGCTTGACCGAATCCCGCGCTCAGCCGCCCTGCTTCGCCGACGCCGCGATGATCAGGTCGGCCTTGGCGCGCACCAGCTGCGCGGACTCGCCCGTCTCCAGCAGGGTCTTCAGATCGCACAGCACAATGCTGAACCCTTCGACGGTACCGGCAGCCTGGGCGGTGGCATCGGCGCCCGCGAAGCCGCTGATCGCAACCTTGGCAGCCGTGGCGCCATCGGCGAAGGGCTCGAAGCTCATGTCGACGTGTATTCCATCGGACCAGTCGAAGGACAGAAGTCGCGGCGCTTCGAAGCGCGTCACCACGACCTTCTCGGTGGCGCCGGGCACCATGAACGTCCATTGCACGCGCGCGCCGGGCGCCAGCGGACCGCTGGCATCCGTGAGCCAGAATTTGCGCAAGGTCTGCGGATTGACGAAGGCGGCGAACACCTCGCCCGGCGGCCGGCGGATGAGCATGGAAGCCGATACGGAAATCTCTTTCATGGCGCGATTTGAGCTTGAATGCGGTTCGCGGACAATAGGTGGCGTCCGACCCGACTTCGGGCGCTCAGTTAGGGGCCCTCCCCGGGCTCCGCCAGTGTCCCTCACTCGTGGCACACTGCGTCATGTCACCCGGTGATCGCATAACTACTTCCGTGCATGCCACCGGCGAATTGTCGCCGGCGCAGTGGGAAGAGATCTGGCAGCTCACCGCCGAGTTCTACGACGTCGAACGCGACTACGCCGAAGCCGAGCTGCGGCGGCGCCAGACCATCGCGATGTTCCGCATGAACGGCTCATTGCTCGGCATGGCGGCGATCGACACCTACCCGGCGGAATTCCGCGGTCGCAAGATCGCGGTGATCGCCACCGCCAACGTGCTGCTCCGCGAGAACTGGCGCGGGCGCAACCTGGTGCAGAAGCTCGGCGTGCGCAGTTTTCTCCGCGCCCGCCTGCGCTACCCGCTACGGCCTATCTACTGGTTCTTCGACACTTTCAGCTACAAGAGCTACCTGTTGCTGCCACGGAATTTCCGCACGTTCTGGCCGCGCCATGACCAGGTCACGCCCGAGCCGCGCGCGGCGCTCATCGACATGCTCGCCACGCAGACCTACGGCCCCGCATGGCGGCCGGCGCGTGGAGTGGCGGTCCGTTCCGGGCAGAAGCGGCTGCGCGAAACCGCCGCGCCGCTCGACCTGGGACCGGATGCCGGACCAGATCTGGAATTTTTTGCGCGCGCCAACCCAGGTCACGCCGAGGGCGACATGCTGGTGTGCCTGTGTCCGTTGACGCCTTCGAACTGGCTCAGCCTCGCCAGGAAAGCCCTGCAGCGCCTGCGCCGCCGTCGATCTCATTGACGTCGACGGAATCTCGCGCGACTCTGCGCACTCATTGACGGGAAGTACCATGGACCTGCGCGCCGACGATTTCGAAATGATGCTGCGGCTGGTCGCGGCCCTCGGCGCCGGCACTTTCATTGGCTATGAGCGTTCGTTCCACGGCCGGCCGGCAGGTTTGCGCACCCACGTGCTGGTGTGCCTCGCCTCCAGCTTGCTCATGCTGGTCACGGTCTACGAGGACCACTGGGTGCGTACCACCGGCGATGCACGCCTCGATCCCACGCGCATGGCACAGGGCATCATGACGGGCATCGGCTTCCTCGGCGCCGGCGTCATCGTGAAGGAAGGGCTCAATGTGCGCGGTCTCACCACCGCGGCGTCCATCTGGATCACCGCCGCCATCGGCATCCTGGCCGGTGTCGGTCTCTATCTACCCATGGTCGTTTCGGTGATCCTGACGCTGGCCGTGCTCAGCGCGTTTCGCTGGATCGAAATGCGCGTCCCCACGCAGGCGTACTACTACTTCGAGATCCGGTATTCGCGCGACGGGAATCTGTCCGAGGAAGCCATGCGCGGGCTCTTGAAGAAGCTCGGCTTCAGCATCGCGAATTTCAGCTACCGGCTCGACGGCACCAGCACCGAGCGCGTCCTGCGGCACAGCATGACCCTGCAGAGTACCGACCGCGGCGCGGCGCCGCGGCTGGCGCGGTGGCTGGAAGAGAACACCACCGTGCACGAATTCCGGCTCTCGCCCTCGGGCGACTGAATGAGCATCACGCACCACAATCCGGGCGAGCTTTATCCGCGCTATTCAAACTATTCGCACGCCGTCGAAGTGCGTGGCGATTCGCGCCTGCTGTTCATCAGCGGGCTCAATGGCTATCTGCCGGACGGCAAGACCATGCCACTCACTTTCGACGAGCAGGCCGAGACGATCTGGGGACACATCAAGACGATTTTGGCTAGCGCCGGCATGACGGTGCATAACCTGGTGTCGCTGCGCTTCTATCTTGCCGACCCCAAGTACGACGAGGCCAACGTGCGCATGCGCGCCAAGCACCTCGGCGATCACCCGGTGGCGCTCACGGTGATCTGCTGCCAGCTGCTCGATCCGAAGTGGAAACTGGAAGTGGAGGCAGTGGCGGCCACCTGAGTCTCGATACGGATTTGGCTTACATGCATTGACTTGTTTGTCCGGCATTGCGGTGCACTTCGGCTCGCCATCATTTCGCCATGAACAAATCAATTTTCATCGTGGCTGCGGTGCTGGCGATGGTCGCCTGCGAAACTCCCAACGGTGCCGGAACCGGCTCCGGCAATGTGCGCGGTACGCAGAAGCCGGTGGCCTTCACCTGGCAGAGCAGCAACAACGACTCCGGTGACATCACCGCCACCTTTGGCACGGGACGCGTGTTCAAAGGCGCGTATGTACAGGTTACGCACGACACGCGCGCCGACGATCTCGATCCGCTCTGGGACGGCTGGGGCGATGCGCCGCGCAGCAAGAATGCCTGGCGCTACTGGAAGGCGAGTTCGCGCTCGGAATTCGTGCGCGAAAACAGCGGCCGCGTGCTTGCCAACCTGCATGCCGACAACGGCGAGTTCATGCGCTGCCGGTTCACGTTGATCAGCCCGCAACGCGGCATGGCGGGTGGCGGTGAAGGTCGTTGCCAGTTGTCCGAGTCGCACCGGGAAATCAACGCGGAGTTTCCGCGCCAGTCTTGATACGCTCCGCCAGGAGTGCCGGAAAGTCGCAAACAATCGAAGTTAGTACCCGCCCTGGCCTGGACCGCGGCGGCGGCGTTCGCTGCCTCGTGGTTCCTGCCGGTACTCGCGGATGTTCCGGGTTGGATGGCGTTTCGTTACGCATTGGCACCGCTGGTGCCTTATGGCGACGCCAGCACCAGGACCTGGGACGATTCGGTACCGCAGGTCATGAGCGCCCTCACGAACGTGGTGTTCGTCATCCTGTTCGCGCTCTGGGCATTCCGGCTAAGCCCGCGACCTGGAATGTTCGTGCGCATCGCCCTCATCTGCTTCGTGCTCAACCTTTATTGGTTCGTGAGTGCCTGGCGCGATCACAGCGTGGGCGACCTGCTCATCGGCTATTACGTGTGGCAGGTGGCGTTCGCGCTGCTGCTCACCGTGGCCGTTCTCATCGCTTTCGCAAGCCGTCAAACATCGAAAATACCCACGGCCGGCACGCCATCATGAGCGCCACGCTGCGCTTTTCACGGCTCGGCAGGTGACGGTCGAGTTCCGCCAGCTCGTTGAAATCCGTGCTCAGCCGCGACAGCTTTCGCAGCAGCACCAGGCGGGACGCCTCCGAGAGCTCGGCCGAGCGGAAATGCAGCACTTCGTCCTGCGTCGAGAAGGCCGAACGCATGAATTCCTCGCGCACCTGGTGTTCGTAGGTGCGGCGAATCGGGCCGTCCTCGCGCCAGGAGATCGGCGCGTGCACCCGCAGCCGTGCGCCCAGGCGCGCGCGCAGTTCCACCAGGTGCAGGTTGTCGAGCTTCACCAGCCAGCGCCGCAGCAGCTTCTCGTCGGCGCCGAGTTCCGCCGCCACTTCGCGCGGCGTGCGGCCGTTGGTGAGCAGGTAGAAGCAGCCTAACAACTGCGGATCGGCGGCGAGCGCCGCCTCCTGCGCCGCGCTCAAAGTGCTGGAACTTTCGCCGGGCGCGGACGGCACCGGCCGCACCAGCTCTTCCATGGAGATCCCGGTGGCTTCGCAGATGCGCTCCAGCCGTGGAAGGCTCAAGCTACCGCGCGACAGGATGCGTTTCACCGAAGGCTCGCTCAGCGAGATCCGCTTGGCCAGCATGGCGTAGGTGATGCCGCGCGAACGTAAACCCCGCTTCAGCGCGAGGATGATGCGATTGGTTTCTCCCATGGCGGCCGATTCTGCCGGAAACGTCGCGGGTCCGCGCCATAACCCGTGGTATCGGCATCCGATACCAGATTTCGCGGTATTGCCGGCGTCACCCGCGATGCGGCGCGTGCGGATGCCAGCCAAGCACGGCCATCAGCACGATAAAGCCGACGACATAGCCGAGCACCACGTGCCAGCCTTCGCGCAGCCACTGGCCCACGGATCTGGCTTCCGGATACAGATTCGCCACGGCGACGCCGGCCGAAGAGCCGAACCAGATCATCGAGCCGCCGAAACCCACTGCGTACGCCAGAGCACCCCAGTCATAGCCGCCCTGCTCGAGCGCC
The DNA here is from genome assembly GCA_039930985.1 of Pseudomonadota bacterium. GTDB lineage: Bacteria > Pseudomonadota > Gammaproteobacteria > Steroidobacterales > Steroidobacteraceae > CADEED01. Next base: position 6,566 of record JBDTSV010000052.1, read on the forward strand.
AGCTTGGTCAGCGGAATGTTGTCGAACACCGCCGAGATGAATCCCAGGCCAAGCGTGGATTCGGGGGACGCAGCGGGCAGACTTCGCACCGGCATCATCGACGCCAGCAACACCAGCGACAGCAGGAACAGGCTGCCCTTGGCGGCTGCGGGCACCGCCTTCCAGTCGGGACGGCGCCACGGCGTCACCAGCAGGAGCACGCCGATGACCGTCGCGCCGATGTAGGGAAAGGCGCCGCGCTGATCGTCCGGAAGCCCGTTCGCATGGATGTTAGCCGCGATGGCGCTGCCGAGAATCAGCACCACGATGATGACGCGCGCCCAGTCGACCGGAATGTTCGCGGCGGCATTCTTTACGATCGGAGAGAAGCGTTGCTGCTGCCGCGCCGCCGGAATCGCAAACACCATGAATGCGGCGATGGCCGCGACGTAGGCGTGCACGACATCGAGCGGAGCGACACCGTCCAGCCACATCATGGTGGTCGTGGTGTCGCCCACCACGCTACCGGAACCGCCGGCGTTCGACGCCGCGACGATTGCCGCCAGGAAGCCGATGTGGAGTTTGCCGCGGTACACGGCGCCCGCCACCGTGGCGCCGATCATGGCCGCGGCGATGTTGTCGAGAAACGCGGACAGCACGAACACCGCCGCCAGCAGCACCACGCCACCCTTCCAGTCGTCGGGCAGCACGCGCGGCAGCAAGCGCGGCACGTGGCTCAGCTCGAAGTGCCGCGACAGCAACGCGAATCCCACCAGCAATGCGAACAGATTCACGAGGATGACCCACTCCTCGAGCAGGTGCCATTGCAGGCCGAGCAGACCCGGCTGGCCGCTGAAGTCGCCGTAAAAAACCTTGTACGCCGTGACTGCCGCGAGGCCGAGCATGGCAATCATCACGTTGTAGCGATGAAACACCGCCACGCCCAACAACGTGACGCCGAACATCACGAACTCGACCGGTATGGTCATTCGAAGCGGGTCACTTCGGCGCGTGCGCGGCGATTATTCCGCCGTTGACGGCGTCGGCCATCGCCGCGATGTCCGGCGCCAGGTAATGGTCGATGTCGTAGTGCTCCACGCGCGAGCGGATCTCGCGCATCACGCGCTGCAGTCTTTCCGAAGTCAGGTGCGGCGCGCGCAGGTCAACGCCCTGCGCCGCTGCCAGCAGTTCGATGGCGAGAATGATGGCAGTGTTTTCCGCCAAATCGCCGAGCTTGCGCGCCGCGAACGTGGCCATGGACACGTGGTCTTCCTGGTTTGCCGAGGTCGGCAGCGAATCCACGCTGGCCGGATGTGCCATGAGCTTGTTCTCCGAGGCCAGCGCCGCCGCCGTCACGTGCGCGATCATGAAGCCGGAATTCACGCCGCCGTCTTTGACGAGAAACGGCGGCAAGCCGGACAGCGTGGCGTCGATGAGCAACGCGATACGCCGCTCGGACAGCGCGCCGATCTCGGCCACCGCAAGCGCGAGATTGTCGGCCGCGAAGGCCACGGGCTCGGCGTGGAAATTACCGCCGGAGATCACTTCGGCCGCATTGGCACCCTCGTTCATGAAGACCAGCGGATTGTCGGTGACGGCGTTGGCCTCGCGCAGCAGCACCACGCGCGCCGCCTCGATCTGGTCGCTGCACGCACCCATGACCTGCGGCTGGCAGCGCAGCGAATAGGGATCCTGCACCTTGCCGCAATCGCGGTGGCTGGAGTTGATGGGACTGCCGGCTAACAACGCGGTAGGCCCTGGCCGCGGCGATCTGCCCCGGGTGCCCGCGCAACTCGTGGATGCGCGCATCGAACGGACTCGCCGAGCCCTCGGCCGCGTCCACGGACAAGGCGCCGGCTACCAGCGCCGTGGCATAGAGATTGTCGATGGCGAACAGATTGACCAGCGCCAGCGCGGTCGAGACCTGCGTGCCATTGAGCAGCGCGAGACCCTCCTTCGCCGCCAGCTTGAGACGCGTGAGCCCGGCGCGTTCGAGCCCCTGGTCGGCGCTCATGATCATCCCGCCGCACTCGACCTCGCCCACGCCTAACAACACGGTCGACAGATGCGCCAGCGGCGCGAGATCACCGCTCGCGCCCACGGAGCCTTTCGACGGGATGCGCGGCAGCACATCGGCGTTGTAGAGCTTGACCAGCGCGTCGACGAGCACGCGGCGAACGCCGGAATAGCCGCGCGCCAGCGTGGCGATTTTCAGCGCCAGCGTGAGCCGCACCACGGCGGCCGGCAGAGGACGGCCCACGCCCACGGCGTGCGACAGCACCAGATTGCTCTGCAGCAGCTCGAGCTGGTCATTGGGAATATGCGTTTGCGCAAGGCGGCCAAAGCCCGTGTTCACGCCATAAGCGGGCTCGCCGCGCTTCACTATCTGGGCCACCGCGGCCGCGCCGCGCTCGATGGCCGTGTTAGCGGCGTCGGAAATCGAGAGGACGACGCCACCGCGCGATAAATCGCGCAAGGTGTCGAAATTCAGGGGATTGCCGATGGCGAGCATCGGGCGATGATGCCGGAAAACACGCGGGAGTTGGCTAGAATGCGCGCCTCACTCGAACCAGGTTTCCCGTCATGGCAACCGCACGTTTCGCCCCCACCATTGTGCTCATCGTTTCCCTGACAGCCTGCGACTCCAACATGAAGCAAACACCGTCATCCGTCACCGCTCCCATGCTGGCACCGGTCGCCGCGAAAAAGCCCTACCAGGTCGTGTCGCCGAATGGCAGCCGCGAAGACGAGTACTACTGGCTGCGCGACGACAAGCGCGAGAACAGCGAGATGCTGGCCTACGTGAAGGCCGAGAATGCCTACGCCGACGCCATGCTGGCGCACATCAAGCCGCTGGAAACCAAGGTCTACCACGAGATCATCGGCCGCCTGCAGCAGGACGACACCTCGGTTCCCTATCTCATGAACGGCTACTGGTACTTCCGCCGCTTCGAGACGGGCAAGGAATACCCGATCTTTTCGCGCCGCGTCGACACCAAGGATGCACCGGAAGAAATCCTGCTCAATGTCAATGAACTGTCGAAGGGCCACGACTTCTTCGAAGTGGGTGACATCGCCATCAGCCCCGACAGCAAGCTCATGGCGTGGGCAGAAGACACGGTCGGCCGCCGGCAATACGTGGTGAAGGTGATGGACCTGTCGAACCACCAGGTCTATCCCATCGAGCTGCCGGACGTCGAAAACAATGTCGTCTGGGCCGGCGACAACAAGACGTTTTTCTACATCGAGAAAGAACCCAAGACACTGCTCGGCTACAAGGTGCGCAGTCACCACCTCGACAGCACCAATCACAACGACGTCGCCGCCGATCCTCTGGTGTGGGAACAAAAAGACGACAGCTTCTACACACAGCTCATGCGCACCAAGGACGAGAAGTACGTGCTCATCCACACGCAGAGCACAGTGTCCTCCGAGGTTCTGTACGCGGATTCAAATGCCCGGAAGCTGGAATTCAAGATGTTCCTGCCGCGCGAACGCGATCATGAATACCAGGTGGAACACGCCAACGGGCGCTGGATCCTGCGCACCAACTGGCAGGCGAAGAACTTTAGGATCGTCGAGGTGCCGCACGGCGCGGAAGCCGACCGCACGAAGTGGAAAGACGTGGTCGCCCATCGCGACGACGCGTTCGTCGATGCTTACGACGTGGCGGCCCGGTTTCTCACCATCGAGGAACATTCCGGCGGCCTGCGCAAGCTGCGCATCCGGCCGTGGGATGGCGCTCCAGACATTTTCGTGACGGCGGACGAGCCGAGCTACACCATGTCGCTCGATACGAACCGCGAGTTCGACAGCGACAAGCTGCGCTACACCTATCAATCGATGGTGACGCCGCGCACCACCTACGACTACGACTTCAAGACCGGCAAGCGCGACCTGCTCAAGCGCGAGCCCGTGCTCGGCGGATACGACCCGGCTAACTACGCCACCGAGTTCGCCTGGGCCACCGCGCGCGACGGCGTCAAGGTGCCCGTGTCCATCGTGTATCGCAAGACCACGGCGCGCGATGGCACCGCGCCTCTGCTGCAGATCGGCTATGGATCCTATGGGTCCACTTATGACCCGGAGTTCTCGTACCTGCCGCCCTCACTGCTCGATCGCGGCTTCGTGGTCGCCATCGCGCACATCCGCGGCGGCCAGGAAATGGGCCGCGCCTGGTATGAAAACGGCAAGCTGCTGCACAAGAAGAACACGTTCACGGATTTCATCGACGTCACGCGCTGGCTGGCCGCCAACAAATACAACGACCCGAAGCGCGCGTTCGCACTCGGCCGTTCGGCCGGTGGCCTGCTCATGGGCGCCATCGCCAACATGGCGCCGCAGGATTACCGCGGCATCGTTACCGGCGTGCCATTCGTCGACGTGGTCACCACCATGCTCGATGAGAGCATTCCGCTCACCACCAACGAATTCGACGAGTGGGGCAACCCGAAGAAGAAAGAGTTCTACGACTACCTGTTGTCGTATTCACCGTACGACAACCTGAGCGCGCAGAACTACCCGGCCATGTTCGTGCACTCGGGGCTGTGGGACAGCCAGGTACAGTATTACGAGCCCACCAAATACGTGGCGCGCCTGCGCGCGCGGCGCACCGGGGATAGTTTGATCGTGCTACGTACCAACATGGAAGCCGGCCACGGCGGCAAGTCGGGCCGTTACGAGCACTTCCGCGAGTACGCCGAGCAATACGCATTCCTCATCGACCAAGCCGGCCTCAAGGAATAATGGGGACACTCCCCATTTCCTAGCAAAAGGGGCCGGACCTCATTCGGGTTTGTACCAGCCTGCGCAGCTGGAAGCTTTCTTCCAGTGGCCATCGACCTTGTCCAGCCTGACGATCGATCCCCTGACACCGTTCAATTCCATGGATATCCAGGCGCGCGTGACTTGAGCGTCGAACACCACTCGCGACAACGCGAAATATCGCTGGCGCGGATTCTTTGAGTAGGCGATCCGCAGGCCTGCTGTCTTAGCCACCGACATTTCCAATGCCACCGGCATCGCGTTGACAGCCTTGAGCTCGGCAATCATCACCTGCGCTTCCGCCGCCGACAGGCCGCAAAATTTATCGCGGTCCGGATCCGCCATGGCGCTGGCGATGAAGGATGCCGACGCGAAGTCCGACACCACGTACCAGAGGTTGTACGGCCGCGCAGCGTTTTCGCCGGCGATGACTTCCGCCATCACCTGCCAGACCGCAAGCTCGTCGCCCGAGGCTTGTGGCAGCGGCCGGTTGACAGTGGCGGCCGTCGCGCCGAGCGCGCCCAGGCACGCAAACGCCGCGAAGATTCCGGAGAACACTTTCGTTGTTGGTGATTTCATGAGCGCGCAAGCTAATGAAACTGCGCGCGCCAAGCCACGAAGAATTTTAAACTCTGCGAACTGGCGTCGGCCACGCACACTATGCGCGCGCAGATTTTCCGATCGCTCAAATGCGGTGCGAGGTTACGCCGCGTTGAGGCTGAGATTTTTTCAGCCGAGCATCACTTTCATGCGGCCTCTTGCTCCGCCTTGAGCAGGGTCGGCGCATTGCGCTCCACCCACCGGCTGAACAAACCACCGAGCCGCGCCAGCGACCGGCCAAGCGGCGTGAGCCGATATTCCACGCGCGGTGGAACCTCGGGATAGCTCTTGCGGCTGATGAGCTGAAAGCCCTCGAGCTTGCGCAGCGTCTGAATCAGCATCTTCTCCGAAACGCCATCGACACCACGGCGGATCTCCGACGTGCGCATCGGCCCATTCGCGAGCTGGGTAACGATGAGCAGCGTCCATTTCTCGGCCAGCACGGCCATGATGCGGCGCGATGGGCACGCGGAACTGAACACATTGGCCTGGGGGTGATTTTTCGGCATGGGCGCACCCTAGCATGCGGGACATACTTACTGGAAGGTAAGTACCCCTCTAATCGTCCAGCGGCCTTACTTACCACCAGGTAAGTACTTGTGCGTTGGTATGCACGTCTCCAGAATCGCGTCCTCACTAACCAAGCCAAACGCAATGGAGTCTGTCATGCAGTTGTATTTCTCTCCCGGCGCCTGCTCGCTCGCCTCGCACATCACCGCGCTCGAAGCCGGTTTGCCGGTCGAGCTCGAGCGCGCCGACACGAAGACCAAGAAGCTCGAGGACGGCGCGGACTATCTCGCCATCAACTCCAAGGGCGCCGTGCCCGCGCTGAAGCTCGACAATGGCCAGGTGCTCACCGAAGGCGTGGCCATCATGCAGTACCTCGCCGACCAGAAGCCGGAAAGCAACCTCGTGCCGAAGAACGGCACGCTCGAACGCTACCGCGTGCAGGAGTGGCTGAACTACATCACCAGCGAAATCCACAAGAGCTTCTCACCGCTGTGGAACCCGAGCGCGGATCCGGCCGTCAAGGAATATGCGTCGGCGAACCTGTTCAAAAAGTTCGATTGGCTGAATGGCCAGCTCGCCGGCAAGAAGTATCTGACCGGTGACACCTTCACCGTGGCGGATGCCTATCTATTCACCGTCGTGAACTGGACCAACTTCCTCGGCATCGACCTGGCGAAGTGGCCCACGCTGGTGGAATTCCAGAAGCGCGTCGCCGCCCGCCCGAAGGTTCAGGAAGCCATGGCCGCCGAAGGCCTGAACAAAAAAGCCGCCTAATGGGGACACTCCCCATTTCCTAGCAAAAGGGGACGCACCTTCGCGGGTGCGTCCCTAAGGTTCGATCACCAGCACTTCAAACGTATCGGCGATCACCGGCGCACGCGGTCGCGGCTGCGCCTCGGTGGGCGCGGGAACCGGTCCGCGTTTCGCCGTCGACAGAAACACCCGATGCGTAGCCTCGTCCAGCGTCATGGTGCGGGCGCCGGGCTTGGTCACCACGGTGGCCAGCACCGCAAACTTGTTCGCATTCTTTTCCTTCACGATCGTCAGCGTTCCGTCGCCGCCCGACGCAAACGCCAGCTGCGCGGAGTCGTCGAACCCCGCTCCGTCCACGCCAGCGCCAATGGGCATTTGCGCCACGGCGTGGCCATCGCGCGAATCCACGATATCCATCACCTTGTTGCTGCACACGCTGAACAGCCGATGATGCTTGCGGTCGATGGCGAGGCCCGTGGGCTCCTCACAACCGGATAGCGCCCACGTGCTCACGATCGCCAGCGTCTTCACATCAATCTGCGCAATGCTGTTGCGGTCTTCGAGATTCACGAATATGCGTCCCGCGCCATCGCTCACCGCGAACTCCGGCTTCGCATCGAGTTGCACCGTGCCGATGACTTCGTTCTTTCGGGCGTCGACGACTGTCACATCGCGCCCGCGGCCGTTGAAGCTGAATACGCGTTGCGAATCCGGCTCATACAGAATGGCGTCGGGATTCGCGCCCGTCTTGATTTCGCCGATGCGCGTGAGCGTCGCCAGGTCGAACACCACCAGCATTGACGACGCACCCGCGCTCACATAGCCGCGGCCGAGGTCTTGCGCGAGCGCGATGCCGTGCACTCCCGGCGTGTCGGCTATCGCGCCCACCGGCAACAGGCTATTCGTATCGAGCACCTCGACCCGCGTGCCGTGCGACACGAAGAGCCGATGGCCCTGCGCATCGAAGGTCAGATAGTCCCAGCCCGTATCGCCCGCCATCTTTACTTCGTGAGCCAGGTGGTAAGGACCGGCGTCGGCCGAGGCCGCGCTGAAAAATGCCAGCGCCCAAATCCAGGTGGTGCGATGCATGAGGAGATCCCGCGAACGATGGGAGGCAAAGCGTAGCGCGATTGCGCCGGCCGCGACGGGTTTCTGAGCCAATCGCCGCCGGTCAGCCCAGTTTTTTCTTCGCCTCGGCGCGCAGCATCGCGAAGTCCACGGTGTTGAAGTTGTTCTCCGCCACTTCTCGGTAGAGCTTCTGCGCTTCGTCTTTGCTGTTCGTGGCCTCGAGCGCCTGCGCCAGCAGGAACTTGTTGTGCAGCTGCGTCTGATCCGCCAGCCGCAGCTCCGTCACCGCTTTCTTGAGGCTCTTCTGCTTCAGCGCGACCAGCCCCAGCAGCTCGTGGTACGGCTCCATCTTGCGCGCGTTGTTCTCCCCCGCCACCAGCTCCGCGACTTTCTGCGCGAGCTTCATGGCCGTCTTGTAGTCGCCCTTCGACACCGCCAGTTGCCCGTCGAAGAACGCGATCTGCGTTTCGAGAATATTCGCGAACGCGGGCGTGCCCACCACCCGGGCGTTCTCGCGCATGAGCACGCTACGCTTGGCAAGGATGCGCTCCGCGTCGTCGTTGAGCCCGCTGTGCATGGCGATCTGCGCCGCGCTCGTGAGCGCGCCGATCTTCGCGTTCAGCACCTGGTCCTTGCCCGCGCCGAAGCCGTCGATGTCGGCCACCAGCTTCTCCAGCGACTGAATCGCCTCGACCGGCTTGCCCGCGTACATCCAGGTGAATGACTTGAACGGCACCAGGAACCCCGCATTGGCCGGGCCGCCCGCGGCGATGCCGCGGTCGTAGTCCTTGCGCGCCTCGTCGAAGTTGCCGAGGAAGGAGTCCACGTGCCCAAGCTTCAGTGGCGCCGTCGGATCATTCGGGTCGAGCTGCAGCGCCAGCTTGTAGTAGCGGCGCGCGTCTTCGAGCCTGTTCGATCCGCGGTACACGTCGCCGAGCGACCAGTAGTAGATGTCATTGCCCGGCGCCACCGAAATCGCCTGGCGGTAGTACTGCTCCGCCTTCGCGAAATCCCGCGGCTGGTTGAATAGATAGGAGCCGCCGAGCGCGAACGGTGCCGGCGAAAACCCTGGCGCGAGCTCAATGACCTTGGTCAGCGTCGCGCGCTGCTCGTCGAACCTGTTCAGCGCACCTTGCGCGCCCGCCAGCAGCATCCAGGCGCGCGGCGAGTTCGGATACTTGTCCGTGAGCTGCTTCGCCAGCGCCAGCTGCGCGTCGAAGTTGTTGGTCAGGAACAGCTTGTTGAATTCGAGCAGCGTGCGTTCGCCGTCACTGGCCTTCGCCGCGCCTTGTTCCGCGCCGTGCAGCGCCGCGTTGAACTCCTCGGTGGAAAACGCGACGTTGCTCAGGTTGATCCACGCGTAGGTGAAGTTCGGGTCGGCGGCCACCGCCGTGTGGAACAGCTCGTTGGCCTGCGCCGCGTCACCGCGATCAACCGCAGCCTGCCCGGCGTCGAACGCCAGCCGCGCTTCAGCGGACGACGTAGTGACGGGAATTTCCTGCACCGCGGCGAGCGATGCGAGCGGCATGGCAATGACTGCGAGCAGCACTGCGCGCCGCCAGGCGGGTTTGTTCGTGTTCATGGGTCGCTCCCTCAAGAAGCCACGCGCGGGGTGCGCGGGAGGGAGTGTCGCGCGGATCATCGTGAGCGGAACGGAGCCTGCGGCGAAGGGATGCGGCGAAGCGGCAGAGCGACGCGCGAAGCGGTCTGCTAGGACGCGTCCTCGCGCCGATCGGTCAGGCGCTCGATCCGCACGGTATCCGCTTCCGAGTCGAAGTCACGCAGCCGCTCGTTTTCGGGAGGCGCCGGCAGCGGCGCTGTTGGCTGGGCGGTGTCGTGCGGCAATTTGCCAGCGGCGGGCTTGTCGATATCTCGTTCCGTCACTGGCCAATCCTCACCGCATATAACTGCGAGTTCTGCGCGATTGCCGCCAGCGCATAGCAGACTCCGGAGGCCACCAGCGCCACCAGAATCCCGGCACAACTCAGGTTGGCGAGAAAGATCGAATTCGAGCGCCGCCGGTTGTTCCTTCGGTTGGCATGGGTCGCATCCGCGAGTCGCGTATGAAATGCACGCTCGAGCGCCGCGCGTGCCAGCCCCAATTGACCGGTGACACCCGCGTAGTGAGCCAGCAACGTGTCGAAATATGTCTGCCAGCTCCGTGGCGAGGCCGGTCGCTCGTAGTGATAGCCAATGAAGGCCCGGAACACCGCGCCGATCGCCACCGCCACCCCCACGCCCGCCATCCCCGCGAATCCCACGAACGCCGCGCTCAACGCGCCGCCCGCATAGGGAAAGCCGAGCAACATCGCCAGAAGTCCGCTGCTCAACACCGTGATGGCAAGAATGGGAACGATCGCCGCCTCGATCAGATGCCAACGCTGCTCCATCTCGATTTTGTAAAGATCGCGATTTATTTCGGGTGTCATCGACGTGTCCCACGTTCTCATTGTTCTCACTACATCTGTGTCACCGGCGCGGCGCTTCTCTCACCCCTAAGGGCAATTTTAGTGGGAGGGCGATCACGGTTTTCGAAGTAGTTTGGCCGCGTGGGTCGCGTCAGCTCGCGATGCGGCCGGTTGAGCGGCATCGCCCAGCGTCCGGGAGTTTGCAGGGGTCGAGACGTTGTTCGCGGCGATGATGCGGAACGCATCGCTGTAGGTGAAGTTCTTGAGGTGTCGCTGGCATTTCACTGCCGGTGCTGTCGACGGCGCCAATCTCGCTCTCGACATATCTACCTGCCCCCGGGATCGTAGTCTCTGAAGTAGTTGCAGTTGAACGCCACTCAGAACAAGGCGTACATGCGCCAGCCCACGAGTAACCACGCAATCGCAAAGGCTACCCACGCGAGAGTTCGAAAGCGGGTCGACAACACGCCAATGATCATCAACGGAATCAATATCAGACTCTGCAAACCGTAGAGGACATAGCTCATGTGCGTGCGCAGCGAAAGCGAAGGTCCTGCCAACGCCAAAAGAAACCTAGCGCTAGGGGCACTGGCGAACGAATTGCGAGCCCACGAGAAGTAGAGATAACCGGCGATCGTCAGCACGATATACAAGCCGGTAGTCAAAAATATTGCCTGAGGCTTTCCGAGCTTCATTTTGGGCATCCTGTTTTGCAGTTCTTCTCGTAGTCGCGAATTACACGCGCGCTTGCATTGACAGCGGATGAGCGTACCTGCGGCGACGGGTAACCGTCGTGATACACATGACTAACACTCGGTAGTCCGCCGCTCCACGGCTGGAACCCAGCATGTCCCGCGGGGAATGAGTCTTGCATTGCGTGAAGGGCGCGAGCCAGCCCTCCGCAGATACAGGTTTTCCATTGCTGATCTACGTATTCATCGTATTTCGCACTTGCCGTTGCTGCAGTTTCGTTTGCGTTCGTTCCATCGCGCATCGCGTGCCAGTACGAATTCGCCGGATCCTGACTTCCAGGAAGCGTATCGACAAGCGCTACGAGTTGCTGAAGGTCGGAGCACGAGCTACCGCCCGCTTGTGAAATTGCATCTACGGTAATGTGGTTATGATTGTAAGGAGTAAACAGTCCGAGCGGATCGACGGAGTCGATGGGCCTATTTTCCACGTACGCGTAGGTGTTTGTTCCGCCTCGCAGCCCGATCGGATCGCTTTCAACATATCGCCCACTCGCAGGATCTAGATCCCTGTAGTAGTTGTAATGTACTCGGCCCGATGCACGTCGTCGTACTGACACGCGATTTCGCCAACGGCGACGTGTGGTTAGAAGCGTCCGAGTCCTTGGAAGCGGTGCCGGCAAGACTTGATACCCCCGATGTGCGTTTTCGCTTATCGGAGCGTGTGCGGTCAAGGCGGTTTTACCTTTTCGCCGCCTTCATTTTTTGAAGGTGCGAGTACAGGCGTCGGAGTCGCCGGCTAAAGTATTCAGCAGCGCGTTATGCGCGGCCTCATCGGGCTCGTTCGCCCCTCAAAACAATCGATACGCCACGAGCGGAAAGCCCAAGACAACTACGAGTAGCACGGCGATCACAATCGCAAGCTTGCGCATGGAAGCAAGTCGCTTCTGCTGGATCTCCGGAAGCGAAGGCGCCTCAGTCTTTAGTTGCTGAATGTACTGAAGCCGCATAGAGCGACTTAACAGCTCGATCGGCGACGCCTTCTTCTCGGCAAGGTAAGCCACCAGCAGTTCCTGCTTGACCTTATTTCGCTTCACTATTGCGTACATCACGGCGACATCAACAAGGAAGTACGCGAGCAACGCCATTCCTTTTAAACTCATAACGCCACTCCAAGTAGGCAGATACCCGTCGGTCCTCGAGCATTCAGAAACCTGAGCTTCGATCCAGCCTTTTGCTGCGCTAACGAGAGAAAATGGTGTTCGGCATCCAGCGCGGCTCCGCTCCCCGCCAAGAAGTTTGCCGCGCCCCAAACTAGCCAGCTTCCAGTTGCGTATTTTGCCGCTGCCGCATAAACATTCAAACCGAAATCGAACTGGCCATGCGCGTCAACGGAGATACGATCGTGAATCTCCCATTCACGGCATTCGTCCTTGCACTTCACGTCGACATTGATGAATCCCGATGCATGTCCATAGATTCGAACAAACTTTAAATATCCCCACCAAGACCACGACGGAGCGGCGAGGTTCCACCCGTCAGTGCCCACGTCAGCGATGTTGAATTTCGGCGATCGAATCCACTCGCCGCTTACGAGCAGCCCACGCGGATCTGTCTGCAGCGCAGGATCTCCATTCGCATAAGCGTAAGTATTAGTCCCCCCTCTCAAGCCAATCAGGTCACTCTCCGCGTACCTACCAACGGCCGGATCGTAGTCTCTGAAGTAGTTGTAATGCAGCCCCACGACCGGATCGTACTGCTGCCCCGGGAACCTGAGGTTGAACTGGAACACACCTAGGCTCGCTGGGTTCTCATTCGGCTGAGCGGCCCCGAACGGATCCGAGTCCCATCTCCAGCGGATGTTGTTACCGGTGTCGGTGACGAGCCGCGGGGTGTTCAGATGATCCGCGTGCACGTAGTACACGATCACTCCGCCCGAGCCATTGGGCCGCAGCGTTGCGACCGGAATGTCGCCTAACCACACGGTCTCCTGGATCAGCGCGCCGGCGCCGGTGTATTCCCCCGCCAGATGCCCCGCCTCATCGTACGCATAGAGCGTGGTGACGCTCGAAGCCGTGCGCGCGATGCGCTGCCCGAGCGCGTTGTAGATGTACGTCGCGGTGACGCCGCCATTGCTGGCGCTCGCCATGCGGCCGCGGTTGTTGTACGTGAACGTGGCGCCGGCATAGGAGAGCGTGTTGCCGGCGGTGTCGTAAGCGTAGGTGCGCGGCAAGGATCCCGTGATCGAACTCACACGGTTGCTGCTGCCGGCGTTGGTGTAGGTGCTCGGGGTCGTGCCGGTCTCGGTGAGTCGATTGCCGTTGGCGTCGTAAGTCCAGCCTTGCGTGGTGCCGGTCTTGGACGCCGCGTTCAGCCGATCGAGCGCGTCGTAGCCATACGTCCATGACAGCGCGCTGTTGCCGGCATCCGAGATACCGGTGATGCGAAACGCATCGTCATAGGCGTAGGTCTTGAGGTTGGCGCCTGCGCCGGTGTCGATCTGCGTCACTTTGCCGTCGGTGTCGAAGTTACGCGTCACCCCCGTGCCATTGCCCCACGTCCAACCGTTGATCGGACCGAACGGATCGTAGGTGATGCCACTCAGGATCGTGGTTACGCCATTGAGCGTCAGAGAGGTCACCTGGCCGTTGGGGTTGTAGCCAAAGGTCAGCGTTGCACCCGAGGGCAGTATGTTGCTCGAGAGTTGGCCCGATGCGTTGTACCCATAGCCAATGGCAAGCGTGGTGCCGCCCACGGTCTGGCCCTTGCCGGTGATTCGTCCCTTCGTGTCGTAGGTCCACGCTAGCGTGTGGCTCCCATCAGAAGCGCTCGTGAGATGGCCCTTCTGGTTGGTGCCGGCGTCGTAGGCGTAGCTGACCGTCTGATCTGTGACGCCGCTCTTAGTGAATGATGCGGAGGTGACACGGTTCGCAGCGTCGTAGTTGTAGTCGGTGATGGCGCCACGCGAGTCGGTGGAGGTGTCGAGATTACCGCCGGAATCGTAGACGTTGGTGGTCAGACCCGTGTCGGGAGAAGTCTGCGTTTTCAGATCGCCGAATCCCGTGTATGTGTAGCTAGTCACGAGCGAGCGCGGATCGGTGACGGAGGTCAGGTTGTCATTGACGTCGTAGCCGAAGAGCGTGTTGCCCGACACGGGATCAGTGATCTGCGATACGCGATGGAGATAGTCATACGCAGTGGTGCTGTTGCGCGAGAGCGGCGAGTTGACTGAAGTCTGGTTGCCGTTGTTGTCATAGCCGAACACGGTAGTCACGTTCGCCGTGCCCGCCGCATTCACGTCCTTCCAAAGCTGATTCAACGTGTTGAACACGCGTGTGTGCGTGCGGCGCAGCGCGTTGCTCGGATCGTACGTGTTCTCGGCCGTGCGGTTTCCCAAGACATCGAGCGTGTAGACGATCTTGTTCAGCGCCCCGTCCTGAATTTGCGTGAGGCGATGCGCGGCATCGTAGGTGTACTCGACGAAGCTTCCATCCGGATTCGTCACCTTCTTGAGCAGACCCGTGGGCCAGTAGTCGAGGTGCGTGAGCTCACCGCTCGCGCAGCCAGGCAATGTCGAACCAAGGCAGCGATCGGTGAGCCGTTGGCGCAGATCGTAGCCAAGGGTCATCGTGAGCCCATTCATATCCGTGCTCTGCGTGGGCTGGCCGTGCGCGTTGTACGAGTTGTACGTCACCGTGTGGCCGAGCGCGTTGGTGATCGTGTTCACCTGCCCGCACTGCGAACCGGTGCTGCAGTTGTAATAGGTATAAGTGGTGACATCGCTCGCGTCAGTGCGCGGGCCGTCTTCGGTCAGCACCTGGCCAAAGGCGTTGTACGTATACGTCCAGGTCCGTGCGACATTGGGCGTCACCGTGGTGTCGGTGATGGTTCGAGTCAAGACGTTGCCCGCGGAGTCGTAAGTCCACGTGGTTCGGCGCCGTGGCGTACCGGTTGCGGTTTCGCCGGCATAGACCTCGATTTGGGTGGGGCTCCGGAACACGGGATGCCACTGGGTGGTGATGGTCCGAGTGGCGCTCGAGGTCCAGATCAGGCCGGAGATGGTCTTGCGCCCTTCCGTGCGCGAGGTTTCCAGATTGCGAGTGAGGTCGTATTGATAGGTGGTGAACAACCCAAAGCCACCGGCGATCTGATAACTGTATCTCGCACTCACATTGCCGTTCGCGTCGTAGGAGTAGTACGCGTAGGGCGAATCGCGCGTTGCCGCGGATGTGTAAGGGTAGCTCGGCCGGAATACCCCATTGCTGGTGTAGAACATTGCACCCTGTTGCGTTCCCAAGGCGTCAGTTGCACTGACGCTCACTCCCGATGGATCGAGCGCGCCGTACGCGAACGTATAGCGATCGACGCCGCCGGCGTGCTCAGTGCGGATGGCGCGACCTTGACTGTCGTACGCGAACGTGGAGTACCGAGAGTTGCTTTCGTCGATTACGCCGGTGAGCAGCCAGGACCCGTTGGGATCGTCATAAACATACTGCCGCGTGGTCGAGTCCGGATAGGTGACTGCAATGAGCCGTCCTCCCGAATCATATCCGTAGTAGATAGCCGAGGCGTCAGGGAGCGTTACGGACACGAGCTGGTCGCTGGTGTCGTAACCAAATACCAATTGCGATCCGAACGTGTCGGTAACGCTGGCGAGCCGCCCCGCGAGATCGTAGGCCAATGTCTGAACCACACCAGCGCGACTGGTGATCGACGTCAGGCGGCCATTGAGGCCGAACGTCTCCACGTCCTTGTTCGCGAGCGTCAGGTTCCAGCCAACCCCGGGAATGCTCTGCAGGCGATCTGCTGCACCTTTTTGGTTGAGTATCTCGATGCCGTTACCGTCGAAATATTGAATTTCGCCATTAGGTCGGCGCACAACCGTCACCGGCGTGGACGTTCCCGAAATGCCGAAGAGGCGGCTTCCATAGTTGTGATTCCAATAATCCTCTGCGATGAGTGACCCCGGGACACTGCCGGGATCCCGGAGATAGGCATTACTGTTGTAGTCGCGACTGAAGCTCACACCACCAGGAGTGCGCGCGGCATAGTCGATTTCCGTCTCCAGCTTTGCTTCGCTGATCATCGAAACCGGATTTCCGCGTCGAGCTCCGCAGCATTCCGCGGGCCGATAGCATTGTATGACCCCGGCCGGAGTAGTCCGGCTCATGTAAGAAGCTGGGCACTTGACGCCACGGGTCTTGAGAAACTCCATCTTCTCCGATGGCGTCGAGTTGTCTGTACAAGAGTAGTGGGCCACCTTCAGACGATGCGCGGTGTCGAGGATTCCATTGGTGTAATGCGGGCCGCCTCCCCAACACGATGAAGCCCCAATGTTGGTGTTCCAGCCGGTGTCACTGATTCCGGTCAGTGTGCAGTTGGGCTGGAACAGAGAGCCGAACGTCGCGTCTGCGGTGGACATGGCGCTCGTTTCGTTGTTCGCATCGGCCGAGTTTCCGTTGAAGCCCGATGGCAGAGACGAGCAAGTCGCAGTATTGCCGTTCCACACTCCACCGGCCGCGACACAGTGCAACCCCCAGAGTCCGTTCCCGAAGCAACTGAAGTACCGAAATTTTTCGCGATCGACTTGGTAATCCGTGGACGGGGTTGGCGGCGTCGGCTTGAGGTTTGTGCATTGCGCCAGCCCGCCGCTACCCTCGCAATCCTCATTCACGCAGGTAGGGAATGTCGGCGCGCCAGATCCGCCTTCCCAGACGCAATGTCCACCCGAGGCATGCGCCTGCTGGCTAATCAAAATGCTTTGCGACGCGCAAGCGAGCGCGATCAGCCCAATGGTGCTGAGAAGAATACGAAGCGATGACACGGCTGAGCTCCCATGGGTGAGACAAGATGTCTCTGTCGCCACATCGGAAAAAGCCTCACCGAACTCAGACAAATTCGCCGGCCTATCTGCTGGGATGCGAGATATATTGCCCTTGACAAGGAGACTTCGGCGCGAACGACTCCGGCTGCCTGCGCAGCCGGCCCGATTCATCTTCCGCGGATTCGAACTACTTCTTCGCCGGGAACTTGTACAACGTGTAGTACGCGTTCAATTCCGCCGGCGCGTTCGCATCGAACAACGTCTGCGCCGCAAGCTTGGCGTGATACTCACGCGCGGTCTGCCGCGGATGCACCTGCTTCTGCTCGGTGGAGGCCAGCGTGATGCTGACGCTCTTGCGATCGGCGCTGATCGCGAGCGACGTCAGGTCCTCACCATGCAGATCGAGCTCTGGCGAGCCGTAGTCCGGCGCGTCGCGATACACCCACGATTCCATCGACAACGCGGATTTCAGAATCGCCTCGCTGACGCCATTGCCGAGTGGTTGCGTGAAGTCGACGCGGAATCCCGCGGGCGTTGCGACCATTGCGACGATCTGCGGCGCGATGGTCTTTCCGTCCCAACGCACGTGCTGCAGGCTGGCGACCTTGCCGCCCTTGGCCTGCCAGCCGCGGCCGGTCTGGCCTAACAACAAGCTGCCGTCGGGCAGGAACACGGGACGCATGACGCCGGACTCGAGTCCTTCAAAGAATGGCATGACGCTACCCTGCTCGATGCCGTCCACTTTCTGCAGCACCACGCGCAGCAGGTTCGACTGGGTCTGATCCCCGATCAGCATCTGCCCCGCGAACGGACCAAACGCCTTCTGCGTGATCCACGCGGGATTGCCGGGCGAATTCGCGACGCGGTTGTGCGGGAACATGATGACGGGCTTCGCGCGGCGGCCGGCGACGACGTCGTATTTGATCTCGGGCGAATCGGGCGTCATGCCCGGCAGGTCGACGAGGCCGGCGGGATGGCCGTAGAACGCGTCCTTCTTGAGCTCGAACAGCTTCGACGTACCGACGAAATCCCCCTGGTTGTCGGTGTACCAGAGGCGCCCGTCGGGGCCGACACCGAGGCTCGCGGGACTGCGCATGCCATTGGCGAAGAGCTGGAACTTGCCGTTCGGCTCGACTCGCACCGCCCAGCCGTTGAAGCCGCCCCAGGTGCCCATGACGCTGCCGCCCGCCATGTAGGCGCTGCCGGTGCCGTCGTGCACGAGGTTCAGCGCCAGGTAGTAAGCCCCATCGGGCCCGCGTATCGGGCCGTGCATATAGCTGTGGTAGTTAGCGTGATACGAGTGAGCGTCGAACAGCGTTTCGTACTTGTCGGCGATGCCGTCGCCGTTGGTGTCGCTGATACGCGTGAGCTCGGCTTTCTGCCCCGCCACGACCACGAGGCCTTTGCCGTCTTCGACCACGACGCCCAGGCTGTCGAACAGGCCTTCGGCGAACTGGCGCCACTGGCCATTGACGATGCGCCACAGGCCGGCGCTGCGCGTGGCGACGACGATGGTGCCGTCCCTGGCGACGGCGATGCCCAGCGCTTCGAACAACTGGTCGCGACCGTAGTTGTCCTTGGGCGGGTAGTAATTCTCGATGCTGTAGCCGGCGGGCAGCTTGGCCGTGGACGGCGCCTTCACCAGCGGCGCGACCTTGTATGCGTAGTTAGACGCGGCGGGACGCCAGGCCTTGCCCGCCACGGCGACCTTGCCCTTGAGCGTGGCGTTGGTCTTGCCAGCCGGGATCGTCCAGTGATCGCCGGCGATCGCGCCGGTGGTGACGGCGGCATTGTTCAGGAGCTGCGCATTGAGCAGGAAAACCTGCGGCGTGACCAGCGTACCGACGACACCGACCGCGGCCTCGCCGTGCTCGGAGATGGTGGTGGTCATCTCGACGACATTCTTGCCGACGCGAAACTTGAACGCCGGCGCGGCGGTCTTGTCTTTCGAGTTGCGCGAATAGCCCATGAACTGCGCGTCGACGGCGGCGATGCGCGCCAGCTGGTCTTCCTTGCTGTACAGCGATTCCTTGAAGGTGGCGAAGTCGCGGAACTTGCCGTCTTTGAAACTGAAGTCCACGGGCTTGCCCGCCGGGTTCAGTGGCGTGAGCAGATATTCACGATCGCCGAAACCGATCTCGCGGCTGTCGTAGCCGAGCGCGAGGCCGTTGTTGCCGCGATTGGTGAACTCGCCCGACATCTCGAGAAACCCGCCCTGCCAGATCTTCACGACGGCGAGCAGGCGCGGATCGAAGCTGTAGTTCACGCCGTTCGGATTGCCGACGTGGATGGCGCGCCCGGACGTACCCGGCAGCGGACCGCGCTGCAAGCGCACTTCATCGCCGACCAGCCACTGCATGCCATCGGCCAGCGGATCGTAAGCCGCGGCGGGCGCCAGCGTGGCGAGCTTGGTGACCGGGCCGCGTGCGCGCGCTTCGTTGAGCGTGGCGAGATAGTCGCCGATGGCGTCGATCTGCGCGTCGCTCAGCTGCTCTTTGGTGAATGCCGGCATCACCGGTAGATAGGGCTGTCCCTTCGTCGGGCCGCTGTCGGCCACGGCGAGCTGATCGGCGGGCGCGCGCACCGAGTGATGCAGATATTCGCGGCCGGCCTTGACCTGGAACCGATGGCCCTCGGCGCCCTCGACCACCTCACGCGTGCGCGGCTCGTTGCGGAACAGGCCATAGAGGTTGGGGCCGGTGCTCACCGCGGTTTCGCTGGGCTCCACCAGATGGCAGGCCGAGCAACCCAACTGTTCGAAGGTTTCCTTGCCGAGCGCCACCAGATCCTTGAGATCTTTCTCGTTGGTTTCGCCGCCCGAAGCCTGGGGCAGTTTGATCTGGTCGAAGTTGGCCGGCTCGTGGCGCGTATTGCGAACTGAAAACGGCCCTTGCTTCACGACGATGAATGCGGGACCGGCACGGTCCTCGCTTTCCCAGATCGAGCCGGGGCTCGATCCGTCGAGCAGGACATTACGACGAAAGTCGGAGCCGTTGCGCACGTCGACGATGAAGGCTTTCTCGACCTTGCTGAAGCCGGCATCGAAGCGAGGGCCGCGCAGCCGCAACGTGAACGCCTGCCATTGCCCATTGCCGACGAGCGGGAAGCCGTAACGACCCTGGACATACAGCGTGGCGCTGGCGCCAGCGGGCGCGCGGTATTCAAAGGCGGTGACGCTGTCGCTGAGCGTGGCCTTGGAGACCAGCGGCGACTTGTCGGACGCGGATTGCGTGGTCAGCGCGCCATCCGCGACGGTCCATGCGGGGTTGTCACGGAAGGCCGCACCCGGCGCGGCCGCAGTCTGCGCCTCGGCGGCGGTGAAACTTGTGAACACAATGATGGTCAGAACCGCCAACACGTGGCGGAGCAAAAAACGCGGCATGGAACCCCCTTGTGTGCGGCTACACTAACCCAATCCCAACCAGCGAGACACTCCTTTGCTCCTGATGATTCTTGCCGCCAGCGGCGCAATACCCGCGGCTGCGCCGCAACCTGAAATCGTCGTCACCGGCTCGCGCGTGGCCACGAAACCGGACGACATCGCCGCCAACGTCACTGTGCTCGAGCGCGACGACTTCGATGTCGAGAAGCCGGTACAGCTCAGCGACATCCTGCGGCGCGTGGCCGGCGTGCACGTGGACCAGGTCGGCGGACGCGGCGGCACCGGCTCGCTGTACATGCGCGGCGCCGACCCTAACTACACGCTGGTGCTGGTCGACGGCGTGCGCGTCAACGACCCCACCAACGCGCGCGGTGGCTCGTTCGACTTCTCGGCGCTCGATGTCGCCGACGTGCAGCGCGTGGAGATCGCGCGCGGCCCCTATTCCGCCGTGTATGGCGGCGACGCGCTGGCGGGCGTCATCAACATCGTCACGCGGCATGAGCCGGCGAAGAAGGGCTATGCCTCGGTCGATGCGATGGGCGGCCTGTATGACTCGCGCGAGATTTCGCTGAGCACCGGCGGGCCGGTGGCCGCCGGCAACTGGAGCATGGGCTTCGGCGATTCGCACGAAGGCGCGCAGATTCGCGGCAACGAGTTTGGCTCGCGGCGGGTGTCGGGCAGCTTCGACACCGAGTTCGACGGTTCGACCACGTTGACGGTGTCCGGCCGCTATTCCGACACCGACCGCCAGGGCTTTCCCGACGACAGCGGCGGCTACGAATTCGCCGCCATTCGCGATGTCGAAAAACGCGCGGCGAAAGAGAAGGTTTTTGGCGCGGGCCTGACGCATCGCGCCGGCGATGCCACGTACGCGCTGACGCTGGGTTATTTCGATCGCGACGATCACATCGACTCGCCCGGCATCGCGCCGGGAATTCGCGATCCGTTCGGCGTACCGCCGAGCATCGTCGACACCAACCTCACGCGCTTCACCGCCACGCTCACCGGCACGCAGAAGTTCTCGGAGCTCCTGTCGCTGGCGTATGGCGCCGAGTGGCAGCGCGAAGAAGGCGTGAGCGACGGCTCGCTGGATTTTGGCGGCGGCTTCGTGCTGCCCACGTCGTTCGAGTTGACGCGCACCTCGTGGGCACCTTTCGCCGAGGTACGCCTGGACACCTCGTTCGGTCTGTCGACGCAGGCCGGCGTTCGCGTCGACAAACCCGATGGGGCTTCGTCCGTGACCAGCCCGCGCGTGCGCGTGGCCTATGAAGTCGCCGACACCGGCCTCACGATCGCCGGCAGCTGGGGCAAGGCATTCAAACTACCCAGCCTGTACGCACTCGGCCATCCGCTGGTGGGCAATCCCAATCTCGTGCCGGAGCGCGGCGAATCGCATGAGATCGAGCTGTCGCAGGAATTGCTCGACGGCGCGGCGCGCTGGAGCGCCACGTGGTTCGACGGCGAGTTCAGGAACGCCATCGACTTCGACTCGGGCCCGCCGCCCATGCTGGTCAATCGTAATCGCGTGGATTCGAGCGGCTTCGAGCTGGCGGGGCGCCTGAATGTGGGCGAGCAATGGGCGCTCGATGCGTCGGTCACCAATGCGAAGAGCCGCATCGCGTCCACCGGCGGCGAACTGCGCAACCGGCCCGACTGGCGCGCGGGATTCGGCGCGCACTGGTCGCCGGTGACGGCGTTCGATTTTTCGGCGACGGCCACCTACGTGGGCACGTCGTTCGATTCGTCGATCGCGACGGGCGACGTGGATCTGCCGGCGTACACGGTCATCGACGTCTCGGCCGTGTGGCAGGTGTCGCCGCGCTTCCAGACGTATCTGGCCATCGACAACCTCACCGACCAGCAATACGAGCAGTTCGTCGGATTCGAGACGCGCGGCATCGCGCCGCGGCTGGGCGTGAAGTTTTCGTTGTAGCGGATCCTGGTTGGGACGAATTTCTGTGAGATCGCGGCCGATTTTCCCGTGGAGATCGCAATTCGTCTCCTTCATATTGAAGGCATGACTGCGCGCGACAAGACGCATCCAGCCGCCGCGCAGATTTCACGCGTAATCTTCGATCTTCGCGGTAACCGCATCATCCTCGATCGCGATCTCGCCGCGCTCTACGGGGTTACCACAAAGCGTTTGAACGAAGCTGTCAAAAGAAATGCGCCCAGATTTCCGGGTGATTTCATGTTCAGGCTTTCGTCTGAAGAGACTTCATTTTTGAGGTCGCAATTTGCGACCTCAAAAATTCATCGCGAGGAAGCGCGTGGCGGCGCGCGCTATAACCCCTTCGCCTTCACGGAGCACGGAGCGATCCAAGTGGCGAACGTGCTGAATAGTCCCAGAGCGGTGGACATGGGCGTTCACGTCGTACGCGCCTTCATTCGCCTGCGCGAATTCCTGGCGTCAAATCGCGATCTAGAAATGAAACTGGCCGAGCTCGAGCGAAAGTACCAAGGCCATGACACGGCAATTTCCGCGATGCTCTCCGCGCTTCGTCAGTTGATGAATCCAGAGGCGCGCAAACGCCGAAGCATCGGCTTTACGGCCGATCTCGACTGATCGACTCGCCGATGCTGAGTTCGTTGGCGTCGGGGTCGATGACGCGGCAATCGCGCATGCCATAGGCGCGATCGGCCAGCGGCACCTTCGCGCGTGCGCCGGCCGCGATGATCGCCGCGTAGTACTCGTCGATCTTCTCCACCTGTAGATAGACGTGCGAGGCGCGCGCGGCCTCGCCGACATGGCGCGTCTCGAGCGTGATCTCCACGGCATCGCGGCGCAGGCTGGCGCGATCGGGCGGCGTGCCCCAGGTCCAGGCGAGCTTGAAGCCGAGCATGCGGGTGTAGAAGTCGATGCCGCGCTCGAGAACTTCGACCTGGAAGATAGGCGAGACGGCGTGGAGCCTGGGCGCGTTCATGTTGTCTCCAAAAGATAAAGGGCCGGACTTTTCAGGTCCGGCCCCTTTTGCTAGGAAATGGGGAGTGTCCCCATTATTTTTTGAGGTCGAGCACCACGGGTTTGTAGCCGCCGCGGCCGCGGAAATACAGGATCAGGCCGAGGTACACCAGGAACATGATCCCGGGCAGGATGGCGATGGTGCGCAGCGCATCGTGTTTGGACTCGCGGTCGGCGGCATCGACGGCGGCCTTGTCATCGCCGCTGATGGTCATGCGCTTCACGGGGTCGATGGCCGTGTAGGCGCCAAACATCCCGGTGCGATCGATCTTCAGAGTCTCGACGAGATGCGTGTTGTTCTTCGCGTCGTAGGCGGCGACGCCATGCACCATCTGGCCGTCCAGCACCTTGCCGATCAGCGGCCCACCGATGACGCCGGCTCCTAACATGCCGATGCCGGCCACCACGTTGAGCGTGATCGCCCCACCTCGCGGTGACTGTTCAGACACTACGCCGAGCGAGGTGGGCCAGAAGAATGCCTTGCCGAAGCTGTACACCGTGGCCGCCACGACAATGGCCGCGGCACCGGCCGAATTCGCCAGCAGCAGCAATCCAGCCATCGCCACCAGAGCCGAGATGGCCAGAAGACCGAGTGGAGAGAATCTGTGAATCAGCGCGCCCGCGAACAGCCGCAGAACGAGCACGATTGCCATGGCGTAAACCAGGACCCATCCGGCGTTGACGCCGAGATCGGTCATCGCCGGCGTGAGGATCGAGGTGATCCAACTGTCCGTACCGAGCTCGGTGATGGCGAGCGGGATCATCACGAGGATCATCACGATGAAAAGCGGCTTGCCCGCCGAGCGCGACCACAAGCCGTAGCCGATGGTCAGCGCGGCGATGAGGCCCCACTTGATGGCGTCGCTGAGCCCGAACACGCGCGCAAGCTCGAACAGCATGAGTACCGCAACGACGAACGCGCTCACGAAGCCGGCTTCCGCCAGCATCTCGCGATACGACACGCCGGCCGCGACGCGCTCGCTGGGCGGGAACTGCCGCGGCAGGAGCATGACGATGTAGGTGACGACTGGAATCGCGATCAACGCCATCTGATAGCGCCAGCCCATGCCGGCGGGGAACATCATGGCGAGGATGCCGCCGAGCACGAAGCCCGCGGGCCAGCCGGCGTGCAGTCGGTTCAGCCACGTGGTCTTGTCGTGGCGGAATTCGCGCGCGATCAGCGGATTGATGCCCGCTTCCACGGCGCCGTTGCCGAGACTCAGTACGAATGTGCCCCAGTACAGCGACCAGTAACCGTCGGCCATGAGGATGAGCACCAGGCCTAACAAGTGGCAGACGGCGGCGAACCACAGCGTCATCTTGAACCCGATGCGATCGATGATCAGTGACAAGAGCACGATGCTGATGGCGAAGGGCCACAGGCCGACCCCGGCGAGTTCGCCCTTCTGCGTCTCGGACAGCCCAAACTCCACCCCCCACGCGTCTATCGAAAACGCGCGGAGGATGAAGCAAAAGGATGTTGCTACCAGCGCGGCAAAACATACCGCGAAGGTTTTCTTGGCCTCGGCTGACGCGGTCATATTGCCGGTCATAGTGGCTTCTGTACTCATGCTCCCAACCCCCTCAAACTTTGAAATTAGTTAGAGACTCTGCAGATCGAATTTTTCAGATGCGGGTCCAGGCGCTGTTCGCCTGGCCCGACTTCAACACGGCTTCGATGAATGCCATGACGCGCGTGCCGGTCACGACATCCGGCGCAAACAGCGACGCCGCCTTGGGCGAACGCTTTTCGATGCGCGCGGTCACGCGCTCGCCGAAATCGGCGTACAGCTGCGAGAAGGCTTCGATGAAGCCCTCCGGATGTCCGCCCGGCAGCGCCACGGAACTGGTCGGCGTGCCCGGATCGCCGCGGCGCTCGGTACGCGGTGATTGACCGGCTTCCACCACCAGCAACTCTTCGGGACGCTCCTGGAACCACTGGATCGAGCCGGTCTCGCCATACACGCGCAACCGGTGACTGTTGAGATGGCCTAGCGCCACCTGGCTCGCCCACAAACTACCGCGCGCGCCCCCGGCGAAACGCAGCAGCACGTTGATGTTGTCGTCGATGGTTCGGCCAGGAACAATCGCCGAGACATCGGCCGCGACTTCCGCCACTTTCTCGCCGGTGACGAACTCCGCGAGCTGAAAGGAGTGCGAGCCAATGTCGCCGAGCGCGCCCGCACCGGCGAGCTTCGGATCCGTGCGCCAGCTGGCTTGCTTCTGCCCGGTCTTCTCGAGCGCCGTGGCGAGCCAGCCCTGCGGATATTCCGCCTGTACGACCCGTAGTTTGCCGATGAGGCCGTCAGCGATGAGTTGCTTCGCGTGGCGGACCATCGGGTAGCCGGTGTAGTTGAATGTGACGCCCAACAAACGTTTCTTGCTGGCCGCCAGCGCCACCAGCTTCTCGGCATCCGCCAGGTTGGTGGTGAGCGGCTTGTCGCAGATGACGTCGAGGCCCGCCTCGAGACACGCGGCCGACTGCACGTAGTGCACGTGGTTGGGCGTGACAATGGACACGACTTCGATGCCGTCGGCGCGCTGCGCCTCGGCGGCGATCATCGCCTCGACCGACGGATACGCCCGCGCGGGATCCACCCCGAGCGCAACGGCCGAACGCTTGGTCTTTTCGCTATCCGAAGAGAACACGCCGGCCACCAGTTGATAGCGGCCATCGAGGCGCGCCGCCATACGATGCACGCCACCGATGAACGCACCTTCACCGCCGCCAATCATTCCCCAGCGCAGCTGCCGCATTATTTGAGGCCCAGCGTGCGCATCGCCACGGAGGTGTCGCCACCGGCAGCGAAATCGTCGAAGGCCTTTTCGGTGACGCGGATGATGTGCTTCTTGATGAAGGCCGAGCCTTCACGCGCGCCGTCTTCCGGATGCTTGAGCGCGCACTCCCATTCGAGCACGGCCCAGCCTTCGTAATTGTTGGCGGCCATTTTCGAGAAGATGCCGTTGAAGTCGACCTGTCCGTCGCCGAGCGAGCGGAAGCGTCCGGCTCGATTCACCCAGGGCGCATAGCCCGAGTACACGCCCTGCCTGCCCGTGGGACGGAACTCCGCGTCCTTCACATGGAACATCTTGATGCGGTCTTTGTAGATGTCGATGTACGCCAGGTAATCGAGCTGCTGCAGCACGAAGTGCGACGGGTCGTAGAGGATGTGGCAGGCCTTGTGGCCCTTCACGCGCTCGAGAAACATCTCGAAGGTCTCGCCGTCGAAGATGTCCTCGCCGGGATGCACTTCGAAGCAGCAGTTCTGGCCCTGCTCTTCGAAGATGTCGAGGATCGGCTTCCAGCGCTTCGCCAATTCATCGAAGGCGGCCTCGATGAGGCCCGGCGGACGCTGCGGCCACGGATATAGATAGGGCCAGGCGAGAGCCCCGGGAAACGCCGCGACGTTCTTGAGGCCAAGATTCTTGCTGGCCTTGGCCACGAATTCCATCTGCTGCACGGCCCAGGCCTGGCGCGCCTTCGGGTTGCCATGCACTTCGGCGGGCGCGAAGTTGTCGAACTGCAGGTCGTAGGCCGGGTGCACCGCCACCAGCTGGCCCTGCAGATGCGCGGACAGCTCGGTGGGCTCGATGCCGTGCTTGGCCATCGTGCCGCGCAGTTCATCGCAATACGTCTTGCTCTCGGCCGCCTTCTTCAGGTCCATGACGCGGCCGTCCCAGCTCGGCAGCTGCACGCCGATGAAGCCGCACTCCTTGGCCCACTTCGCCATGTCATTGAGATTCTGCAGATGCGGGCCACCGCCCGCGAACTGCGCCAGGAATACCGCAGGTCCCTTGATGGTCTTCACGCTCGCCCCAGATTACGGTGTGTAGGTAGTTAGACGGTCAGCTTCGACAGGTAGTCGGCGCTCATCTTCGCCGACTCCATGATCGGCCGGGTGTACGGTTCTTCCTGTTCGTAGAAGTAGTGCTGCACGCCATTCGCATGCGCGACGCCGATGACCTTCTTCCAGTCGATGGTGCCTTCACCCACGGCAACGGTCGTCGCCTTGTGCGGATCCGCATCCATCTTGCCGATGTCTTTCACATGCAGCGCGACCACGCGGCCCTTGTACTTGTTGAGGATGGCGACCGGATCCTGCGACGCGGCCACGGCCCAACCCACATCGAGCTCGATCTTCACGAGATCGGCATCGGTTGCGGCAAATAAGGTATCGAAGCCGGTCTTGCCGTCGAACTTTTTGAACTCGACGTGATGGTTGTGATAACCGAACTGCATGCCGGCGGCCTTCACCTGCTTGCCGAACTTGTTGAACAGCACGGCGTTCATTTTCCAGTCGCCCGCATCGAGCGCGTCCATCTTCTTGCCCCAGTCGAGCTTCGCCTTGGCGGCATCCGACATGGGCGAGGAGCAGATGATGTACTTGAGGCCCAGTGTCTTCGCATCGGCGATGACCTGGTCGCCGCTCGCGGCGATGAGGTCGGCGCCCGCATGCGTGCTGACCGGCGTGAGACCGATGGACTTCAGCAACTTGCCCAAGTCGGCCGCGGTCTTGCCGTAGTAGCCGGCGAATTCGATTTCGCGGAAGCCGAGCGCATGAAGCTTGCGCAGCGTGCCTTCGAGGTCTTTTTCGGCCTCGGACTTGACGGTCCACATCTGGATGCCGAGCGGGATTTTGCTGCCCGCCGCCAACGCCATGTTCGACATGAGTGAACCCGCGGCCATACCGGCTCCAGCGGACGCAAGAAATGAACGACGGCTCAACATCTTGGACCCCCTTGTTCTGGACGCGGGAGTACAAGGCATGACACCGGGGCCCGTCAAGCCGCCCGAAGTCGACGACTCGCACGCGGCATCCCTAGGTCCGTATGGCCGCCGGAAAGGTGTCGCTGCCGGCTTTTCTACAGCCTCGCCGCCGGGTACGGCGCGACCCGCGGAAGGTTTGGCTGAAGTGCCTTCGCGCGTTCTACTCGCAACGCCAGCAATTCGCGCAGCTCGCGCAAGCTCGGCGGCTTACTCAGAACGCGGTCGAAGTTTGGCGGATTGTCACCGGTGGCGCCCGAGCGCTGCCCCCAACCGGTCAGCAGCCACATTGTCGTTGACGGTGCGATGCCTTTTATCGCCGCCGCCACCTGGTGGCCGTCCACGTGTGGCATCCCCAGATCCGTGATGACCACGGTGAAGGGCGCGCCGCTGGCCTTGGCGACGAGGAACGCATCGATACCAGCCTGGCCGCCACATGCGGTCTGCACCTGATTGCCTTCGGCTTCGAGCGCCTCGCCCAGCGCTTTCAGCAGTCGCGGCTCGTCATCGACCAGAAGAATACGTGTGACTTCCGGTATCGAGGTGACGCGTTTCCGGTTCACCGCGACATCCGCGACCGGCTCGGCCATGGGGAAGGCCAATCCGAACGTGGTTCCCTTACCCACCACGCTCGAAATGTCGACGACCGCGCCGTGGCGCTGCGCAATTCCGTACACCATCGACAGCCCGAGGCCCGATCCGCGTTCGCCTTTGGTGGTGAAAAACGGTTCGAGGCAACGCAGGCGCGTCGCCTCGTCCATACCGCTGCCCGTATCGCTCACTTCGATAATTACGCGCTGAGCGAAAGGTTCGCGCGCGGAATCGTTTTCGACCCGCGTTCGCAGCGTCAGCGTGCCTCCCTCCTGCATCGCATCCGCGGCGTTCAGTACGAGGTTGATGAGAGCTTCGCGAATTTCACTCTCCACCGCGGTGATGGTCGGATTCGCCGGGGATTCCTCCACGCGAGTGTCGATGACGATGCCGCGCTGCTGCGCCATGTCGCTCCAGCGCGCCCGCGTCATGTCCAGAACTTCCTGAAGCAACTTGTTGGCGCGTACCGGCAGCAGGACTGAGGATTCGTGACGGCGATAGAACTCCCCCATGCGCGCCACCGTCTGGGCCACATCGTCGATGGCGCGCTGAATCGTTTCGAGCTGCTTGCGCGCGCGTGAACTCAGCCCGGGTTCGTGGGTGAGCAACGCCTCGGTGTACAGCGTTATCGGCGAAATTGCGTTGTTGATGTCGTGCGCGATGCCGCTCGCCATCTGCCCGAGCGCGCGCAACCTCTCGTGCTGGGTGACACCCTGCTGGGTCAGGTGCAGATCGTCGTATGCCAATTGCAGATCCGCATACAGCTTGGCGTGGTTGGCGGCAAGCGCCACGTGCTCACTGAGCTGCCTCAGGAACTCGCAGTCGCTGGCACTGAAGCCCGCGGGGTCACACCGGGCAACCAGGAGCGCGCCGAACACTTCGCTGGTGGGTTCAACCAGCAGTGGGGCAACGATGACGCTGTGCAGTCCACCGCGCGCCAGTCGCTGCGGAAAAGGAAACTCGAGCGTTGCGATCTCGGAGTGATACACCAGCGCGCGACTCGCGCACATGCCCAACCCGTCATTCTCCACTTCGATGGAGGCGTGCGGCGCCAGCCCGATCGCCAGCGCCAACGGTGCGCTCTTCGGACCGACGGCG
Organism: Pseudomonadota bacterium; assembly: GCA_039930985.1. Lineage (GTDB taxonomy): Bacteria > Pseudomonadota > Gammaproteobacteria > Steroidobacterales > Steroidobacteraceae > CADEED01. Next base: position 35,959 of record JBDTSV010000052.1, read on the forward strand.
GACACAGTGAGGCGGCGTTCCTGAAGCTCACAATGAAGCACACAGGCGAAGTCGACGGGGAAATGTTCTTCGAGGCTGCGCACTACCACCTCGAAAATGCTGGCGAGGTCCTGTCGTTCCCCGACGGCATGCGAGATCTTGTGTAACAACTCCATGCGCTCCAGGTGCGTCAGGGTTTTTCCAACTTCAGAGCGCAGTGCCTCGTTGGCGGTTTCCAGTTCATTCGTCCGCCCCAGCACCCGCACTTCCAGCGCTTCGTTGAGCCTTGTCAGATCGTGTTCCGCCCGCGCTCCGCGCCTCGCCTCCTGCGTACCCATCCGCGTGAGACTGAACAACAGGAAAAACTCACTGAGGACTTTCCCCGCATGCGCGATCATCGCCGGTGAATCAGCCGGCGCCATCGAAAAGAGCATGGCGAAGTGCGCGGGGATCGCCAGCAACGCGAACAGGCCGATCAGGAACGCAACGCCGTCTTCCTCCCGGCGTTGCCGCCAATAGGCCAAGCCGATCACGCCCCACAGCAACGGCACCAGAACAACCGGCGCGCGCGTGACGGCGAACCACGGCGGCTCCGTGTAGGGCGGCAGCCATTGAAACAGCGCCGCCAGCCACGCCCCGGTGGTCAACAAGACGACGCCGAACGCGGTGTTCGATTCGAGTCGTGGCGGCTTGAACCACAACGCCGCGCCGAGCGCCAGCGGGAATAGATAGGCCGCCGGCGGCCAGGTTCCGGGATACAACGGCTGCGAGAACTGCCGGATCGCGGTCGACTCGGCCGTTGTTCCGAGCGAGATCAGAAGATGGACGAGCTCGAAAAGCGCAACGACGCTAAATGCAACCGCCATGCGTCGCAGCAGATGCCGGCCGGTACGCCTGCCAAGGTCGCGCAACACCAGCGCGAGCGAGCCGCTGATGAGGACAGCGCTGGTGTCGAGAATCGCATGCAGGATTGGGAAATTGTCGTCGGACGCCAGAAAAACGGCGATCGCCGCGAGTCCGCTCAAGAGGAGCGCGATGGCGAGATCACGACCAGAATTCGGCGGTCGACGTATTTCCACTTTGCTCCTGAGTAGCGCCTCGCAGCGCTGCCGCGGCCGTCAGTGTTTTGCGCCGTTGGCGCCCATTGAATTCCTGGTGTGGTTGGGGGGGGGGCTGGTGGCGATGGGCTCGATCGTCGTTCTACTGCTCGCATTCGGCAATGTGACGCGGAACATGCACCCTCGGCCCGGAAAATTTTCCACGTCGATCGTGCCGTGATTGAGCGTGATGGCCCGATGGGCAATGGTCAGCCCTAAGCCGATTCCATCGCGATCCCTGTTGTGTTGCTCGAACGCCTTGAAAAGATCGCTCGGTTCGGCGGATCGCAAACCGCCGCATTGATCCTCGATCTCGATGATCGCCTGATCGCCCTGGAGGCTGCCGCGCACCTGGATCACTCCGCCGGTGTGCGTGTACTTGATCGCGTTTTGAATGATGTTGGATAACGCCGAATAGAGCAGGTACGGATCCGCTTCGATGACCAACGAGGGATCGATGCGGATTTCCAGCTTCTGATTCTTGGCCTGCGCCTCGACTTCAGCCGTCACCGCAATCTGGTCGAGCAGTTGCAACAGGAACGCAGGTTCGGGATGCACTTTCGGGTCCACGCGCAGCCTGACTTCCGTCAGCGAACGATCAACGAGCTCCTGTATGTGCTTCAAGCCGCGGTCCAGCACCTGGCCGGTGCTTCCGCCAAAACCGACCACGCCATTCTTGATCAGGCGCAGCGACACATTCACGGTGGTGAGCGCGTTGCGCAGTTCATGGGCAAGGAATCCCAGGTGCTCGATTTCGCGGCTGCTGTCCACGCGGATATGCCGGGCCTGGAACGTCGTCACCGCGCCGGCAATCGCCACATCCAGGCAGCGATTCAGTTTCCGGAACTCGGTGGGCGTGATGGCTGCCTGGTTTTCGATCGCCAGCTCCGTGATCGCCTGGCACATCGAACCGTAGGCGTGCACCACGTGGGAAAGTGTGTAGCCACGTTTCTGCAGTTCATCGCCATGAATGCCCGCGGTCCGCGCCATCTCTGCTTCGAACGGGCGACCGGCGGCGCGCGCGATGCCGGGCTCGTCGCTGGCGTTGGCCGCGCGTGCCATGCCCGGCCGGTCGATTGCCGATTCGTCGGGTTCTGCCGGAGCATCTTCCAGCACGGAGATCAGCTGCTTGAAGAAGATAGGCAGTCCCGGCATCAGTTCATCGGACAACGAGTGTGTACCGCTGAGCTCGAGTGTTTTGGCCTCGCAGGAAGCCAGAATCTCGCTCTCGTGCGATCTCAGAAACTCGTTCAGGTCCACCAGTTCACCTCGCGTCGGAATGAGCACGTGTTCACCGCGACTCTAGTCACGCGAGGAAAATCGGACTGTCTGGTAGCGCACCCACGGTCGGCAGGCATCCGCAATCAGGCCAAGGCGGGCCCCGGACGAGCCACAGGGTCCGGTTATGATGCCGAACATGAACAATCGCCTCGACCGGCTGGTCGATCCTGCCCGCGATCACGTGCTCGGCGCGGCCAAGGCCGAAATCATCCTGGTCGAATATGGCAGCTACGACTGCCCGCACTGTCGCGCCGCCAATGAACGCATCACCGAGGTGCGCGAACAGCTCGGCGACCGGGTGCGGTACGCGTTCCGCCACCGGCCGATTACCGGCAGCGAACTGGCGCGGCGCGCGGCCGAGCTGGTCGAACAGGCGGCGTCAGCCGATGAATTCTGGAGTGCGCACGTCTCGCTGATGACCCGTTCGCGCACGCTGACCGAGGAAGATCTGGTCGTGGTCGCCCAGGATCTGCGGCTCTCCGAGAACCCCGCTGATGTGGCGGTGGCACTCGCGTCCGAGGCGAAGGCGCGCGTGGATTCGGACGTGGCCAGCTCGAACGCCAGCGGCGTGCGCTTCACGCCCACCTTTTTCATCAACAGCCGCCGCTACGACGGGCCCTGGGACGAAGCCTCTTTCACCGATGCCATGCTGGGGTCGCTGGGTCATCGCGTGCGCACGGCCGCGCTCGGTTTCGCCAGCTGGGCGCCGTCGACCGGGCTGCTGCTGCTGTTCGCCACCTTGTTAGCCATCGTGCTCACCAATACGGATGCGGGCCCGGCGTTCACGCGCTTCTGGGCGACGGACTTCGGTCTGTCGTTCGGCGACGCGGACTTCCGCATGTCGCTGGCCGGCTGGGTCAACGACGCCTTGCTCACCGTGTTTTTCCTGGTGGTCGGGCTGGAAATCAAACGGGAATTCACCGTGGGACACCTGGCCACCCGGCGCAGCGCCGCCCTGCCGATCGCCGCCGCCATCGGCGGCATGGCCGTGCCCGCTCTTATATATGTGTCGCTGGTGCACTCCGGGCCCTGGTCCATGGGCTGGGGCGTGCCCATGGCTACCGACACCGCGTTCGCGGTGGCGCTGATCGCCATCATGGGCGCGCGCGTGCCGGTCGAGCTGCGCATCTTTCTGACCGCGGCGGCCATCGTCGATGACATCGGCGCCATCGTGGTCGTCGCCATCTTCTACTCCGGCGCGCTCAGTATGAGCGCGTTGTTAGGTGCGCTGGCGTGCGTCGGTTTCCTGATCGTGCTCAACCGCTCCGGGGTCTATCGCGCCACGCCCTATGTGGTAACGGGCGTGCTGCTGTGGGCATGCGTACACGCCGGCGGATTGCACGCCACGCTTGCGGGCGTGTTGTTAGCCGCGTTCATTCCCACGCGCCGGCCGCCGGACTACCAGGCGCTGGCGCTGCAGGCCGAAGCGATCCTGGCGGCCGAAGCCAGCCATGGCGGCGAGCAGTTCCGCGTCGGCCCCTCCGAACCCGCGCTGCGTGAGCTCGATGCGATTCACGATCGACTCGAGTCGCCCGCCGACCGCCTGCTGCGGGGTGTGGCGCCGCGATCGAGTTACCTCGTGCTGCCGATCTTCGCGCTGGCGAACGCCGGCGTGGTGCTGGCCGCCCAAGTGCTCGGCGGCCATGGCAAGTTGATGGCGGCCATCATCTGCGGCCTGGCCATCGGCAAACCGGCCGGGTTCATTCTGGCGTCATGGCTGGCAGTGAAACTCGGCGTCGCTGAGAAGCCCGCCGCCTACTCGTGGCGCCAACTGGGTGGCGCGGGGGCGCTCGCCGGCATCGGCTTCACCATGTCGCTGTTCATTGCCGGGCAGGCGTTTCCCGATTTGAAGGATTTTGCGGCGGCGAAGATCGCCGTCTTTGCGGCGTCGGTACTTTCGGCCATCATCGGCATGGCGGTGCTGTGGGGAGCACCGTCGCAGGACACCGAAAAGGCAAGCTCATGAATACCGTCTTGACCCCCGCACCCGTCGCCAAAACTGTTGGCACGATTTCGCGCGAGACGCTAGTACACCAGTTGTACGAAGCCGCCGAGCTCGAGCACAACCTCATGTGCACCTACCTGTACGCGGCATTCAGCCTGCGCCAGGGCACGGAAGAAGGATTGACTGCGGAGGAAGCCGACGCGACCGCGCGTTGGCGCCGCGCCATTATCAAGGTGGCAGTCGAAGAGATGGGCCACCTCACCGCCGTATGGAACATCACGGCGGCGCTCGGTGTCAGTCCGCGCTTCGGCCGCATGAATTTTCCGCTCGACCCGGGTGCATTGCCGGCCAGCGTAGTCGTCAGGCTGGCACCATTCAGCGAGCCGGTGCTGCAACACTTCATCTTTCTGGAACGGCCGACGTCTTCGGTGGAGCCCGACGGCGCAGGGTTCGAGGCTGACTTCAAGTTCACGCGTGGCGACGCGCGCCCGCGCGTGACGCCCATGCCCATCGACTATGAAACGGTGGGCGCGTTCTACGAAACGCTGTCGCACAACATGAAGTCGTTCGTCGCGCGCGTAGGCGAGAAGGAGGCATTCTGCGGCGATCGCAATCTGCAGCTCTCGCGCAAGGAGATCGACTTCCAGGGCTGCGATCCGGTCATCTGCTCCATCACGGCACTCAAGGCGTTCGATGCCATCGTCAGCCAGGGCGAAGGTGCGTCGACGGAGAACCAGGATTCGCACTATTGCCGGTTCCTCATCATTCGTGACGAGCTGCGCGTGTTGCGCGCGAAGAATCCGCAGTTCCAGCCAGCGTTCCCCGCGGCAGTGAATCCAGTGCTGCGCCGCCCGGTACGCACAGGCGCGCGCGTGTGGCTCGAGCACGAGGAAACCGCGGCCACGGTCGACGTGGCCAACAGCGCCTACATGCTCATGCTGCGCCTGATTTCGCACTCCTATCTAGTGCCGCGCCCGCATCCGGCGAAGGCGTTGTGCGTCGATCTGGCGCTCGGGCTCATGCGCGCCATGTCGCCGCTGGCCGAGCGCGCCGCGCGTCTGCCCGCGGGGCCGTTGAACCCGGACTGCAATGGCGGCATGTCGTTCACCGCGCTGCGCGATGCCGCGCCGCTGCCCCCGGGCGTCAGCGCCGGAAAGTTTTTCCTCGAGCGGCTGCGTGAGGTCGTGGCCGGCGTGCAATCGCTGGCGGCGAATGGCGATGCGCGAGTCCTGCAGTCGATGAAGATTCTGACCGAGCTGCTGCATCGAGCCGAGCGCAACTTCGCCAACATCGAAAGGGATTCACCGGTGGTGCTGACGGCCGGTGCGGCCGCGCCCGTTCCGACGCCGGTCGCGCCGCCGGCGCCGACCGCCATGCCCGTGGCTGCCGCAGGCGCGGCAACCATCGAACCCGGGAACGTGGCGCCCACGCCGCGCACCGTCGAGGGTGTCGACTACATCGAAGGTCGCGACCTCACGCTCATCTACGAAGGCAAGAAGTGCATTCATTCGCGCTTCTGCGTGACCTGGGGGCCGAAGGTATTCATCGCCAATGTCAAAGGACCGTGGATCAACCCGGACGCGATGAGCACCGCGGCGCTGACGGAGATCGCCCACGTGTGCGTGTCGGGTGCCATCCGCTACAAGCGCAAGGACGGGCAGCCCGACGAGGGACCGCCGCCCGTGAATCTCATTTCCGTGCGCGAAGGTGGCCCGTACGCCATCAAGGCCGACATCCGGCTCGATGGCGCGCCGGCGGGAAACTTCCGCTACACGCTGTGCCGCTGCGGCGCGTCGAAGAACAAACCTTTCTGTGACGGCTCGCATCACGAAGTGAACTTCATTGCGAGCGGTGAGCCGGCGACCACCAAGGCCGACATGCTTGCCGTGCGCGATGGCGCGCTCGCGATCGACCCACTCACCGACGGACCGCTGCAGGTGCGTGGCAACGTGGAGATCGTCAGCGGCACGGGCCGGGTGGTCGCGCGCGTGGAGTCGGCGCGGCTGTGCCGCTGCGGGGCGAGCAACACCAAGCCGTTTTGCGATGGCAGTCATGCGCGCGTGGGCTTCAAGTCGTAATGGGGACACTCCCCGTTTCCTAGCAAAAGGGGGCGGACCTGAAGTGCGCCTCGGAGCGGCCGGCTGCGCTTCCGCCCCAGCTAGGTGCGTCCCCTTTTGCTAGGAAATGGGGAGTGTCCCCATTTATTTCAGAAGTGCCAGACGGCGCCTAGCTCCGCGGGAAAATCCCAATGACCGTGCACGATGCTGCGATTCTCTTCGGCGAGCCCTAACATCGCGAGATTCGCATCACCCGACGGCCTGCCGTTTTCGGCGTGAGTGGCGGCGGCGGTCAGGCGCACATCGAAATTCCCCATCGGTGAGTACTGCACTCCGGTCTCGACGCGCTGCGAGAACACCGAACTGGCGCGCGACAGCTGCACGCGCGTGGTGGGCGCGCCGCCCGGTTCGCTGACCATGGCCGAGGTGCCCGACAGCCGCGTCTCACCGATGGCGGCGCCGAAAAACGGCCGCCACGTTTCGCCGTTCCCGAGCATGTAACGCGCGCCGAAGTCGACCTGCGTGGAGTGCGCGTCGCCAAATTGCGCGTCGATGGCCTGAACGCCCTGGCTGTCGGAGAACAGATTGCCAATCACCCGATTCGCACCGCCGAGCTTCGAATAGCACCGCGCGCAAACGCCGAAAGATGCGAATCGACGGCATAGTCGAACTCCGCTCCGCCCGTGTAGTTATGGCGGTACATGTCGCTGAAGTCGAGGTGATTGAAAGTCGTCGTGCCGTCGTCGCCCGGCATATTGAATGAATTGCGGACCGTGCCGGGCATCCCGACATCGCCACCGGCAAACAACTCGATACTGGCGCGATCGTTGAGCGGCAAGGCACGCGCCGTGGATGCGGCCGCGACGCAAGCCGCGGCAACCAAGGTGGAAGCAGAACGGGGATTCATGGCCAACTCCTCATGATGAAGATGTTGGCTAGACTTGCCTGGCGCGCCGCGAGTTGCGTTAAGAATCCCGGCGCGCGTTAAGAATCTGTAAGGGAACCTTCAGGCTTTGGGACGCAGCATGATCGCGATCATCGTGTTCGCGCGTCCCCAGACGGTGGACGGCAATACGATCTGCGACAGACTCCAGCCTTCTTCCCCCGCCTTGTTCAGGGCAAGTTGCAGATCCTCGGAGTCTCCCTGGAACAGCCCCGTCTTGTAAGGCAACAGCACTGTCTTGTATTCGATTCTGTTCACGCGCTTCTCCGGCAAAGCCGCGCGGAAAGATATCCGGCGGCGAGTGATCGTCGCATTTGTGCGGCCGCCGCGTACGAAAAATGTAAGGCGCCGGTCACGAGTGTGGCATCAGCGCGCGAATGAGCTACGCCCCCGGCGCCGGCCCGCAGCGTGCGGCCTGATTCGCGGGTAAACTTCCCGCATGATGCCGGGCAAAGGATTGTTCATCGCCTTCTTGTTAGCCGCGGCCGCGCAGGCCGCGCCGGTCGGCATTTTCACGGAGGCCGCCGACGTGGGCGCGGTCAGCCGCCCGACCGATGCCGCCTACGACCCGGATACCGGGACCTACACCATCGGCGCCAGCGGCGACAACATCTGGGCCGCGCGCGATGCATTCGGTTTCGCGTGGAAGCAGTCGCGCGGTGACGTTTCGCTCGCGGCGCGCGTCGAAATCCAGGGCAAGAGCGAGCAGGAGCATCGCAAGGCCGGGCTCATGCTGCGCCAGTCGCTCGCGCCAGACTCCGTTTACGTCGACGTCGTGATCCACGGCAACGGACTGACGTCGCTGCAGTTTCGCACCGAGACCGGTGGACCGACGCGCGAAATTCAATGCGCGCGCCAGGCCCCGAGCGCGGCGAGGCTGGAAAAGCGCGGTGACTACGTACTGCTGCTGCTCGCGAACGACGAAGGCAGGTTCGAGCACACGCCCTGCTCGATCAAGCTGGCCTTTACCGGTTTCTACTACGCGGGCCTCGTGGTTTGCGCGCACGACAACAATGCATACGAGGTCGTGAAATTCCGGCGCGTATCGCTGGGTTTGCTGCCGGCACGAAGCGAAATCCGCATGTCGGCCATCGAGCTGGTGCCGCTGGATTCGCTGGACCGAAAGGTTGTCTATCAAACCACCGCGCGTCTGGACTCTCCCAGTTTCACCGCGACCGGCAATGCGGTGTGTTTCCGCGAAGACGGGCGCATGTATTTCTTCAGCCTCACGGCGAACTCCGATCCACACCTGGTCGGCGCGGAGAATGTGGAGGAATGCGAGCTGGCGCATCCCGCGGTGGATTCGCCCTGGAAGGTCGCGCATGAAATCAAGGGCGGACGCGCGCAATTGTTTCGGCGCGGCAGCGGCAAGGGCAAGCCGCTGCAATTGACCAGGGATCATTACTCGAGCTGGACGCCGCGTCTCTCCCCGGATGGCCAGTCGATCGCGTTCGTCTCCAGCACCCTGGCGCCGGAAAACGGCAAGCCGGTCATGGGAGACTATCTACTACGCCAGCTGCCCATCGAAGGCGGCGAGCCGCGCGAGCTGGCGCGCTTCTATGGCGGACCGGGTGCGCTCGGACCTTCGCCCTGGTCGGCCGATGGCAAACAACTGGTGTTCGTGAGCCGCGAACCGGACTGATCTGCATGAAGCTCCTGATCACCGGCAGCTCGGGCCATCTGGGCGAGGCGCTGATGCGCACTCTGGCCAACGGCCCCCATGAAGCAGTGGGCGTGGACATCGTGCCCTCGCCGTTCACCACTGTCGTGGGCTCGATTGTCGATCGAGCCTTGGTCGATCGGTGCATGAAAGGCGTACATGCGGTGCTGCACACGGCAACATTGCACAAACCGCACGTTGCCACGCACCCGCGCCAGGCGTTCGTCGACACCAACATCACCGGCACGCTCAACCTTCTCGAAGCGTCGATTGCCAACGGCGTTCGATCGATTGTATTCACCAGCACCACGAGCACGTTTGGCGATGCACTCACCCCGCCGGCCGGCGCGCCCGCGGCGTGGATCACGGAAGACGTGGTGCCCATTCCGAAGAACATCTACGGCGCGACCAAGGTCGCGGCCGAAGATCTGTGCCAGCTGTTTCACCGCAATCAGTCCCTGCCTTGCGTCATCCTGCGCACTTCCCGATTTTTTCCCGAGGAAGATGACGTGGCGGAAAAGCGCGACGCCTTCGCGGATGCCAATCTCAAGGCGAATGAATTCCTGTATCGGCGCGTGGACGTTGCGGACGTGGTGACTGCGCACCTGCTCGCCATCGAAAGAGCGGCGGCAATCGGCTTCGGCAAATTCATCATCACCGCGACTACGCCATTCAAACGTGAAGATCTTGCCGGGTTGGGGATCGACGCGCCGGCGATCCTGCGGCGCCACCTTCCCGCTTACGAGCCTATCTACGCCGGGCTTGGCTGGCAGATGCTTCCGGCACTCGATCGCGTTTATGTGAATGAGCGCGCGCGTACGCTCCTCGGCTGGCTGCCGCAGTACGACTTTGCTCGCGTGCTCCGCAGCGTTGCCGCGGGCGAAGACCCGCGCAGCGAACTCGCGCAACTCATCGGTTCGAAGGGATATCACCCGGAAAGCCGCTGAGCACGCGGCATCTTGCGCCGGACTTGCGCATCGACGGCAGGATTCGGGTGGTCGCACCCGGGCTCGCTCAGGCAGAATTCAGCTCGTGACGCACCTGCTCGACAACATAATGTGGAACTGCTTGTCTGGACCGCACGCGAAGTTCGCCGCCGGATCCGGAGCTGTGCGGCGCTATGCGCCGGGTTTCTCACCCATCGTGGGATGCGAAGACCCCGCCGCTCCGGATTTCCTCACGCTGCAGAAATACTGCGAGCCGGCCGAGAGCTTTTACCTCCACATCTGGTCGGGGCCTGCGCCTCAAGGGTGGCGCGTCGACAAGGAAACCCAGATGCTGAAGATGGTGTGGGACGCGCCTGCGCCCGTTGAAGACGCGGCGCCCGACGCCGTGCCGCTGCAGCCGACGCACTACGCTCAAGCCGTGTTTCTCGCGAAGCTGACGAACCCCGGCCCTTTTGGCATTCGCACCCCCGAGCTCGGCGAATATTTCGGCTACTTCGACCAGGGCCGTCTCATTGCCATGGCCGGCGAACGCATGTGCGCGGGCGACCTGCACGAGGTCAGCGGCATTTGCACGCACCCTGAATTTCAGGGCCGCGGTCTTGCCAGGAGACTCACGCTGAAGCTGGTGCGCCGGCAGATGCAGCGTGGCAAGACACCGTTTCTGCACGTGATGACCCAGAACACGGCGGCGCTCGGTCTCTACGAAAAGATGGGGTTTCGCAAATACCTGGAGACACTGGTGCGCGTCGTCACGCGCTGCTGAAGTCGAACTGAAGTCCGACGGGCTCCGTGATATACACGACGCTGGCCCGGATGATGCGGAGTAGCCAGGTAAGTCCATGCTGATCGTTCCGCTTGGCAAGAAAGGTTCCGACGGCATTCCCCTGTTCACGCTGTTCATATGCGTGGCCTGCGTCATCGTGCACGTGTTCGCCAATACGCCAGCTGATCGCCTGGCGCTCGCCTTCCATCCCGACCAGCTCGATCCGCTCAAGATGTTCACCGCCGCGTTCGCGCACGCGAGTGTCTGGCACCTGCTCGGCAATCTGTTCTTCTTCTATTCGTTCGCGCGGACCATCGAGGCGCGGATCAATCTCTCTGGCTACCTGCTGGCGTTCGTCGTGTTCGTGCTCGTGACCAGCCTTGCGTACAGCGCCACGGCCCGCCCGCCCATTCCGACAATCGGATTGTCGGGTGTAGTTTGGGGTTACATGGGGATGTATCTGTTCCGGTATCCCAAAGACCGCATCGAATGCTGGGTGCCCTTCCTCAACACAGTCGAAGTGCCGGCGTCCCTGTTCATCCTCGCCTTTCTCGCGTTCGACATCGCGGCGTTCCGCGACTCGGAAGTGGCAGTGAACTACGTGGCACACTTCTCCGGGTTTGCCGCTGGCGCGCTGTACAAGCTGGTCCTGTGGAACACGTTCACCACGGAAAAGCCCGAGCCCGGGAAAAAGGCTGCCTACCACTCCCGCCTCGCGCCTTCCAAGGCAGCGCGACGCTGACCGCCATGGGTTCGTCAGGCCGGGGCGCCTAACAACTAGCGCGAGCGCAACGCACCTACTTCGAGCCGCGCGGCGCGAACACGTCGACCGACAGCGTCACGGTGCGGGATTCACGCGGATCGAGCGCGCCGACGCCAACAACCTTGCGCGCCACTTCCTCGCCGCGATCGTTGCGAATCGAGACCACGACCGAGTACTCCCAGGAGTCGGCGCCCAAAGGATTGCGAAACGCGCCTTCGACTCGCAAAGCGGAGAACGTCGGCTGCGTCCGGCTTTCGACGATCGAATTGGAATCGAATCGCAGATGATGGTGGCAACCCGGGCAGACGCTGGCGCTCTCCAGGATGGTTGTCTTGCAGTGCGGACAGATCCTGGTCCTGCCGGGTGCCACGACACGGCTGTTCATGTGTTCGTCAGTGCTTGGCTTTCTCGTCCCAGCCAAATTCCGCCTTGCCGCGCATGCGTGAACCTGCCGCCACGGTGAGCGAGCCGGCCTTCAGTTCGCCGTTGAACACGCCGGTCTGGAGTAGTTCGACGCGGGAGGTGGCATCGATGTTGCCGTCGAGTTGGCCGCCGACGACCACCGTGTCGGCCTTTACGCCGCCGGTTACGTGCGCACCCGCCTCGATGGTCAGATTGCCCTGGACGTTGACATCACCCTTGAAGTCGCCGGCGATGCGAACGTGACCGGAACCTTCGATCTTGCCCTCGATGGTGAGCCCGGCAGCAATGACGGATTCTTTCGTCGATGCATCGGCGCGATTTTGCGTCGCGGCCGGGCGCGCAGGCGGCTCGCCGACGGCGGACAGGACGGCTACTTTTTCAGGCGCCTTCGCGGTCGGTTCCGGCCCGCTCTGCTCCCGGCCCAATTGATCTTTCCACAACGCCATGACGAACCTCCTGTATTGGAAACGGTGTCGATCTCGCTGGAGATCGTCGAACGTAAGTACACAGCGAAAAGAGGAGTGTCAAACATCTGGGCATTTTGTCGGGATTTGCCGACAATGGCTTGGGCAGCGAAGCCCCTGGAACGGGCATTGGGACTTCGGGGGGTGTTGTGGACCGCGGCCGCCGCGATGGTCGGACGGTGGCACGGCCCGCCTAACTAGATGCGCTCGAGCATATGTGGCTTATGGCTCAGAACAGATGTCTGACAAAAACGAGATGACTGCAGTTGCGATCCGACCCTGGGCAAGAGCCATGAAGGCATCGCGATGAGCGGCCCACCAGGATATTGGTTTCCGGCCAAGCGCCACGGCTGGGGATGGGGCTTCCCCAATGTCTGGCAGGGGTGGGTCGTGATGGCAGCTTTCGCGATTCTTCTCGCCGGCGGCGCGATCGCACTGCTGCCCAGGTACGGGTCGTTCGTCTTCGTCGCGTACGCCGCCGGCCTTTGTCTTGGGCTAACTATCGTCTGCTGGCTCAAAGGCGAACCGCCCGCCTCGCGATCGAACCGACAATGAAGTCGAAGATGACAGCAACAACCAACAACCCGGACGGAGGATGAATGCTCATACCAACCACATCGATTGCCCTGGCCGCTTTCTTCGCCATCTTCTCGGTCGTGCTCAGCGTCCAGACATCGCTGCAGCGCGTGAAGCTGAGCGTCGGCCACGGTGACGGCGGGGACGACACGCTGCGCCGGCGCATCCGGGCACACGGCAACTTCACCGAGTACGCTCCGCTCAGCGTGATCCTGCTCGGATTCATGGAGATGCTCGGCGCTGCTCACCAGGTCGTGCTCGGCATTGGCCTGGCAATGGCCCTGGCGCGCCTGGTGCACGCCGTGGGAATGCTTTACACCTCGAAGCCGTTTCTCCAGGGCGCGGGTATGCTGCTTCAGCACGCCGCCTTTCTGTTCTGTGCAGTGCGGCTGCTCATCTTCGTCTGCAACGCCGCCTGAAAACTCGCCGGGATTTATGCGCAAAACAATTTTCGCCATGCTCATGAGTTGCACGCTGGTGCCGGTATTTGCTGGTGCCGATGACGCCGAAGAGCAGGACGTGGTCCGCGAGATCGGCGCCGCCCTTGCCTGGCGGCTTGGCCCTGAGGCGGTCGCGGACCGGTGCCAGAGCTCGGATCCCGAAGGCATCGACGTGCGCAGGAATGCGTTGAAGGCCTGGCTCGAAAAGTACGCCGCGTTGATCAAGGCGGTCGACGAAAGCGTCGCGGAAGTGGTGCCACTCATCTACAAGCCGCCGGCCAATGTCGACGCTGTTCAGGCCGTACGCGCCCAGGTCAAGGCGATACTCCTGGAGCCGATCTTCGACGGTAAGGGCGCCGCCGAATCCACGGCGATCTGCAAGGCAGAAGCGGACCCCGCAAGCCCGAGGTGGAACAATCCCGGCATGCCGAACGTGCAGCAGTCACTGGCGGCCTTGTATGACTGGAAGACCAGGCAGACCGCGAAATGATTCAACGGACCTTCGATCCCACCCATCCCTATCACGCGCACGTCTACTACGACCGCGATTCCTGGGACGTGGCCGAGCGGCTGCACCAGCAACTCAGCGACATGCAGCTGAGCGGTGCGTTGCCGAACCTGGTCCTGGTGGGAAAGATGTACGAGCAGGGAGTCGGCCCGCATCCCAAGCCACAGTTCGAGATTCAATTTCTCGCGGCCGCCGTGCCCGACATCACACGCTTGCTTCGCGCGACCGGCCTGACTGCCTTGATCCATCCGCTCACCGACGACGATCTTGCGGACCACACGACGCTCGCCGACTGGATCGGCGAACCGATTCCACTCGATGAAAGTGTGCTGGATCCGCCGGGGCAGAACCAGGGATTCGCACGATTCGGGAAGGTGGACTTCTGAGCGGCGCCGACCTGTCGTAGGCTGCACCCACACCGCTCATGCTTTTCGGCAAGACACTACGCGCTGTGGCGCTGTTCGAATCCGCCACGGGCATTCTTGCCCTGGCGGCCGGCTTCGGCTTGCTCTCGCTCGGCCCCGACGAGGTGCAGGATGTTGCCCTGCGCATCGTCGCGCGTTCGCATCTCAACCCGGCGGCGCACTACCCTCGCATCTTCGTCGAGTTCGCGGGGCAAGCCACCAACACGCACTTGCTGCTGATCGCCGCTGGCGCCGCCGCATATTCGGTCGTGCGCTTCGTCGAAGCCTACGGACTGTGGAACGGACGGCGCTGGGCCGAATGGTTCGCTGCGCTGAGTGGCGCCATCTACATTCCGGTCGAGGTGATGGAGCTGAACCGGCACGTCAGCTGGTTGGGCATCGCCGCGCTGACCGCGAATGTGGCAATCGTCGCGGTCATGCTGTATCTCGTGTCTCACACAAATTCCAAAGGCCAGGCGAAGAGGTAGTTCGATGTCGGTTCCCGCGCACAATATTCTTCCCATTCTCATCGCCCTGCCGATCATCGTCTGGCGCATGTACGGCCGCGTGCGCCGGCAGATCGGCCGCCAGACACTGACCAAGGTCCGGCCACGCATCACGATGATCCTCTTCCCCGTGCTGATCGTGCTGCTCGCCTTCATGGCACGCGAACATACGGATCGATTGTTTGCGCTCGCCGGCGGTCTGGTCGCGGGCTCGCTGCTCGGTGTCTTCGGCACACGCCACACGAAGTTCGAGAACACAACGCTAGGCATGTTCTATACGCCCAACGCGCACCTCGGCATCGCGGTGTCGCTGGTGTTCATGGGCCGCGTGATCTACCGCCTGTTCCAGATGTACGAGATGGATCCGAACGCGCAGCCGAACCCGGGTGACTTCGCCAGCAGCCCGCTCACGCTCGCCATCTTCGGATTGCTGGCGGGGTATTACGTGGCGTATGCGGTGGGGCTGGTGCGCTATCGCCTGCGTGCGCTGCGCGAACCGGCACCGACCGCCGCGCCGGGCTGAGCACACGCTCGCGTCAGAATTTCACCATCACGTGCCTAACCGCGGTGTAGTCCTCGAGCGCGTAGACGCTCAGGTCCTTGCCGTAGCCCGAGCGCTTCATGCCGCCGTGCGGCATCTCGCTGACGAGCATGAAGTGCGTGTTCACCCAGGTGCAGCCGTATTGCAGGCGCGCCGCCA
>JBDTSV010000053.1:0-16859 GCA_039930985.1 Pseudomonadota bacterium
CGCGATTGCGCCTTGTGTTAAGGCTTCGCGGGCGGTTTCGCGGGCGTCGCCGCCGGAGCGCCTGCGGCCGGTTTCGGAGCACGAGCCACCAGGCCGGCAAGAACCGCGGCGGTGATATCGACCGTGGGCGTGGCATACAGGACGCCTTCCGCGATCACGATGTCGAAACTCTGCGCCTTGGCGTATTCACGGACTTCGCCGAAGAGCAAGCGCTGCAGCTTGTTCATTTCTTCCTGGCGCTTGGCGTTCGAGTCGTCCTGCAACTCGGCCTTCTTGCGCTCGATTTCGCGCGCGCTGTCGCGCAGGTCTTTCTCAGCCTTGGTGCGTTGATCGGCCGCCATCGTGGCCAGATCCTTTTGGTACTTGTCGTTGCGCGTCTTGAGCGCCGTTTCCTGAGCAACGAGCTGTTGCAGGCGTGGTCCGAATTCGGCGCGCAGACTTTCCTGCACAACCTTCGCCTGTGGCGATTCTTCGAACAGTTTGGCGATGTCGACGACCCCGACCTTGAGATCGGCGGCGGCGGGCACGGCAAAAGTCGCCGCGATCAGCGAACCCAGAAGAACTTTACGGAAGGAAACCTGCACAGAAATTACCTCTTAGAAAGCCTGTCCAACCGAGAACTGAAAGCGTTCTACCTCGTCCGGATAGGTGTTTATGTCGCCTCGGTAGGCGTTCAGGGGCTGGGCGTAGCTGAAGCGGAACACACCCAGTGGTGCGAGCCATTGAACAGCAATGCCCGTCGAATGCTTCAATTTATCATACTTGAAGTCGTACTCGACCGGCAGACCAACGCGGCCATAGAACGAGTAGCGATTGCCCGTCGAGAAGATGTTGCCGATGTCGTAAAACCAGGAAAGCCGCGCGGAAGTCTGAAACTTCTGTGGCAACGGAATGATGACTTCCGCCCTGCCGGTCACCTTCAGATTGCCGCCAAAGGGCCGACCGAAGTCGTCCTTGGGCCCCAGGCGACTCTCTTTGTATCCACGCACGGTGTCGGGGCCGCCACCATAGAACTGCCGGTACGGTGGCAGTGCGGTGGTCTTGCCGATGTCCATGCCGTAGGCAATGTCGGCGCCCAGTTGCAGCGTGAAGCGGCCGAACAACGGGATGTACCTGATGCCCTCGTAGCTCGCCACGTAGTACTCGACGTCGCCCACTCCCGGCAGCGAATAGGCCAAACCGAACGAATGGCGCTGACCGCGATCGGCAAACAATGAGCGATTGCGGGTGTCGTAGTTCCAGGACGTATTGAACTCGACCGTGTTGAACTCGGTGCTCCAGAGTTCGAGGTCGACGCCGGGCTCGCAGGCACCGCCATTGTTGTTGTAGTCGAGGCAACGCAGCTGCGAGTCGCCATTGAGTGCGACCCACTCCACCGCCTGCCTGGCACTGCCGCTGCTGCTGGTGAGCAGGCTCGACTTCTGGAACTGCAGCCCCATGCGGATGCCCTGGTTTTCGCCGATCGGGTACCCGATGTCGAAACCCGCGCCGATGGTCTCCGACGAGAAGTCCGACGACGCCGACACGAACTGCGTCTGGTCGCGATACGTCACGTTGCCAGTGAGGCCAACGCCATTCGCCGTGAAATACGGTTCGGTTACCGAGACGCCGTAGACCTTGCTGTAGCGGCCGGAATTGAGATCGACGGCCACCCGGCGACCCGTGCCGAGGAAGTTCGCGTCGGCGTAGTTGCCGCTCAGGATGAATGACTGCGACTCCGAGTAGCCGATGCCGCCACCCAGCTGCGCGGAAGGACCTTCCTCGATGTCATAGGTGACATCGACCAGGTCGGTTGAACCGGCGACGGGCTTGGTCTCGGATTCGACTTTCTTGATGTATGGCAGACGTTCGAGACGCTGCTTGGACCGATCGAGCGCGGCATTCGACAGCCAGCCGCCCTCGAGCTGACGCATCTCACGGCGCAACACTTCGTCGTTGATCTTGGTGACGCCATTGAATGCGATGTGGCGCACGTAGACACGATTGCCGGGATCGACGAAAAACGTGAGCGACAGCTCCTTGTTCTTCGGATCGCCCAGCGTGGTCGGCACGGGATCTACCTTGGCGAAGGCGAATCCATCTTCGCCCAGGCGGTTCTGCAACAGTTCCTGCGTCGCGGTGATGGTCTTGCGCGAGAACTGGTCGCCCGGCTGGACGAGTAGATAGCGGCGCAGCAGCGGCTCGGGCACGACGAAGGTGCCGGCGAGCTTCACTTCCTTGACCTTGAAAACCTCACCTTCGTTGACGTTGACGGTGACGAAGATGTCGTCCTTCTCCGGCGCGATCGCGACCTGGGTGGATTCCACCTCGAAGTTCGCGTAGCCGCGATCCATATAGAAAGAGCGCAGCTTCTCCAGATCGCCCTGCAGCGATTCACGCGAATAGCGATCGTCCTGCTTGTAGAACGACAGCAGGTTGGGCGTCTTGAGTTCAAACGTGTCGAGGATGTCCTTTTCCTTGAACGTGTGATTGCCGACGATGTTGATCTGGCGAATCTTGGCGCGCTTGCCTTCGACGATGTCGATCTTGATCTTGACCCTGTTGCCCGAGACCTCCTCGACGGTGGTATCGATGCGCGCCGCGTATTTTCCACGTGCGCCGTATTGATCCTGGAGGAACGACTTGACGTCTTCGAGCACCGAGCGATCGAAGGTTTTGCCCTGCGCGAGGCCGACGTTGCGCAATGACTTGCTCAAGTCCTCGGTCTTGATGTCCTTGTTGCCCTTGAGCTCGAAGCTCTCGATGGTCGGACGCTCGTTGACCACCACGATCAGCGTGTTGCCGTCGCGGCGCAGCTCGACGTCGCGGAAGAATCCCGTTTCGTACAGCGCGCGCACCGCCTCACGGATGCGCTGCGGCGACAGGTTGTCGCCGATGTTGATCGGTAGATAGTTGTAGACCGTACCTTCGGTGACGCGTTGCAGACCCTCGACACGGATGTCGCCGACGGTAAACGCGGGCCCTTCCTGGGCATGCAGTGGAGCCGCCAGCACGATACTGCTGGCAGCGCAAAGAGTCGCAAACCGTATGCTCAAGTCTTGTCCCCTGGCGAATTTCGTTCTTAAGTTCGAATTATGGATCGTGAAACTAAGGATTCAGGCCGAAGTGCCCGGACAGGTCGTTGAACAACGCCACGCCCATGAGCAACACCAGCAACAGCAGCCCAGCCTGCTGACCGACCATGTAGGTGCGATCGGAGAGCGGACGGCCCTTGGCCCATTCAGCGAGCTGAAACACGATCTGGCCGCCGTCGAGAATCGGAATGGGCAGCAGATTGAGGAAGCCCAGCGACAACGACAGCAGCACCATCAACATCAGAAAATCACTGAGCCCGGCGTGCGCCGCATCGCCTGCGTAGCGCGCGATCGAGACGAAGCCGGAAATGTTCTTGGCCGAGACGTCGCCCGTGAGCATCCGCACGAAGAACTTCCCTTGCGCCACCGTCATCTGCCGTGCCTTGCTGACCGAGTAGGTCAGCGCGCCGACCGGGCCCGGGTAGGTGCGAGCGCGCATTTCGGGCGGAAACGCCAGTTCCACGTTCGCGGGATTGATGCGCAGGCGCCCGACGGTGCGGTCACCGTCCAATTCGCTGGTGGTGGTCACGCGGCGGACGAAGTCGCTTCCAGCGCGATGCACGGTGAGCTCGATGCTGGTGGCCGGGCGAGCGCGGATGTAGTCGGCAAGCTCGTTGAAGCTGCGGACCTTCGTGCCGTCGATGGCTTTGATTTCATCGCCCACCTTCAGGCCCGCAAGCGCCGCGGGACCATCGGGCATGACCAGCCCGAGAACCGCCGGGATCGGCGGAAACCAGTATTCGAAGCCGAGGCCGCGGTACAGCTGATTGGGCTCGGTGAGCTTGTGGCGCTGATCAGGATCGACGATGGCGAGCGTGACGGCGCGGTCCCTGCCATTCCGGTCGCGCACTTCGATGACCGCCAGCCCGTCGTCGCTGATGGCATCTAACAATCCGAGCGAAGCGTCGCCCTGATCGAGAATCGGCTCGCCGTCGATGCTGCGCAACTCGTCACCGTTCTTCAGACCCGCGACCGCGGCCGGTGAGCCCACCACGACTTTGTCGACCACGGCCTTCATGTGAACGATGCCGCTCGCCCAATAAACGCCCCACAACACCAGAATGGCGAACAGGATGTTGGCCGCGGGTCCGGCCAGCATGACGAGGATGCGCTGCCATGGCGGCTTGCTCGCGAACGCCCGCGGCAAATCTTCCCTGGCTACCTCGCCATCGCGTTCGTCGAGCATGCGCACGTAGCCACCCAGCGGCAGCGCGGCGATGACGAATTCCGTGTGATCCGGAGCCGGGCCGACGTGCTTGTAGAGTGGCTTGCCGAAACCCACCGAGAACCGCAGAACTTTGAATCCGAGTTTGCGCGCGACCCAGAAATGGCCGAACTCGTGCACCGTGACCAGCAGGCTCACGCCAACGATGAACCAGAGGATGTCCCAGCCGTACTCCATCGAGGTCCCTTAAGCGTGCGCGGCGCGAGGCCGGATAAACGAGGAAGCGCGTATCCGCGCTTCGGCATCGGCCGCCAACACGTCGTCGAGATCGCGAATTTCGCCACCCGCTGTGTTTGCCATCACCGATTCAATGACTGCCGGAATCCGCGCAAAGTTCAATACACCCTCGAGACACGCCGATACAGCCACCTCATTGGCGGCATTAAGTGATGCAGGCCGCAGACCCCCTGCCCGAGCGGCTTCCTGCGCGAGGCCCAGCGCGGGGAACCGAGCCAGATCCGGCGCCTCGAACCGCAGGGTCCCGACCTTGATGAGGTCGAGGGATTGTACACCGGAGGCCACGCGCTCAGGCCAAGCCAGCGCGTGCGCGATTGGCGTACGCATGTCCGGGGCGCCTAACTGCGCGAGCATCGAACCGTCGACGTACTCAACCAGCGAGTGGACAATGCTCTCGCGGTGAATGACCACTTCGACCTGCGCGGGCTGAACGCCGAACAGCAGACAGGCTTCGATGAATTCCAGGCCCTTGTTCATGAGCGTGGCCGAATCGACCGAGATCTTGCGGCCCATGACCCAGTTCGGATGCGCGCAGGCTTCATCCGGCGTGACGCGGTCGAGACGCGCACGATCGGCATCGAGAAACGGGCCGCCAGATGCGGTGAGCAGAATGCGCCTCACGCCCGGAGGCGCCTCGCCGCAGCGCGTGTTCGGCGGCAGGCACTGGAAGACCGCGTTGTGTTCGCTGTCGATGGGCAACAGCGTCGCGCCGGCGGTGCGCACGCACTCCATGAGCAACGGCCCGGCCATCACCAGCGATTCCTTGTTGGCTAACAACAAGCGCTTGCCGGCGCGCGCGGCGGCAAACGTCGAACGCAATCCAGCCGCCCCGACAATCGCCGCCATGACGCTGTGCACTTCGGGCAGTCCGGCGATTTCCGAAAGCGCGTCGTCACCACCGATCACCCGTGTGGGTGCCTGCCGCGCGCGCAGCTCGCCTTCGAGCCGCGCAGCCGCGGCACTGTCGGCGAGCGCGGCATAGGGAACCGAAAAACGCCGGCACTGATCGGCGAGTTTCTCGACATTGCGGTTCGCACCCAGCGCCACGACCCGGAAGCGATCGGGATGACGCGCGATCACATCGAGGGTGTGTTCGCCGACGGTGCCCGTGGAACCCAGGATCGCGACGCCGATGAGACCCTCGCTTCTCATGGAATGATCTTCATGGCGATCAGCGCGAAGACCAGCGCCGGCGCCGCGGCCGTGACGCTGTCGATGCGGTCGAGCATGCCGCCGTGTCCGGGAAACAGGCTGCCGCTGTCCTTGAGGCCGGCGGCGCGCTTCAACATGCTCTCGGTGAGATCGCCCACGATGGACAGTGCGGCCACCGCGATGCAGGTCACGACGAACGGCCAGACGTCGACGGTAAACAGCCAGGTCGCGGCGACCCAGGCGACCACGCCGCTCGCGAACACACCCCCGAGCACGCCTTCCCAGGTTTTCTTCGGCGACACGCGTGGCGCCAGCGGTACGCGGCCTAACCACCGGCCCGCGAAGAACGCGCCGGTGTCGGCGGCCCACACGAGCGCCAGCGTGAACAACACCCAGTGCGTGCTGTGCGTGGTGATAGTGACGTACACCAGCGCGAGCCAGCACGGGACCAGCGATAGCAGGCCGGCGACCGCCGCCGTCACCGCGTTGACGCGGGCCGGAGCCAGGCACAACCACAGGAATGCCGCGAACCACCACGCCATGGCGACCGACATGGAAAGGCGCACGAAGACCGCGGAGCTCTCATAAAAATAGAAAGACGCCGCCAGTGCGAGCGCCACGGCGATCGTGAACACGGCCCGCGCTGCCGGGCTGCTGTTGCCGAGGAACCCGGCCCATTCCCAGGCGCCGATCAGCACCAGCAAGGTGATGAGCCAGACGGTGGCGATGGGCGGAAGCCCGAGCATCACGCCGAGTAGAACGGCGACCAGCACAATGGCGGTGAGCACCCGTTCCTTAAGCACTCCGGGTGACCCCGCGCGTCTTGTCGATCGCCTGGCTTCGGGTCAGTCCAAAGCGACGCTCGCGGCCGGCGAACGCGGCGAGTGCGGTCTCGAATTCCGCCACGCCGAAGTCCGGCCACAACGTGTCGCAAATGTGCAGCTCGGTGTAGGCGAGATTCCACAACAGAAAATTGCTGATGCGATGATCGCCACCGGTGCGTATGAAGAGATCGGGGTCGGGCAAACCCGCCAGCTCGAGCTCGCCCCCGAATCGATCTTCGTCGATGGCCTCGAGTGGCAGCGCGCCACTCGCCACGGCCGCCGCCAGGCGCCGCGCGGCCTGCACGATGTCCCAACGGCCGCCGTAACTCACGGCCACTTGCAGCCTGAGGCCGGCGTTGGCCGCGGTCAGATTCTCGCTGGCCGCCATGCGCGCCTGTAGTTTGACGCTGAGTGCGTGCCGATCGCCGATGAATCGAAGGCGCACCTTGTTCTTGTGCAGATCCTCGACTTCCCGATCGATGGCGTCGAGAAACAGCTGCATCAGACTGTTCACTTCGGTCGTCGGACGCTGCCAGTTCTCACTCGAGAATGCGAACAAGGTGAGCGCGGCAACTCCACGCTGTGCACACTCTTCTATACACATGCGAACCGGCCGCACGCCTTCCTTATGGCCGGCGTGGCGCGCGAGCCCGTGAGCCTCGGCCCAACGTCCGTTGCCATCCATGATGATCGCGATGTGATTAGGAATGCTCACGGGCGGCCTGGGTGTTGGGCGGACCCGCTCACACCTGCAGGAGTTCTTTTTCCTTGGCGGCCAGATGCGTTTCGATGTCGCCGATGTACTTGTCGGTGAGCTTCTGGATGTCGCCCTCGGCCTTCTTCTCATCGTCCTGCGTGATGAGCTTTTCCTTGAGGGCT
The DNA here is from genome assembly GCA_039930985.1 of Pseudomonadota bacterium. Classification (GTDB taxonomy): domain Bacteria; phylum Pseudomonadota; class Gammaproteobacteria; order Steroidobacterales; family Steroidobacteraceae; genus CADEED01. The sequence goes on from JBDTSV010000053.1 coordinate 7,392, forward strand.
TCCTTGACGTCGGCGATCACGTCGCGGCGCACGTTGCGCACGGCGACTCGCGCATTCTCCGCGTCGGCGCGCGCCACCTTGGTGATGTCCTTGCGACGTTCCTCGGTGAGCGGCGGCAGCGGAATGCGGATCACGGTGCCGGCACTGACCGGGTTCAGACCCAGGTCGGACTTGTGGATGGCCTTCTCGATGGCCTGCACCATGTTCTTTTCCCAGGGTGAAACCACCAGCGTGCGGGCGTCCTCGACGCTGATGTTCGCCACCTGCTTGAGCGGCGTATCGGTGCCGTAGTAGTCGACCTTCATGTTCTCGATGAGCGAGGGGTGCGCGCGACCGGTGCGCAGCTTTTTGAGGTCGCCCTGGAAATTCTCGACGCACTTGCCCATGCGGGTGGCCGCGTCTTTCTTGATGTCGTCTAACATGATTTCTTGCCCTCGAGCTTGCGCGTCAGTCGCTGGTGACGACCGTACCAATGTCATCGCCGCGTACCACGCGTGGCAGGTCGCCCACGTTGTTGAGATTGAATACCTGCAGCGGCATGCGATTGTCGCGGCACATCACGATCGCGGTGGCATCCATGACGTTGAGCCGATCCTGCAGCACCTTGTCGTAGGTGAGCGTGGCGTAGCGTTTCGCGTCCGGATTTTTCATCGGATCCGAGTCGTAGATGCCGTTCACCTTGGTGGCCTTGAGCAATACGTCGGCATCGATCTCGATGGCGCGCAACGCAGCCGCCGAGTCGGTGGTGAAAAACGGATTCCCGGTGCCCGCGGCGAAGATGACGATGCGGCCCTTTTCGAGGTGGCGCATCGCGCGACGGCGGATGTAGTCCTCGCAAACCTGGTTGATGCGCACCGCGCTCTGCACGCGCGCCACTCCACCCAGATTTTCGATGGCGTCCTGTATTGCCAGCGCATTCATGACGGTGGCCAGCATGCCCATGTGATCGGCTGTGACCCGATCCATGCCGGCTCGTGCCAGGCCCGCTCCGCGGAAGATGTTGCCGCCACCGATGACACAGGCGACCTGCACCCCGCTTTTCTGGATCTCGAGCACTTCGCTCGCGATGCGCTTGAGAACCAGCGGATCGATGCCGAACTCGGTGGTGCCCAGTAGCGCCTCTCCGGAGAGCTTGACGAGAATGCGTTTATACGGAGCGGTCATTGGTTCCCCCACTTTGCCATAAAGAAAACCCCGCGAAAGGCGGGGTTTTCGTCGCGACTAGTGCTTAGTGGCCGGCGGATCGTTGCCGTCCGATTTCTTGTGGTCTGTCTTTGCCTGGGCCTTCACCTGCGCCATGACTTCGCCAACGAAGTCGTCCTGGCGCTTTTCGATGCCGGCGCCTACTTCGAAACGCTCGAACGCCTTGACGCTCGCCTTGGCGTTCTTGAGCAGCTTCTCGATCGTGAGCTCGCTGTCCTTCACGAACACCTGGCCGGTGAGCGCGAACTCGTTGAGCGACTTGCGCATGCGGCCCTCGATCATCTTGGCGACGATCTCCGGCGGCTTGCCTTCGGCAAGCGCCTTGGCAGTCTCGATTTCGCGTTCCTTGGCGACATGCGCGGCCGGCGCGTCGCCGGGCGTGAGATACCGCGGGCTGGCCGCCACGACCTGCATGGCGAGGTCGCGCGCCAGATCAGCGTCGCCGCCTTCGACGGCCACGAGCGCCGCCTTCTTGTTGTCGGTGTGCACGTAGCTGCCGACCACGGTGGGCGCGTTTACCAGCGCCACGCGACGCACCTCGATTTTCTCGCCAATCTTGGCGATGAGCGCGCGACGCCGGTCGTCGACCGTTTCGCCACCGACGAGTTTGAGGGCACTCACTGCCTCGACGGTCGACGCACCGGCGGCCAGCGCCGCCTTGGCGACATCGGCCGCGAAGCCGCGGAAATCATCGCCGCGCGCCACGAAGTCGGTCTCGCTGTTCACTTCGACCAGCACGCCAGTCTTGCCATCGGCGGACTTCTCGATGACCACCACGCCTTCGGCGGCGACCCGCGAGGCCTTCTTGTCGGCCTTGGCAAGGCCCGACTTGCGCATGTTTTCGGCGGCGACATCGGCGTCGCCGTTGGCTTCGACGAGCGCCTTCTTGCACTCCATCATGCCGGCGCCGGTGCGCTCGCGCAGCTGCTTGACTGCATCCGCAGTAATGTTCATGAAAACCCTTCCTCGAAACTAGTTAGATGCGCTAGTTGGATTCGATCAGCCGCGACGCGGACCGCCACCACCACCGCGGCCACGGCCGGGCGGATTGCCCGTGCCGGTGCGCGAACGCCCGGCGCTCGCCGTGGCACTGCGCGGCGCGGCTTCGCCCGTGTCGGTGAACACGGCCGGATCGGCACCGTCTTCCGGATCGGCCGCTACGCTCGCCACGACCGGACGACGGCCGCGAGTTGCGGTGTTCGCCGGACGGCGGTTACGCACCGGGCCTGGCGCTTTCGGCGCCTGGGCGCGGGCACCCTTCTTGCGCGGATTGCCGTTCTCGTCGAGTTCCACGAATTCGTCTTCGCCAACCGCGACGGCCGGAGCCTGCGAACGGCCTTCGATAACCGCGTCGGCGATGCCGCCGGCATACAAGGCAATGGCACGCATGGCATCGTCATTGCCGGGAATCACGTAGTCGACGTTGTCGGGAGCGCAGTTGGTGTCCACCACCGCCACGACCGGGATACCAAGCTTCTTGGCCTCGAGGATCGCGATTTCTTCGTGACCGACGTCGATGATGAAGATGACGTCCGGGGGCGATTCCATCTGCTTGATGCCGCCCAAGCTCCTCTCGAGCTTGTCCTTCTCACGGCGCATCATCGTGCCTTCTTTCTTGCCGCGCTTGCCGAGCGTGCCGTTTTCGGTCATCTCGGTGAGATCCGCGAGCCGTTTGATCGAGCCGCGGATGGTCTTGAAATTGGTGAGCATGCCGCCGAGCCAGCGCTGATTGACGAAAGGCATCTCGCAACGGCGAGCTTCCTTCTCCACCGCCTCGCGCGCCGAGCGCTTGGTGCCGACGAACAGCACCTTGCCGCCGTCCGCGACAACGCCGCGCACGAAAGCCGACGCTTCCGTATACATGGGCTGCGTCTTCTCGAGGTTGATGATGTGGATCTTGTTTCTTTCGCCAAAGATGAAAGGGGCCATCTTCGGGTTCCAGAAGCGGGTCTGGTGTCCAAAATGGACGCCCGCTTCCAGCATTTGTCGCATTGACACGCCGGACATCGAATTCTCCTTGGTGGGTTAAGCCTCCGCGCCGCCCGGGTGGATATCCGCTGATCTCTTGTCAGATCGCTCGCGAACACCCATCCACCCGTTATGCCGTTCGCCTGGAGTGGCGATCTGTCTTAAAAAGACAGGACGGCAGGTTGCGTGTGTGGTTTAAGTGAGTTTCATTGCCAAAAAAGGCCGCGCTTTATACCATCTCTCCCCCGTCAAAACAACGCCTTACGAAGGTGTACGCAATGGACTCCCTCGTGAGCCGACACATCACCATTAAGTCCCCGGCCGAGCAGGAAAAAATGCGCGTGGCCGGGCGTCTGGCCGCCGAAGTCCTCGACATGATCGGGGAGCACGTAAAGCCCGGGATCACCACCGAGGAGCTCGATCGCCTGTGTTTCCAGCACATCACAGATGTACAGAAATCGATCCCGGCCAACGTGAACTACCGCGGTTTCCCGAAGACCATCTGTTCGTCGGTGAATCACGTGGTGTGCCACGGCATTCCGAACGACAAGGTCCTGAAGTCCGGCGACATCCTCAACATCGACGTCACCGTGATCCGTGACGGTTTTCATGGCGACACCAGTCGCATGTATTTCGTCGGCAAGCCCGCCCTGCCCGCGCAGCGCCTCACCGAGGCCTGCTGGGAAGCCATGTGGCGCGGCATCGAACAGGTCAAACCCGGCGCACGCCTGGGCGACATCGGCCACGCGATCCAGACCTTCGTCGAGGAGCGCAATTTCTCGGTGGTGCGCGAGTACTGCGGCCACGGTATCGGGCGCGTCTACCACGAAGACCCGCAGGTCCTGCATTACGGCGAAGCTGGCACCGGCGACGAGCTCAAGGCCGGCATGTGCTTCACCGTCGAACCGATGGTGAACGCCGGCAAGCGCCACGTCCGCTTGTTAGGCGACGGCTGGACGGTGGTCACCAAGGACCATTCGCTGTCCGCGCAGTGGGAACACACGTGTCTTGTGACCGAGACCGGAGTCGAAGTGCTGACGCTCGGCGCAGGCAGCAAGCGCCCGGCGGCGGCTAACTAGATGGAATCCCTCGACGAGGACATCGAAGCCACCGAAACCACAGTCTTGCGCACCGCGCCATGGCTGCGCCTCGCCCACCTGCCCGAGCGGCTCCGTGACGCGAAATACGCGCCCGACGCTTTCCGCACAGAACTCAAGGAAGCCCACGCCGAGCTCGCCGAGCGTTTTCGCACCGATGAGTCGGTGGAGGTGCTGGTGCATGCGCGCGCCGAGCTCATCGATGCCATCCTGCGCGAGGTCTGGCGTTCGCAGCTGCCCGCCGGTTTCGACAGCTGGACCCTGGCCGCGGTCGGCGGCTACGGGCGCGGCGAACTGCATCCGCACTCCGACATCGACATCCTGATCCTCGTGCCGGCCGCGCCCGACGAAGCCGGACGCGGTGTGGTCGAACGCGTGGTCACGTTCCTGTGGGACATCAATCTCGAAGTCGGGCACAGCGTGCGCACCGTGGCCCAATGCGCCGAGGAAAGCATTGCCGATGTCGGCGTCATGACCACTCTGGTGGAAGCGCGTCAGCTCGCCGGCAACGCGGATTTGCTGGCGGCGATGCGCGATGCAGTTTCGGCGGATCGCGTCTGGTCGGTGAGAGCCTACTTCGAAGCCAAGGTCGTCGAGCAGGAGGACAGGCACCTCAAGGCCAACGACACCGCTTACAACCTCGAGCCCAACGTGAAGACCGGGCCGGGCGGATTGCGCGACATCCAGACCATCGCCTGGGTGGCCAAGCGCCACTTCGGCGCGAGCTCGCTCGATGAACTGCTGACGCACGGATTCCTGTCCGCCTCCGAGCTGCGCAAGCTCAAACAGGCGCAGTCGTTCCTGTGGAAGGTGCGTTTCGGCCTGCACGTGCTGACCGGCCGGCGCGAAGACCGCCTGCTGTTCGATCACCAGATAAAGCTGGCGCAGCTTTTCGGCTACGAGGACGCCTCGTATACGCTGGCCGTCGAGCAGTTCATGCAGCGGTACTACCGCACCGTCATGGACGTCATGCTGCTCAACGAACTGCTGCTGCAGCTGTTCCGCGAGGCCATTCTCACGGAGACCGCGCCGCCGCGGCCGCTCTCGCCACGTTTCCAGGTTCGCAACGACTACCTCGAAGCGGTCAACGAGGAGCTGTTCGCACGCACGCCTTCCACATTGCTGGAACTGTTCGTGATCCTGCAGCAGAACCCGGATGTGAAGGGCGTGCGCGCCTCCACCATCCGCTCGGTCAACAAGAATCTGTGGCTCATCGACGAGGAATTCCGCCAGAACCCGCGCAACCACCGCTTGTTCCTGGAGATCCTGCGGGCGCCGGCGGGCGTGACCCACGAGTTGCGCCGCATGAACACCTACGGCGTGTTGGGCCGGTACATTCCGGCCTTCGGCCGCATCGTCGGTCGCATGCAGTACGACCTGTTCCACGCGTACACCGTCGACGCTCACACCCTCTTTGTACTGAGCAACCTGCGCCGGCTGTCGTTACCCAAATACGACCACGAATTGCCGCAGCTCTCGGCCATCATGCAGCAGTTGCCCAAACTGGAGATCGCCTACCTCGCCGCCTTGTTTCACGACATCGCCAAGGGTCGCGGCGGCGATCACTCACAGCTCGGCTCGGTGGATGCGGAAGCGTTCTGTCTCGAGCAGGGCTTATCGCGCTACGACGCGCGCCTCGTGGCCTGGCTGGTGCAGAACCATCTCGAATTGTCGGTGACGGCGCAGAAGCAGGACATCTCCGATCCCGAGGTCGTCAACGCATTCGCCCGCCGCGTCGGCGACGAGACGCACCTCGACTATCTATATGTGTTGACCAGCGCCGACGTGCGCGGCACCAACCCCAAGCTGTGGAATTCGTGGAAGGCATCGTTGTTCCAGGAATTCTACGAGCGCGTGAAGCGCGCGCTTCGCCGAGGCCTGGAAAGTCCGATCGACCCCGACGAGCTCATGCGCGAAACGCAGGACGGAGCGCGCAAGCTGCTGGCGGCTGCCGGCCGTATCACCGCTCCGGAAATCACGCGCGCCTGGGAGCGTCTGACGGCGGCCTATTTTCTGCGGCACACGCCCGAGGAAGTGGCCTGGCACACGCAGTTGTTAGCCGACCGCGAACCCGGAAGCGAAGATCCGCTGGTCGCCGTACAGTCGAGCAGCGAGCGCGGCACCACCGCCATTCTCGCGTTCGCGCCCCACCGCTACAACAGCTTCGCGATCACCACGGCGGTGCTCGACCAGCTCGGCCTCAACATCGTCGATGCGCGTATCACGCCGACCGGCGATGGCTTCAGCCTCGATCTCTATCACGTGCTCGAAGAAGACGGCGCGCCGATTTCCGACAGCGAACGCATCGGCGAAATTGAGCGCGCCCTGTGGCGCGCGCTGCAACATCCCGATGAGGCGCCGGTCACGGTCACGCGACGCGTGCCGCGGCAGTCACGCATGTTCCGCACGGCCACGCAGATCGCCGTCACGATCGACGAACGCAATCGTCGCTCGGTGCTGGAACTCACGTCGGGCGACCGTCCCGGACTTTTGTGCGACGTGGGCAAGGTGCTCATGGAAGAACGCATCGACCTGTTGGCCGCGAAGATCATGACCGTCGGTGAACGCGCTGAAGACGTGTTCTACCTCGCATCACTCGCGGGGCAGCCGCTGGACGATGCCGCGGCCACGAGACTGCAGCAGCGCCTGTCCGGCGCTCTCGATCGCCGCGCCGCCGCGTGAACAGACGCCTCGAACTACTCGCCGCCTATCCGTTCGAGCGACTGGCGAAGCTCAAGAGTGGCTGCACTCCGCCGGCTTCGCTGCCGCACATAGCCATGTCCATCGGCGAGCCCAAGCACGCGCCACCACCGTTCGTGATCGAAGCGCTGCGGCGCGAACTGTCGAAGCTCGACAGTTATCCGGTGACCGCGGGGCTTCCCGAGACACGTGCGTCGTTCGCGGCGTGGCTCGAACGGCGATTCAAGGTGCGCGTTGCGCCGGAGAACATGGTGTTGCCGGTCAACGGTACACGCGAAGCATTGTTCTCATTCGTTCAGGCGATGGTGACCACGGAAATCGGTCGCTTGTATGGCGAGCGTCCGATAGTCGCCATGCCCAATCCGTTCTATCAAATCTATGAAGGTGCGGCGCTGCTCGCTGGCGCGGAACCGGTGTTCCTGAACACGACCGCGGGCAATCGCTTCCAGCCAGACCTCGACTCCGTTCCCGCGGAAGTCTGGAAACGCTGCGAGGTCCTGTTCCTGTGCAGCCCGGGCAATCCCACCGGCGCGGTGCTGTCGCTCGACTTCCTGCGCCACGCGCTCCGGCTGGCGGACAAGCACGACTTCGTCATCGCCGCGGATGAGTGTTACGCGGATTTGTACCGCGACGAAAGCTCGCCGCCGCCTTCGCTGCTGCAGGCAGCGGCCGCCAATGGCCATGATTCATTCGAGCGCTGCATGGTATTTCACTCGCTTTCCAAGCGCTCCAGCGTTCCCGGGCTGCGCTCGGGGTTCGTCGCCGGCGACGCGGCGCTGATCAAGCCCTATCTTCTGTATCGCACCTACCACGGCTGCGCGATGCCGGTGCCGACGCAACTCGCCAGCATTGCCGCGTGGAACGACGACGCTCACGCGGCCGTCAATCGGGCGCTGTACCGCGAAAAATATGCGCGCGTATTGCCCATTCTGCAGCCGGTGCTCGACGTCGTGGAACCGGATGGCGCGTTCTATCTGTGGCCCGACGTGCAGCGCGACGATGAAATATTCACGCGCGACTTGTTCGCGACACAGAATCTGACCATCCTGCCCGGCAGCTACCTGGCGCGTGACACGCGCGCCGGCAATCCCGGCCGCAATCGAGTACGCATCTCGCTCGTCGCCCCGGTTGATGAATGTGTGGTCGCCGCGCAGCGCATCCGAACTTTCCTGGAGAAGAACTAGTGACCGACCTGACCACGCTCGCCGCGATCATCGACGAGGCCTTCGAGCGCCGCGCCGACCTCAACGCGAAAAATTCGCCACCGGCGTTGCGCCACGCGATCGAGGAGTGCATCGAACTGCTCGACAGCGGGCAGGCGCGCGTCGCCGAAAAGCGCAGCGGACAATGGAGCGTCAACCAGTGGCTCAAGAAGGCCGTGCTGCTGTATTTCCGCACGCACGACAACGCGGTCATCGACGCGGGCTATACGCGCTTCTTCGACAAGGTGCCGCTCAAATACGCGGCACGCTCGCAGGCGGACGAAGGCGAGGCGCTACGTAACGGCGGCACGCGCGTGGTCCCTTCGGCGATTGCGCGGCGCGGCTCCTACATCGCGCCCAACGTGGTGCTCATGCCGAGTTACGTGAACATCGGCGCCTACGTCGACACCGGCACCATGGTCGATACCTGGGCGACCGTCGGGTCGTGCGCGCAGATCGGCAAGAACGTGCACTTGTCGGGCGGCGTCGGCATCGGCGGCGTACTCGAACCGCTGCAGGCCGCACCCACCATCATCGAAGACAATTGCTTCATCGGCGCGCGTTCGGAAGTCGTCGAGGGCGTCGTTGTCGAGGAAGGCTCGGTGATATCGATGGGCGTGTTCATCGGCCAGAGCACCAAGATCTACGACCGCGTCACTGGACAAGTGCTGCAAGGGCGCGTGCCAGCGGGCTCCGTGGTCGTGTCCGGTAATCTGCCCTCCCCCGACGGCAAATACTCGCTCTACTGCGCGGTGATCGTGAAGCGCGTGGATGCGCAGACGCGCGCGAAGACATCCATCAACGAACTCTTGCGTGCCGACTGAGCAATGCCGCCATGCACCCGCGCGCCGCCGAACTCATCACCAGGCTCCAGCTCGAGCCTCATCCGGAGGGCGGCTACTACCGCGAGATCTTCCGTTCGTCGAACCTGGTATCGCCCGCCGACGGCCGTGGACCGCGCGCCGCGCTCACGACTATCTACTTCCTGCTGCCGGCCGGCATCGTCAGCCGCTGGCACCGCGTCGCGGCGGATGAAGTCTGGCATTTGTACGAAGGCGGGCCGCTCGAAGTGCTCAGCATCGATCCGGCGTGCAGTACGCTCTCGTCTCACCAGCTCGAAGCACACGCGCCCGTGTGCACGGTCGCGGCCGCGCACTGGCAGGCCGCGCGCACGTCCGGAGACTATGCACTGGTGGGTTGCACTGTCGGCCCGGGCTTCGATTTCGCGGACTTCACGATTCTGGCCGACGATGCCACCGCCGCCTCGCGCCTGCTCGAGAAGTGGCCCAACCTTGCCA
>JBDTSV010000054.1:0-45294 GCA_039930985.1 Pseudomonadota bacterium
TTCCCCACCACGGTTCCGAGCAACGCTGCGCTGCCTATCTACACGGTCGCCATCGTCGGCGGAGCAGCCGTGCTGCTTCCCACCGTGGACAATGCGGGAACCGGCAACAAGCTCGGCACTCATCGCTACGTCCGATTCAACGTCCCCACGACACGCAACATCACCATCACCGCGAGCTCGTCGAACCCGAACACACCCGATACCGATTTTCTCGTGTATCGCGCGGGAACGCTCGTCACTGCTGCCACCAGCCCGCCCGCGCCGAGCGAAGTCAAAACTTTCAACGCTGCGGCCGGTGAATACGTGCTCGACGTCGACGACTGTGCCAACGGCTGCGATCCGTCGGAAGGCACGCCCGGCGACTACAATCTGACCGTGTTGATCAACTGAGGCGACCCATGCGCACTAACAAACTTGCATTGGCCATCCAGGCGGCAACGACGGCAGCCCTGTTAGCCATGTTGCTCGCCGGTTGCGCCAAGCCCGCCGCGGACGGCTCGGCGCCGCCCGCGGCCGCTCCCGACACGCCGCCGGCCGCACCGCCCGCCGATGCCCTGCCCGCCCCGGACACCGCTCCGGCCGCACCAGTGCAGCCCGCACCTGAGGCGCCGCCGCCCACCGAACCTTCGGCCGCACCGAAACCCACCGCCTCGACCGAGCCCAGCATCGAGTCCATGGCGCTTGCCCGCCCGAGCGCGAAGCTGAGCGTCGCCGTGGATCTGCACTACAGCTTCGACGGTGCGGTCGAGCCGAATCAGCCAGTGACGCTGCATCTGGCCGCCGTGCCGCGCGTGGCTGGCACTCATTTGAACGTCAGCGTCAAGGAAATCGCCGGCCTCGAGGTTTCCGCCGGATCCCTGAGCGTGCAAAAAGCCAGCGCCGCCAGCGTCTATCGCCAGCAGTACTCCGTGACCCGCCTGGCCGCCGCGCCGGCGGATTTGCGCGTGCTGGTGACCATGGACTCCGCCGAAGGCTCGGCTTTCGGGTTCTTTTCCATACCGCTCGATGGCGGAATCAGTACTCAGAAACAGGATTCGGTAAAACAGCGCTGACCGCACCGCAACGCGGGCGCGTACACTCAAGCCCGTGATGCGCGCGAACACCAGGAAGGTCCGGCTGAGTGTCAGCTGCCTGCTGGCACTGACGATCTTTGCGCTGCCCCACGCCAATGCCGCCTGTGTCGGCGGTCAGACTGGTGATCTCGCCGACCTCGAAGGACGCGCCTTCCGCGATCCGGCCAAGGCGCTTCCGGAACTCGCCAACGCCATTTCCTCCTCGACCGACATGCCCGCCACGCGGCGCGCGGCGTTGCACGCCATCGCCGCGGATGCGGCACGACAGCTCGGCTTCAGCCGTCAGAGCATTACGCACGCGGATGCGGGCCTTGCACTGCTGCCCGCAGGCGACATGTCAGATCTCGCCATACGCATGCGCACGGTGCGCGCCCTCATAAGCACCAATGTCGGCGGCATCGACGCCGCCACCGTCGAGCTGACACGCCTCATCGATTCGATTCGCGACCGTCCGCTCGCGCTCGGCTGCGTGCTGCGCGATCGCGGCTGGCTCAACTTCCGCGACGGCAATCCCGATCAGGCGCTCGACGATCTGCTGCGCGCCTATGCACTGCTACGGCGAAACGCCAGCCGTGAAGAGGCCATGGTCGCCGCGGGCCGCCTGTCCATGGCTCAGTTCAGTGTGCGCGACTATCCGCAGGCACTGGCGCTGGCGGACGAGACCATCGCGTTCTTCCGCGAAGAGAAAGCGCAGGTCCGGCTGGCCACTGCACTCGACCGCCGCTCCGCTATTCTCAAAGCCGCAGGCCGGCTCGATGAAGCGCTGATCGCCGCCACCGAAGCGCTGCGCATTGACGAGACCGTCGGCAACCGCGTGGGCACGGGGCTCTCGCAGATGCGCATGTGCGGCGTGCAGATCGAACGCAACTCGCTCGCGCAAGCCGCCAGCTGGTGCGACCGCGCCGAACTCACGCTGAGTCAGACCAGCGGCATGGACGACAACGACTACCGCACGCTTGCGGCTCTGCGCGGCCGGCTGTTCCTGGCGCTCGGCAAATCGCGCGAAGCCGTCTTGCAGTTCGATCGCGCCATCGCGCCCGGCGGCGCGCAGCCGGCGGACGACATCGCCGAGCTGTACGAGTTGCGTTCGCGCGCACACGCCGCGGTCGGCAACTACCCGGCGGCGTTCACCGACCAGGGCGAGTACCTGCGCCGCGTGCGCGAACAAGGCACGCTCGATCGCATCCGCGCAGTGGCGCAACTGCGCGTGCAATTCGAGAACGATCAGGAAAAGCAGAAGATCGTTCTGCTCGAGAAGGACAAGAAGCTCGCCACCGAAAGACTCAATAGCCAGACGCGCACCACGCAGCTCGTGGCCATCGCCGGACTCACCGGCCTCGTCACCGCGTTTTTTCTCGGCTATGCACTGCTGTCACACCGCAGGCATCGCGCCGAACTCATCCGCCTGGCGGAACGCGACGACCTCACCGGGCTGCTCAATCGACGCGCCATCGTGCGCAAAGCAGTGGAATACCTCACACGGGCGCGTGAATTGAAGGGCACGCTGATCATCGGGCTCATCGATCTCGATCATTTCAAGTCGGTCAATGACCGTTTCGGCCACGCGGTCGGCGACCAGCTGCTGCAGCGTTTTGCCGCGGCGCTGCGCACCGCGCTGCACACGAGTGAGATCTTCGGTCGTTACGGTGGCGAGGAATTCCTCGTCCTGTTCCCCGACAGCAGTATCGACCAGGCGCGCCAGTCGGCGGAACGATTGCGCGGCGCGTTGCGCGACCAGCGCATGAAAATCGACGACCAGGATGTCTCGGTGACGCTGAGCCTGGGACTGGCGAGCTACGAACCCGGCGACGTGCTGTTCGACCAGGTGGCAAGACGCGCCGACATTGCGCTCTACGTCGCTAAGACCCAGGGTCGCGATCGCGTGGAGATCTTCAATCCCGCTCGCCACGGGAATCTCGCGGCCAACGCCGCCCAGCGTCAGCGTCAATAGGGACAGGCCCCGCCTCGGGGCCGTTCCTCGTTTCTATTTCCAGGTCAGGCGCAACGTCTGGCCGACGCTCAAGCGCTGACCGACGCCCGCGACAACGATGGCGTTCTGCCCAAACAACACGCCGCGCAATTTCGAGTCGAAGCGGTATTCCTTGAGCGTTCGCAATGGCTCGACACCGTCCACGGCGCCCTTCTGCTGATCCGTGGTCGTGATCGAGCAACGCTCGCAGGGCTTGACGAGTCGCAGCGTGACTCCGTCTACGCGCAACTCGTGAATGCGATCTTCATCGTAGGCCTCGACGCCGTCGATGACGATGTTAGGACGGAATCTTTCCACCGGAAGCGCCCGCGGCAATCGCGAATTGAGCTCGGCCAGCGACGCACGCGAAATCACCAGGATCGGAAATCCATCGCTGAATTCGGTGACCGCGCGCGTACCCGGCGTCCATGCCGGGTTGCACTCGCGTGGCGCGCTGACATCGAACCTCACGAGGCGCAACGGAGTTTCGAGGAACCTCGAACACCACGCGGCGGCCTCCTCGCCGCAATCGATGCCGCGTCCGTCGAACTTCCACACCGTCACCGCGCGCACTTCGCCCTGCAGGTCGTGTGACGTGGCAAGCGGCGGCATACCTGCCGCGGACAGCGCGAGGCCATCGGCGCTTACCTGCGTCGTGATCAGCGCCAGGCGCGGCAGCTCGCGCTGCGTCACGAATCGGCCGTTGGGCCGCACCAGCATCCAATGACGATCATTGGCGAACCCCGTCGGTTCCAGCGGCGCGCTTTCGAGCGCAATGCCGCGGCAGGATTTCACCGGGTAAATGAAGATTTCAGCGATCGTCGCCTTCATTTGGCTACGGCCTTAACAACAGGGCCCGTTCCGCGCGCTCGAGATCCGCGGCGGTGTTCACGTCCGTGAGTGGCCGTTCGACGGCGAGCGCCACACGGATCTCCAGACCGTTCTCCAGCGCGCGCAGCTGCTCGAGTTTTTCGACCAGCTCGAGACGGCCGGCAGGCAGGCTCGCGAGCTTGCGCAGCGCCGCGACGCGATAGGCGTACAAACCCACGTGCCGCAGGCAGGCGGCGGCTACGGTGCCCGGGGTGTCGCGGTTGAAGGGAATCGGTGCGCGCGAAAAATACAACGCGCGGCCGGTGGCATCGCAGGCCACCTTCACATTGTTAGGGTCGTTGAGATCGGCAAGACCTTCGATCTTTACCGCAAGCGTCGCAATGTCGGCACGCGCGTTGGCGGCCAGCAACTTCGCCACCTGGTCGATGATGACCGGTGGAATCAGCGGCTCATCGCCCTGCAGGTTCACGACGATGTCGGCATCCTGCCAGCCGCGTGCCGCCGCGACTTCGGCGATGCGGTCGGTGCCCGACACGTGGGTGCGCGCCGTCATCGCCACTTCCGCGCCGAAGCCCCGCGCGGCGGTCGCGATGCGCTCGTCGTCAGTGGCAATGATGACCTCGGATGCGCCACTGCCGCGCGCGCGCTCGTGCACCCATTGCAACATGGGCTTGCCGGCCAGTGGCAGCAGCGCCTTGCCAGGCAGCCGCGAAGAATCGAAACGCGCGGGGATGACCACACGATAATTCATCAGCGCTCCAGCAGCGGATCGTCGGGCATGAGCTGGCGCGCATCTTCCTCGAGCATCATCGGCACGCCATCGCGCAGCGGAAACGCCAGCCGCTCTGCCCGGCACACCAGAACCTGCGCGGCGCGCTGGAACTTGAGCGGTCCCTTGCACACCGGGCAAGCAAGAATGTCTAGCAGCCTGTCATCCATGTTTGTTTGACGTCTTGAAGGAACTGGCGCGCATGAGCACGAGGTCGAGCAACTCGCGCGACTCGTTTTCACTGAACTCGGCCGTGACCGGCACGTACCAGCAGCGCTCGTCGGCGAATGCGACGCATTTTACGGCATCTTTCTCGGTCATGAGTACGGGCAGATTGTCGCCGAAGTTGAGGTCGCCGGACTTGAACGCATGATGATCGGGCATCGGATGTTCGTACAGTGTCAGTCCCGCGTTCCTCAACATGTCGAAGAAGCGTTGTGGATTGCCGATGGCCGCCACGGCGTGCACGCCGGTGCCGCGAAAACTTGCGAGCGCGCGCAGCGATGCGCCACCGGAAACCGGGCGCGCGTCCCCCGGTCGCATGTTCATGACGAACTGCGTCCGCGTCACCAGCTGGGGCAGCGCGAAGCCTGGCGCGGAGGCCGCACCGTTGATCACCACGGCGTTCACGCGGCGCAGCCGGCGCGGCCGCTCGCGCAAGGGTCCGCGCGGCAGCAGGCAGCCGTTACCGAAGCCGCGCTGACCATCGATGACCACGATCTCGCAGTCGCGCATCAGTGCCAGGTGTTGCAGCCCGTCGTCGCACAGGACGACATCGGCCCCGTCTTCCACCGCCTTTTTCGCCGCCGCCACCCGATCACGACCGACGAACACCGTGGCCTGTGAGCGGCGCGCCAGCAGCAGCGGCTCGTCACCCACTTCGGAGGGGCGGCTGTGGACGGTGACCCGCGTGACACCGCGTGCGCGGCCACCATAACCGCGCGAGACGATGGCCACGCGCATGCCGACCGCCGCCAGCTTCATCGACAGCCATGCGACCAGCGGCGTCTTGCCGGTGCCGCCGACGGTCAGATTTCCGATCACCACCACCGGGACCTTCATGCGAAATCGCTGCCGCAGTCCGAGGCGATAAAGCAGGCTGCGCAGGCCCATGACGACGCCATAGATAAAGGAGAGCGGCATCAGCCACAGCGAGCCCTTGCCGCCGTACCACATCGTTTCGACGCGGGATCTCATGGCCTCAATTGCGGAATTCGGCGCGCTTCAAGCTCGCGTAGGCGCCATCGCCGCGCACGAGTTCCGCGTGAGTGCCCCGCTCGACGATGCGGCCATCTTCCATCACGACGATCTCGTCGGCGTACTCGATGGTCGTCAGGCGATGCGCGATCACCAGCGTGGTGCGATTGCGCATGAGTCCGACCAGCGCTTCCTGGATACGCTTTTCCGATTCGTTGTCGAGCGCCGACATTGCTTCGTCGAGGATCAGGATAGGCGCGTCCTTGAGCAGCGCACGCGCGATGGCGATGCGCTGGCGCTGCCCGCCCGACAGCAGCGCACCGCGATCGCCTACCGGCGTGTCGAGACCCTGTGGCAATTCCCTGGCGAACTCGTCCACGTACGCGGCCTTCGCCGCGGCCTCGACGGCGGCAGGGTCGGGGTTGTCGAATCCGAAGGCGATGTTGTTGCGGATGGAGTCGTTGAACAGCAGGACGTCCTGACTTACCAGCGCGACATTGCGCCGCAGGTCGCGCAGATTGCAGTCGCGCACGTCAACACCGTCGACCAGCACGATACCCGCCGTGGCGTCATAGATGCGCGGCACCAGCCCGACCAGCGTTGACTTGCCGCTGCCGGAGCGGCCGACAATGGCGATGGTCTTTCCGGCGGGGACAGCGAGCGAGACGCCATGCAACACCCCGCCCTTCTCGCTGGAGTATTCGAAGACCACATCGCGAAACTCGAGCGCACCGGACAAACGCGGCAGCGCACGACCCCCGGTGAATTGTTCGCCGGGCTCATCGAGCACTTCAAAAATGCTGACGCCCGCGGCGACGCCCTGCTGCAGCGGCGCGAATGAGTCCATGAGCCGCTTCAGCGGCGCCGTCGTCATGAGCGTGGCGGTCAGAAAACTCATGAAGTCGGGCATGTTCAAGGTGCCGGCTTCGATCTGGCGGAATGCGAAGAAGAGAATGCCGCCCAGACCCAACGAGGCGATGAACTGCACCACCGGATTGCTGGTGGCGCGCGCCGCGATGAGTTTCATGTTGCTGCGGCGATTGTGCTCGTTGACCTTCTCGAAATCCGCGGCTTCCTGTTCCTGCGCATTGAAGACCTTGATGACGCGCTGGCCGTCGAGCGCTTCTTTCACCACGCGCGTGATGTCACCCATCGACGCCTGGATACGGGCGCTGTAGCGGCGAAACGAGGTGCTCACCTTGCGCACCAGCCAGGAAATCGGTGGCGCGAGCGCGAACACGATGGTCGCGAGCTGCCAGTTGTAATAGAACATCACCGAGATCAGCACGACGATGGTCAGCGAATCGCGGATCAGCGAGGTGATGGATTTGGTCGTGGCCTCGGCCACCTGTTCAATGTTGAAGGTGAGCCGCGACAACAACATGCCGCCCGCCGCGCGGTCGTAGTAGCTGGCGGGCAAATGGAGAAATTTGCGGAACAGGTCGCCGCGGATGGCCTTGATGACCTGGCGGCCGACATATCCGGGAAAGTAGTTGGACATGTAGTCGCCGATGCCGCGAAACAGGAATAACACCGGCGCGCCCATCCAGATCATCCACGTCTCGCCCTTGGCGCGCTGGAGCAACGTACCCTTCATGAACAGGTTCACGAACCAGGCGAACGCACCATCGGTCGCGGCGAACAGCGCCATGCCCAGTACGCCGATGAGGAACATGCCGCGATGCGGCCGCGCATACGACAGCAGGCGTCGGTAAACCTCTGCGGGTGTTGCCGTCCCGGGACTGCCGACCGGCGGCGGTGGCGCTGAGCTCATGTGCCCTTGCTCATGTGCCTGGGCTCACTTTTCAGCCCTCATTTGGCAGGCTTGGACTCTTCGATGGTCGCGATGTTGAGACGCACGAAGCCGAGCTTGCCGAGCACGTCCATGGCGCTGACCACCGACTGGTGCGTGGCGCGCCCATCGGCGCGCACCGTGACCGGCTTGGAGCGATCGGCACCGGCCACTTCGAGAATCGCCGCGCGCAGCGTGTCGGGCGAGGAATTGATCAGTTCGCGATCGTTGACGCGATAGCTGCCGCTCTGCGTGACCGAGACGACGATGGGGTCGGTTTTCTGCTTGCCGGTGGGTGCCAGGCTGGCTTGGGGCAGCTCGATCTTGAGCCGCCCTTCCTGCATGAACGTGGACGACAGCATGAAGAAGATGACGAGCAGCAAGGCGATGTCGATCAGCGAGATCAGGTTGATCTCAGGATCTTCCTTCGGCCGGCGTGTCTGCATCTTCATGACGGTGAGTCAGCCGGGGACCTGGCACCCAGGGAGTCAGCGAAGGCCACGGCGATCTTTTCCATGTCGATCACGATGCGTTCGACCTTGCCCCGCAGGTAGCGGTAGGCGATGAACGACGGAATCGCCACCGCGAGGCCGCCAGCCGTGGTGATGAGCGCCTGCGAGATGCCGCCGGCGAGCATGCGCGGATCGCCCATGCCGCCGAGCATGACGGCGTTGAAGGCATTGATGATGCCGGCGACCGTGCCGAGCAACCCTAACAACGGCGAGATGCTGGCGATGGTGCCGAGCGAGTTGAGGAAACGCTCCAGCTCGTGCACCACGTGGCGGCCGGTGTCCTGGACGCGCTCCATCATGATGTCGCGGCCGCGATCGCGATTGGCGAGCGCAGCAGCCAAGACGCGCCCCAGCGGCGAATTCTTTTCGAGCGCCTCGATGACTTTGACGTTGACCTGGTTCGTCTCCGCGAGCTGCGAGATCCTCTTGATGAGCTCCTGGGGGAGCACACGTTTGCGCTGCAGGGTCCAGAGGCGTTCGAGAAAGATGCCAACAGCCGCGATCGAGCAAACGATGATCGGCACCATGAATGCGCCGCCGGCGCGAACGAGTTCCCACATGGCGGGGGATCATACCGGACACAGAGCCCGAAAGCGTCATTGCAGGCGGCGCCAGACAAACGGGTAACGCGTGGCGGCGGCAACCGCAAGCACGCTGACACCCGCCGTCCCTAACCCGAGTTGGATGGCGCCGTCGCGCCGGCTATCGAGCACGACCGCGCCCGACTTGCGCCATCGCTCGAGCGTTTCATCGCGGGAGCGCGAGTGGACAATACCGCCAGTGGCGATACTCAGGCCCGCGGCGCATGCTTCTATCCACTCGGGTGAGGAACCCCGTGAGCTTGCCTGCCGCCCGATGACGACGGCGTCGCTCTTGACTGCGCCTGGCATCAGCCGGGACAAGAGACCACGCTCCGCGGCCGCGTCGAGGTCGCCCGCTAGCAAGATGGCGTGAGCGCCCACCGACACGCGCAACACGCAGAAGCGACTTCCACGGCCGCCGGCAAAAATCCTGAACTCGACATCGTCCCAGCGAAACTGCGAATTCGCGCAGGTGACGGCCGGAAGTGAAGTCGCAGGCCAGCCGCCGCCCACCGTCACCTGATGCACGCGACGCTCGAATGCCAACACCGCGGCGGCTTTCGCCCGATCGTCGTTCAGTGCTGGCAGCACCAGCATGTCGACCGAACTGCGCCCTAGTGCATCGAGCGCCGGCAGTACCAGCTCCCGCAAACGCGCGCCGCGCGTATTCCAGCTGTCGCCGGTGTCGAACAGCATCACATGCGAATGTGTAGCCAGGAGCACCGCCGTCCCGCGCCCGGCGTCGAGGACACTGACGCGCACCGTACCGGGTTCGGGCATGCGTGCAGGCGCGAACAACAACGGCAGTGCGGCGCAGGCGGCCGAGAATCGCAGCGCCAACGGCCAACGCATCAGCAGAACAACGCCCGCGAACAGTGCGCAAGCGAACCACCACGGTGGTGGAGAGGCACGCCACATCGCAAGCGGGCCGTCGGCCGCCCAGGTGAGGCCCGGCCAGGTGAGCTCATAGAGAAACGCCGCGGCCTTGAAGAAGATGGCGCTGAACGAAGGAAGCACCAGAACCGCGAGGGCACCCGCCAGCACCAGCGGCACCAGCACGAACGAAATGAACGGAATGGCGAGCAGATTGACCCAGAGGCCGGCGATCGACATGCCGTCGAAGACCGCAAAGGTGAGTGGCGCCAGTGTCAGCATGATGGCGAACTGCAGACGCGCGGCACCCGAAGCGCGGGCCAGCAGCGTGCGCGCGTTGCCGGATGCGGCGCCAGCCGCCGCCAGGATGACGGCGACCGCGACGAACGACAGCCAGAAGCCCGCCGCCAGCGGCGCGAACGGATCGAGCAGCAAAACCGCCACCAAGGCGAGCGCCCAGGTGTGCCCGGCACTCACGTGGCGCGCGGCGACTCTGGCCGCCGCGAAGATGGCCAGCATGAGCCAGGTGCGCTGCGTTGGCACAGAGAATCCCGCCAGCATCGAATAGCCGCCGGCGGCACCCAGGCCTAACAACATGGCGAACGGCTCGCGTCCGCAGCGGCGCACTCCCGGCAGCCGGCGCCAGGCGAACCGCGCCACGGCGAACGCGATTAAGGCAAACAGCGTCACATGCAGCCCCGAGATCGCGACCAGGTGCGTAGTGCCCGTGGCGTTGAACACGCGCCACTGGTCGGCGCTCATGCTGTCGGTGAGTCCCACCGCCAATGCGGTGAGCAACGCCGCCGCATCGGGGTCGGCGATCTCGCCGCGGATGGTCGCGGCAATGCGAGCGCGTACCGTATCGATGGATGGGTGCGCGAGCCGGAGTGGTGTGTTGAGCATCGACGGAAGCACGCGACCCGCCAGATGGATGCGGTCGCGAAACGCGAATCGTGCAGTATCGGAACCCGCGAAGTTGCGCGTGTCGGAAAACGCATCGAGCCGGACCACGAATCGCCACCGCTCGCCGACGCGCGGGGCGAACGGCGCATCGCGCCAGCCGAGCCGCGCGCGCCGAATGCGCGGCTCGCCCGCTCGACCGCCGACGATGACGCCGGCCATGTCGAAGTGCAGCTCGGCACCTTGGCGCGACGGAACGGTCAGAATGAATCCTTCGAACAGCACGCGCGTATCTCCCGGCGACGACGGCACGCGCAGATCCATCCAGCGCTGCGTGGAATTCCACGCCAGCAACATTCCGCAGAGCAGTGCCGCGAGCACCCGCAAGGATGGGCGCCGACGCAGCGAGGTCGTGAAAACCAGTGTCACGGTGACACCGGCCGAGAGCATCCACGCCGTGAGTGGCATTTGCGCCGAGCCGAGCCCGAGCAGCACACCCGCCAGCAATGCGAGAGCGCCGGTCACGCGCAATGGCGCCGGATGCTAGAGTGACGCCACGATGCCACGGGGATTCCTGCGAAAGATCACGCCCCGCAGCGAAACGCTGCGTACGCACTGGGCGCTCAAGCCGTTCAGCCGCTTTTTTGGCGACCCACGCCTGTGGTCACTGCAGCGGCGCACGGTGACGCCGGCATTTGGCGCGGGACTGGCAATTTGCTTCGTGCCCCTGCCCATTCACATTCCGCTGGCGGCGATCATCGCGATCTTCTGCCGCATCCACATACCGACCATCATGTTGTCGCTTGTAGCGGTGAATCCGGTGACGCTGGTGCCGGCATATTTGCTCGCTTACAAGGTGGGCGTGATCGTGACCGGCGCCACACCGCGCCACTTCGCCTTCCGCATGAGCTGGGATTGGGTGCAACACGGCCTGGGTCCCATGTGGAAGCCCTTCCTGGTCGGCTGCAGTTTGACCGGGGCGCTGTTTGGACTCGTGGGCTGGGGCGTGCTCGATGTGCTGTGGCGTTACAACGTGCGCAAGAGATATCGCGAACGCGCCGGCGCCGCCAGCCGCTAATCAGCTGCGTTCGAGCAGATTTCCAGCTTCGAGCTCGAGAATGCGATCCATGCGAGCCGCCAGACGCCGATCGTGCGTGACCACGATGAGGCTGGTCGCAAGCTCACGATTCAGCTCGAGCATGAGTTCAAACACCGCCTCCGCGTTGCCACCGTCGAGATTTCCGGTCGGCTCGTCAGCGAGCACGATGCGCGGGTTGGTGACCAACGCACGCGCCACCGCGGCACGCTGCCGCTCACCGCCGGATAGCTCATGCGGCCGATGCACCAGCCGCTCGCCGAGGCCTACGCGCTCGAGAATTTTTCGTGCCGTGCTTTCCGCGTCGTTGCGCGCCACGCGCCGCACCAGCAACGGCATGGCGACGTTTTCCAGCGCCGAGAATTCCGGCAGCAGGTGATGGAACTGATAGATGAATCCGAGCGTGCGGTTACGCAATTCGCCGCGCGCATTTTCGGTGAGCGAATGGATGTCGCTGCCGGCGATCTTCACGACGCCGGCGGTTGGCCGATCGAGGCCACCCAGGATTTGCAGCAGCGTGGTCTTGCCGGAGCCCGAGGCGCCGATGATGGCGATGCGTTCGCCCGGGCGGACACTGAGATTCACGCCCTGCAGCACCAGCAGGTCGATGGGTCCCTGGCGAAAGGCGCGCATGACGCCGGTGGCTTCGAGCACTGCCTCAGTCATGGCGAAGGGCCTCTGCCGGCAAGGTGCGCGAGGCACGCCACGCCGGGTAGATAGTGGCCAGCGCCGACAGCGCGAGCGCAACGATCGATACCTTGAGCACATCGCCCAGGCGAACTTCGGAAGGCAGGTCACTCATGAGGTAGACACTCGCATCCAGGAACTTTACACCGAAAGCACCTTCGATCCCGCGTATCACTTCGGTGATGTTGAGCGCCAGCAGCCAGCCGAGCAACGCGCCGGCAACCGTTCCCACGAGACCAATGAGCGCGCCTTGAACCAGGAACATCCGCAGCACGTTGATCGGCGCCGCGCCGATGGTGCGAAGAATCGCAATATCGGTCTGCTTTTCCTTCACGATCATCACCAGCGTTGCCACCAAGTTGATGGAGGCGACCAGCACCATGATCAGCACGATGAAGAACATCATCGACTTGGTGAGTTCGATCGAGCGAAAGAAATTTTCATGGTCGCGCGTCCAGTCGTTCACGTAATAGCCAGTGCCCGAATAGTCGATGGCGCGCGCCACGGTGCGCACCACCAGCGGTGCGAGAAACGGATCGGTGAGCGCCAGCCGCAATCCGGTGACGCGATCGCCGAGCCGATACAGTTTCGCGGCGTCGGCCATGTGCGTGATTGCCAGACCGCGATCGAACTCGTACATGCCCGAATCGAAAATGCCGCTCACGGTAAAGCGGCGCATGCGGGGCGCGAAGCCGGCTGGCGTCGCGCTGCCTTCGGGCGCCATGAGCACCACGCTCTGCCCCACTTTCACGCCGAGTTCGGCGGCGAGCGCGCCGCCGAGTATCACGCGATATTTGCCAGCTTCGAGAGTGGCCAGATTACCCTCACGCATGCGGCTGTCGAGACCGACTGCCTTGCGCTCTTCTTCGGGCAGGACTCCGCGCACCATGGTTCCGGCCACGCGTTCGCCGTTGGCCAACAGGCCGCGCGCTTCGATGAACGGCACCGCGGCAATCACCTGCGGTTCACGCGCGGCGTCAGCCTGGGCCTGGCGCCAGTTGGCCATCTCACCGTCGAGACCGGTGATGGTGGCGTGCGATGTCACCGTGAGCATGCGGCTCCGCAACTCGCTCTCGAAACCGTTGAGCACCGACAACACGACGATGAGAACGGCAACGCCGAGCGCGAGGCCGGTGACCGACATGGTGGCCACGAACGACACCAGCCCGCTGCGATGCGCGGAGCGCAGGTAGCGCGTGCCGATCAGCCATTCATACGGGACGTTCATGCGCGCTACTCGTAGCGTAATGCGTCGGCGGGCGGCACGCGCGAGGCACGGTAGGCGGGGTAGATAGTGGCGAGCAGCGTGATGAACATGGCGATGCCGGCGATCCAGGCGATCTGTTCGAAATGCAGCTCGGAAGGAATCCGCGTGAGCACGTAGACGTTCGAATCGAAGAACTCGAAGCGGAACAGCCGCTCGAGATTCGCGGCGACATCGCCGGCGTAATAACCGATCCAGCAACCGAGCAACACGCCGAGCGCCACGCCAAACCAGGCGATGACGCTGCCCTGGATCAGGAAGATCGCCATGACACGCAGCGGCGAGGTGCCGAGAGTGCGAAGAATGGCGATGTCGGTGCGCTTGTCGGTGACCACCATGGCAAGCATGGCCACGAGATAAAAGGCCGCCACCGCCACGATCAGCATGAGGATGACGGCCACCATAGTCTTCTCGATGCGGATGGCGCGAAAGTAGCTGGCGTGGTCGACGGTCCAGTCGCGGATCTCGACTCCCGCGGGCAGCAGCTTCGCCAGTGCCGCGGAGTAGTCGCTCGCCTTGAGGGCATCGTTGAAGTTCACGTGCAGCGACATGCGCGCATCCGGGTTTGGCAGCAGCGCGCGCACGTCATCGAGCGCGGCGATCAGCAACTGCGCATCGAAGTCCTGCACCTCGGTGTCGAAGACACCGGCGACCACGAACTCACGCAATTTGGGCTCGGGCGCGCCGTTCACATCGGTGGTCGGAACGAGCACGGTCAAGGTATCGCCGAGCCCGAGGCCCAACATCTGCGTAATGCCACGGCCGAGGATGACGCGATCGGAACCCGGCGTGAGATCGGCAAGCTTTCCCTCGACGATGGCGCTGGCGATCTTGGCGACTTC
Source organism: Pseudomonadota bacterium (assembly GCA_039930985.1). Taxonomy (GTDB): domain Bacteria; phylum Pseudomonadota; class Gammaproteobacteria; order Steroidobacterales; family Steroidobacteraceae; genus CADEED01. Next base: position 14,387 of record JBDTSV010000054.1, read on the forward strand.
GCCTTCGTGGCTGGGGTCGATGCCGCGCAGGCGCACCGGCAGCATCTCCGGTTTGCGAACCGCCAGCGCTTCGATCTCGATGAAGGGCGCCGCTCCCGTGACCTCGGGAGACTCGCGGATCTTGGTCGCCAACGCGCTCCAGTCCGGCGTGGTGCTCGCCTGCGGTTGCACGAAAACCCGCGCGTGCGCCGACAGCGACAATAGCCGGTCGCGCAGCTCCCCCTCGAGGCCGTTCATGACCGAGAGGATGACGATGAGCGCCGTGACCCCGAGGCACACGCACAGCAGCGATATCCAGGTAATGAAGGAGACGAAGAACTTGTGGGAGCGGGCCCGCACGTAGCGCAGGCCAACAAACAGGGGCAGGGAATTCAGCATCGCGGGGGATTGTGGGCGAAAAACCTGACGGGCATCACAAAAGCACTGTTAGTTTGAGTCGGCGCATGGCGACAGCGGCTGACTTTGCCACAGCGGGGCGTATATTGCCGCCACGGTCAAGTCGCTGGCCGCAGGAGAAAGCCATGCTTGCTCGCACGATGAAGATGACAGTGGTCGCGCTCGCCCTCGGCGTCGCAGCTCCCACATTTGCCGAGACACTGGCCATCGACGGCCAGGTCGCCATCAAGCCCACGGGTGTCGAAACCCCACAGCGCGGCTCCAGCATGAGCGCCGTGGAACAGAAATTCGGCGCGCCTGGCAACAAGAGCAGCCCGGTGGGCAATCCGCCGATCACCAAGTGGTTCTACCCGAACTTCGTCGTGGTGTTCGAGCACGACAAGGTGCTGCACGCGGTCGTGACCCAGGCGCAGGCACCGGTCCAGACGCAGGGCTGAAAATCCGGCGTCAGCCGACCGACTCGCGGTAGTCGCGACCGACGTCCAAAAATCCCTCCCTCGGGTGCGCCGCTCTCTGGTCCGCGCGCTGCCAGTTTTCGTCTGTACCACGCGCAACTGCGCGCGGCTTGCACCAGCCGTGGCGCACGGTAAGCTGCCGCGCTTTCGCAATGCCATCCCTGCTTCACCCACCCATTCCGGCGCCCAAGTCGCGCCAGCGCTGGCACCAGCTTTACGGCTCGGCGCGCAGTCTTGCGCTGGCCGAAGCCGTTGAATCGGATACGCGGCCGTACCTGGTCATCGCGCGCGATGCGCGCGAGCTGGATCAGTTGCGTTCCGAACTCGCATTCTTCCTGGGCGGCAGCCGGGCCATTCATGTACTGCCGGACTGGGAAGTCCTGCCCTACGACCTGTTCTCACCGCACCCGGACATCATCTCCGAGCGCCTCGCCGCCCTGGCGGAGCTCCCGCGCCTCAAGTCCTCGGTGCTGCTGGCCGCGGCCGACACGCTCGGCCAGAAGATCGCGCCGCGCGGCTACGTCGATGGCCGCACCTTCAACCTCGCGGTCGGCGACAAACTTCCCATCGAGCCACTGCGCGCGCGGTTGGTGGAGTCCGGCTACGCCTCCGTTTCGCAAGTCAGTGCGCCCGGCGAGTTCGCGCTGCGTGGCTCGTTGTTCGACGTGTTTCCGATGGGCGCCGAGACGCCGCTGCGCGTGGACCTGTTCGACGAGGAGATCGAGGCGATTCGCGAGTTCGATCCCGACACGCAACGTTCGGGCAATTCACTCAAACAAGTACGCCTGCTGCCGGGCCGCGAACTGCCGCTCGATGCCGATTCGGTCAAGGCATTCCGGCTGCGGTATCGCAAACGCTTCGAAGGCGACCCCACCAAGAGCGTGATCTATCGCGGCGTGAGCGATGGCCTGGCGCCACCCGGCATCGAGTTCTACCTGCCGCTGTTCTTCGATACCACCGACACGCTGCTCGACTATCTACCGAAGGACACGGTGGTGTGCGCCGGCGCGGATCTTCCGGCGGCGGTGGAGCGGGCCGCGAAGAGCATCGCCGAACGCTATGAAGAGCGCCGGCATGACGTGGAACGTCCGGTGCTGGCGCCCGACGAACTCTATCTGCCGCCCGATGAGCTGCAGACACGGCTCGACACGTTCACGCGCATCGACTTCGAGAGCTTCAAGATCGAAGACCCGGTGCTCGGGCACAACTTCCCCACCGCCGCGCCCCAGGAATGGCGCGTGGACCTGCGCGCCGAACGGCCGCTGGCACCGCTCGAAGACTTCCTCGACACCTTTCCCGGGCGCGTGCTGCTGGCCGCCGACTCGGCCGGCCGGCGGGAAGTACTGCTCGAGATGTTGCGCGCGCATGGACTCAAGCCCGCGCCGGTGGCCGGCTGGCACGAGTTCGTCGAAAGCGTCGCACCCTTCGCACTGTGCGTGGCGCCGGAGATGGCCGGGCTCAGCATCCTCACACCGCCCATCGCCGTCCTGGGCGAGGCGCAGCTCTTCGGGCAGCGGGCGCGCCAGGAACGGCGCCGGCGGCGCGCGGCTTCCGATCCGCAAGCCATCCTGCGCGACCTCACGGCGTTAGGGCCTGGCTCGCCAGTAGTGCACGAGGAATATGGAGTGGGCCGCTACATCGGCCTGCAAGTGATGCAGGTCGCCGGCCAGGACGGCGAATTCGTGGTGCTCGAATATGCCGGCGGCGACAAGCTGTATGTGCCCGTGCAGCAGCTGCACCTGGTGTCACGCTATTCCGGTGCCGCACCCGAGAGCGCGCCGCTGCACAAGCTCGGCACCGATCAATGGGCCAAGGCGCGCAAGCGCGCCGCCGACAAGATTCGCGACGTGGCGGCGGAGCTGCTGGATCTGTACGCGCAACGCCAGGCCAAGCGCGGACCGTCGATGCCGCAGCGCGAGCAGGAATACCAGGCGTTCGCCATCAGCTTCCCGTTCGAGGAAACCGAGGACCAGGCCGAAGCCATCCGCCAGGTGCTCAAGGATCTGGCGAGCGAGAAACCCATGGATCGCGTGGTGTGCGGCGACGTGGGATTCGGCAAGACCGAGGTGGCGATGCGTGCGGCGTTCATCGCCGCACAAGCCGGCAAACAGGTGGCGGTGCTGGTGCCCACCACGTTGCTCGCCGAGCAGCACACCAACAACTTCCGCGATCGCTTCGCCGACTGGCCGGTGCGCATCGAATCGCTGTCACGCTTCCGCACCGGCAAGGAATCGAACGCGGTACTGGACGGCATCGAACGCGGCACGGTCGACATCGTCATCGCCACGCACCGGCTGTTGCATGCCAACGTGCGCTTCAAGGATCTTGGGCTCGTCATCGTCGACGAGGAACACCGCTTCGGTGTGCGCGACAAGGAAAAGCTCAAGACGCTGCGCGCCGAAGTGCACGTGCTGACGCTCACCGCCACGCCGATTCCGCGGACGCTGAACATGGCGCTCGGGGGCCTGCGCGATCTGTCGCTGATTACCACGCCGCCGGCCGAACGGCTGGCCATCAAGACGTTCGTGACGGAGTGGCACGCGCCGACGTTGCGCGAAGCCGCGCTACGCGAATTCCGCCGCGGCGGCCAGGTGTACTTCGTGCACAACGTGGTAGAGACCATCGAGAAGACCGCGCAGGAACTGCAGAAACTGATCCCGGAAGCCGACGCGCGCGTCGCTCACGGCCAGATGCGCGAGCGCGATCTCGAGCAGCTCATGGTCGATTTCTATCACCGCCGCTTCAACCTGCTGGTGTGCACCACGATCATCGAAAGCGGCATCGACGTGCCCACCGCCAATACCATCATGATCGATCGTGCCGACAAGCTGGGGCTGGCGCAGCTGCACCAGTTGCGTGGCCGCGTCGGCCGTTCGCATCACCGCGCCTATGCCTACCTGCTGACGCCGCCGCGCAAGGCGTTGTCGCTCGACGCCGTCAAGCGCCTCGAGGCGATCGAATCGCTCGAAGAGCTTGGCGCGGGATTCGTGCTTGCCACGCACGACCTGGAGATCCGCGGCGCCGGCGAATTGTTAGGCGAGTCGCAGAGTGGCGAGCTGACCGAGATCGGCCTCTCGTTGTACCTTGACCTGCTCGAGCAGGCCGTCAAGGCGATGAAGGAAGGCCGCGAGCCCAACCTCGATCGGCCGCTGGCGGCCACTGCCGAAGTGGAACTGCGCCTACCTTCGCTGCTGCCGGAAAGCTATGTGGCCGACGTTCCCGTGCGACTCGCGATGTACAAGCGCCTGGCGGCAGCCCCTGACAATCCCGCCATCGATCTGCTCACCGAGGAAATCGTCGACCGCTTCGGGCCACTGCCGCCCCCGGCCACGAATCTGTTGCGCGTGGCAAGACTCAAACTGGCCGCTCGCGCCATCGGAATCCGCCGACTCGATCTCGGGGCGCAGGGTGGATATGCGCTGTTCGAGGAGCAGAACCAGGTCGATCCTCGCGCGGTCATCCGCCTGGTGCAGCACCCTGATCGCGACTACCGGCTGGAAGGCGCTCTCAAGCTACGCATATCGATTGAGACCGACGAAGGAAGCGAACGCTTCGAGTTCGCCGAGAAGTTCCTGAACGAGCTCAAGGGCGCGCCAGCCCCGGCGGCGCCCACGCCGCACAAGCAACCCGCCCCGAAACGCTGAAGCCGACCCGATATACTTTGCGCCCATGAAGCAAAACGGCCGATCCCGAACTCGTTCCCTGGCTACTGCCCTGCTGCTCGTGCTGGCGGTCGTCAGCGCATCGCCGCGATCCGCCGTAGCGCAGACCGCGCCCAGCCAGCGCGTCTACAACATCGAAGTCATCGTGTTCCGCAACATGAGCGGCCTGGGCGGGCCTGAGGACTGGAGCGCGAAACCGGTCGCGCGCGGACCCGACAAACCCGATGCGCCGGTGGTCGGCAAGTTCGTGCAGGCGATCGCCGCGCCGCAGTTCCAGCTCAACGACGTCGCGCAGAAATTGCAGAATACCTCTAACTATCAGCCGATCGCGCATTTCGCCTGGCAGCAGACCGCGAGCTCCTGGGGTTCACGCGCCGGATTCACGGTGGCGAAATTGGCCGGCAACGTGTCCGGCCTGACCGGCAGCATCTATCTCGAGAGCGGCGACCTGCTGCATCTCGGCATGGCGCTCAACTACCAGACCTCCAATCCGCCGGATGGCCTGGCCGCCGCGGCGGGCACCGTGTTCAACATGAACGAGTCGCAGCGCGTCAAGGTCGACAAGTTGGCCTATTTCGATCATCCGGCGTTCGGGGTGATCGCGCTGGTGACGCCGGCGAATCGGGCGACCGGCGGGCGATGACTGAATAGTGATTTGAGGCGTGCCCGCGCCTTTCACAGGTGTCGAGAGCCCTGCTCTTACCTGAAGTCCACTTCTTCCGCGACGATGATGCGATTGCGTCCCTGCTCCTTGGCCCGCGCCACCGCCATCTCCACCGCCTTCAGGAACCCTTCCGCGGTGTCTTCGGGTCGCGCGGTGTGGATGGCCACGCCGCCGCTCACGGTCACGTACTTCTGGGTCGAACGCGGGTGATGAATCTGCTGTTCACGGACGCGATGCGCGACCGTGGTGGCGTGCTGGATCACGTGATCGGCGGTGGTGCCGTGCATGAGCACGATGACACTGGCGCCTTCCCAGCGCCCGACGATGTCGGTACCGCGGCGGAACGAGCCGGCGATCGCGCGTGCGACGCGCTTGATCACGGCGTCGCCGCCGGCGCGCTCGAAGACCTCGTTGTATGGCCCTAACTGGTCGATGTCGAACAAGAGCAGCGCGATGTCGGTCTTGTCGCGTTGCGCGAGCAGGAAGTCGCGTTTGAGTACGTCTTCGAAATAGTAACGCGAGGCGAGACCGGTGAGCCGGTCTTCACGCACCCAGTTGGGCAGGCCGCGGATGCCGGTGTCGCCAGTGCGCACGCGGGTACCGCCTTCGCGATGGTAGCCGATGAGGTGCGTGGCCTTGCCCTCGCCGTTGCGCAGCGGGTAAATCTGCATGTCGTTGACGAATACCGTGCCGTCCTTGCGCAGGTTGCGCACCAGCACGCGTACCGGCTCGTTGTGGCGCAGCGCCTCACGCAGCGAATCGAGCTCCTGCTGATCGCGGTCCTCGCCTTGCAACAAGCGCAGGTTCTTGCCTAACAAATCCGAGGTTTCATAACCGGTGAGGCGGCAGAACGCGGTATTGACGTAGACGACCAGGCGATCGCCCGTGGCCTCGCAGATGACGACGCCGTCGGGTGAGACATCGAGTGCGCCGCGCAGGAATTCTCCCTGGAACCCGTTCATGCATTTCCCGCGGTGAGTTTGAGCTTCGGCGCCGCGGTCGAGCGGGCCAGCAAATCCTGGCTCGCGCGCCATGCGTCACTGGCGTAAAGGGTGGCGCGCTCCGGCGCCGCGCGACCGCGCATGCGTACCAGGCGCAGGTGCGCGGCCGGGTCGACCTCGAACTCGAGTTCATCGAGCAGCCTGGCCACGCTCGCACGGTTGTTGCACACCGGCAGCACATCGCAGCCGGCGGCGAGTGCCGCGGTTGCGCGCGCCACAATGTCGCCGAATTCCGCGGCCCCACCCATGGAAAGATCGTCGGTGAACACCGCACCCTCGAATCGCAGCTCTTCGCGCAACGCATTCTGGACCCACTTGCGCGACAGGCTGGCGGGCGCGGGGTCGACCGCGGGGAACAACACGTGGGCGACCATGACGCCCGGCAGGCCGTTAGCGATCAGGCGGCGATAGGGCAACACGTCGTTGCCCAGCTCGTCCCAGGGCCGTCTATCTACCGGCAGCGACTGGTGCGAGTCGGCGACCACGGCGCCGTGCCCGGGGAAATGTTTGGCGGTGGCGGCCATGCCGGCATCCTTCATGCCGGACAGGTAGGCGAGCGCGAGTTGCGCGACCGCTTCCGGCTTCGCATGAAACGCGCGATCGCCGATGACCTCGCTCACGCCGTAGTCGAGATCCACGCAGGGCGCGAACGACAGGTCGACCCCGTGCGCACGCAACTCGGCGGCCATGAGCCAACCCATGGAGCGAGCCAGCGCGAGGCCGTGCCTGGCATCGAGATCGAATTCGTGGCCGATACGCCGTGGCGGCGGCAACGCCGAGAAGCCGGGACGGAAGCGTTGCACTCGCCCGCCCTCCTGATCGACGGCGACGATGAGCGCGGGCTGGCGTACCGCGTGAATGTCCGCGACGAGGCGGCGCAACTGTTCGGAACTGGCGTAGTTGCGGGTGAAGAGGATCACGCTCCCCACGAGCGGATGGCGCAGGACCTCGCGATCTTCGGGCGTCAGCTCGAGACCGGCCACATCGACCATGAGTGGGCCAAGGGTCACAACTCAATTCCTGTCTAGTACAGCTATCGATTCCACGTGTGTGGTGTGCGGAAACATATCAAGTACCCCGGCCGCGCGTAAGCGGAAGCCCAGCTCATGGGTCAGGACGCCCAGGTCTCGCGCCAGGGAACCTGTGTGGCATGAGATATACACCACCCTGCGCGGGGCGAGATGTGCCACGGCACTCAAAACCTCACGGGCCCCCACGCGTGGCGGGTCTAACAGCACCTGATCGAACCCCCCACGCATCCACGGAATGTTGACGTCGGGCGCCACCGACAGGTCGGCGACGTGGAATTCGGCATTGGCGATGCCATTGGCGAGCGCATTGGCACGGGCCCGGCCAATGAGACCTGCCTCACCTTCCACGCCCACCACCGCGCGGGCGTGCCTGGCGAGGGGCAAGGTGAAGTTGCCGAGGCCGCAGTACAGGTCGAGCACCCGGTCGGCCGGGCCGACCTCCAGTAGTTCGATGGCCCTGGCAACCATGCCGGCGTTGATCGCGGCGTTGACCTGCACGAAGTCGCTGGGACCGAAATCGAGCTTCACGTCGAACGCTTCCAGCCGGTAGTGAAGATCGACCGGGCCCGGAGTCAGCGGCGCGATGGTATGTAGGCCGCCCGGCTGCAGCAGGATGCGCAGGCCATGGGCCTTCTCGAACGCGCGCAACGCTTCGAGGTCGGCGTCTGGCAACGGATCGAGTACGCGAAAAACCAGCACGCTCTCACCATCGGACAAGGCGACTTCGATCTGCGGAATGCTGGCGCGGCGCTGCATGCCGGTCAGCAGGCCGGCGAGCGTACCCACCAACGCCCCCACGGGCTCCGCCAGCACCTCACAACGCTGTACGTCGGCGACATACTTGCCCTGCTTCTCGCGAAAGCCGACCAGGCTGCGGCCCTTCTTGTCGACGTAGCGTGAAGACAGGCGCGCGCGCCGCCGATAGTTCCAGTGCGGGCCTAACAACGGAGACAGCCATTCGGCCGGTTGCACGTTGCCGATGCGCTCGAGATTGGCGGCGAGTTCCTTTTGCTTGGACTCGATCTGCGCCGTCGGATCGAGGTGCTGCAACGCGCAGCCACCGCAGACACCGAAATGCGCGCACTTGGGCTCGGCGCGCGCCGGCGAACGCTCGTGAATTTCGACAAGGTCGGCTTCGTCGTGGCTCTTGTGAAAGCTGCGGCGCCGGAAGCTCACGCGCTCGCCCGGCAACGCACCGGCAATGAACACTGTCTTGCCGGTGGTCTCCCCGCCGCGCACCACTCCTTCGGCTTCATGCGTGAGATCGACGACCACGCCGGTCTCAACCGCCGCCTGCGCCGCGCGCGCGGGCTTGCTCACGTGTCGAGGGTCCAGGCCGCCAGGAATTCGTCGAAGTGCGGTAGTTTGACCTCGGTGAGCCAGGCACGCGTGCGCGCCAGCTCTTCGGCCAACGCAGCATCGGTCAGCCGGCCGCGCATGTGCTGGAAGCGCAGGAATATGAGCCAGGTGTTGATGACGTCGGTCTCGCAGTAGCGGCGGATACGCGTGAGCTCGCCACGGCGATAGGCGCCCCACACCTGGGAACCGTCGAATCCGAGTTTGCCGGGAAATCCCAACAACACCGCGGTGTCGGACAGCGATGCGCGCGCCCGGACCTGATAACCCGAGAGCACGTCCATGACGTCGACGTGACGCCAATGGAATCTGCCGAGATAGTTGTTGTAGCGAAAGGCGTTGTCTTCGTCGCCGGTTTCCCAGTAGCGCGGCGCCTGCACTTTGAAGCGCAGCGCCCGGTAGTGCAGCACCGGCAGGTCGAAGCCGCCGCCATTCCAGCTCACGAGCTCCGGCGTGAATTTGTCGATGCCGTCGAAGAAGCGTTCCACGAGCTCGCGTTCGGATGCACCCTCCTCGCCGAGGCTCCAGACGCGGAAACCCTCGCGCGAACGGAATGCGCAGGAGATGGCGACGATTCGATGTTGTTCGTGCGGCAGGAAGTCGCTGCCGGATTCCTGCCGCGCGCGTGCCTGCATGGCTTTGCCGACTTCGTCATCGGAAAGTCCGTCGAGGCCGAAAAGCTTGCGGCCGAATTCCACGTCCGGCACGGTTTCGATGTCGAACACGAGGGTGTTCATCGCTTGCGGGCTTTCGCCGGGCGTTTCTTCTTCGCGGGCGCGGTCTCGAGCACCGCCACGGCAACGATGAGACCGGCTTCGTCGGTGAGCGTGACGTGCCCGCCGCCGATGCCTAACTTTCGACGGACCTTTTCGCCGCGCGGCGAATACGCCACTTCGGGCTTGCCCCAGGCGTTCTGCACGATGCCCACGTCGCGAATCCAGATTCCATGCGCAAAGCCCGTGCCCATGGCCTTGACGATGGCCTCCTTGGCCGCGAAACGCATGGCGAGAAAGCGCTCGATTCGCTTCGTTTTACCGAGCTGGGCGCGTTCGGCCGGCATGAGCAGCCGATCGATGAAGTGATCGCCGAATCTCGCCAGCACTTTCTTGATGCGCGCGGCCTCGAGCACGTCGACGCCGATACCGAAGATCATCGGCGCGCCGCCTGCATCAGCGCCTTCATCTCACGCACCGCGGCGTCGAGGCCGCTGAAGATGGCGCGCGCGATGATGCAATGGCCGATGTTGAGCTCGACGATCTCGGCGATTGCCGCCACCGGCGCCACGTTGTTATAGGTGAGGCCATGTCCGGCATGGACTTCGAGCCCCAGGTTGGCGGCCCGCTTGGCAGCGCTCGAGAGCCGTTCGAGTTCGCGCGCCTGCGTGGAACCGGTGGATTCCGCATAGGTGCCCGTATGCAGTTCAATCACCCGGGCACCGGACCGTTTGGCGGCTTCAATCTGCGCGAGATCCGGCGCGATGAACAGCGCCACGCGGATACCGGCCGCCGCGAGCCTGCGCACTCCGCCGGCGACGCGTTCGACGTCGGCGGCCACGTCGAGGCCACCTTCGGTGGTGATCTCGACGCGGTTCTCGGGCACCAGGCAACAGTCCTGCGGACGCACGCCGATCGCGATCTCCACCATCTCGTTGGTGAGTCCCATCTCGAGGTTCATGCGCGTCTGCAACAGCGGCCGCAGCGCATGCACATCGCGATCCTGGATGTGGCGGCGATCCTCGCGAAGGTGCAGCGTGATGTTGTCGGCGCCCGCCTGTTCGGCGAGCAAGGCGGCGTGAACGGGATCCGGATACGACACGCGGCGCGCCTGGCGCACGGTGGCGACGTGATCGATGTTGATGCCGAGTTCAATGGAACGGGTCATGCATTACCTCGTCGCTGCATCGAGCGCGCCACGGTGCGCGTGCGCAGTTCCCGACCTTCCAGACAATGGTCGAGCGCCTGGCGCAGGACGCGTCGCGCCACATCGAGCGTCTCGCGGTCGGCAAGCTGCTCCTGCTTCAGCGCCAACAGGCATCGGCCCGAGTACGCGTCCGATGCATTCTCGCGCACTTCGGACAGGCCTTCGGCGGGCCGGAACTGGTAGAAGCCCTGCGCGTCGACCTCGAACTCGAGGCCGTAACCGAGCGAGGTCAGCAGACGCTTCTCGAACACGCGCAATGCCGGCTCGGACGCCGGATCGACACACAGGCGGCGCAACGTCTGCGCGTAGTCGTCGAACAATCCGGGCTGCGGATCGTGACGCGTGGTGAGATTGATGATGAGCTCGTTGAGATAGAAGCCGGAGAGCACCTGGCGCGGCGGCAACGGCATCGCTTCGCCATTCGCCTCGGCAGCGGACAATTGCGCGGCGTCGCCACGCCCCGACCAGGACACCAGCAGCGAGCGGAACGGCATCAGCAGCGATGCGTATTTGGATTTCGGTCCGCGCGCGCCGCGCGCGAATAATGTGAGCCGGCCGTGGCGCGCGGTGAACACGTCGAGGATCCGGCTGGTATCGCGATACTCGCGATGGTGCAACACGAAGGCCGGCTCGAGAGCGATGCGTTCGCGCGGCTGCACGTTCACGCGCTCACTCCATCCCCAGCTGCGCCAGCGCCCGCGCGTCGTCGGCCCAGTCTTCGCGCACCTTGACCCAGAGATTGAGGTGCAGTCTCTTGCCGAGACGCGCATTGAGTTCTTCGCGCGCCTTCTGGCCAATGCGCTTGAGACGCGAACCCTTGGCGCCGATGACGATGGGCTTCTGTCCGGCGCGATCGACCCAGATCACGGCATCGATGATCAGCTGCCCGTCTTCCTCGCTCTTCTTTTCGATCTCGACGGCGATGCCATAGGGCAATTCTTCCACGAGCTCCATCGTGAGCTTCTCGCGGATGGTCTCGGAAATCTGGAAGTCGATGCCGCGGTCGGTGCGTTGCTCGGGTGGAAACAACTCGGGCGATAACGGCAGCCGCGTGGCGATCACGTCGATGAGGCGGTCGAGATTCACGCCCTTCTCCGCCGACACGGGCACCACGTCGAGGAACCCGTGGAGGCCCGCAAGGTGCGCGACGAACGGCAGTAGTTGGTCCTTCGGATACACATTGTCGACTTTGTTGATCACGGCGATGGACTCGCGGCCCGAGTCGCGGATGCGCTGCAGCACGGCCTCGTCTTCGGCATAGAAGCGCAGCGCCTCGACCACGAACACAACGAGATCGGCATCCGCGAGCGCCGAGGCGGCGGTGCGATTCATGGCGCGATTGAGCGCGCGCTTTTCGCCCAGGTGCAGCCCGGGCGTGTCGACGAAAGCCAGCTGAACGCCCGGCCGATTGAGGACTCCGAGCACGCGATGGCGCGTGGTCTGCGGGCGCGAAGTCACGATGGAAATCTTTTCGCCCATGAGGGCGTTGATCAACGTCGATTTGCCGACGTTTGGACGGCCGACGATCGCGGCGAACCCGGCGCGGAAGGTGCCCGGATCGGATGTAGTTGGATCAGACATGCAGACCCAGCGCGGCCAGCGCGGCCAGCGCCGCGACCTGTTCGGCACGGCGCCGGCTCGGGCCTTCGCCCTCGGTCTCGAGCGAGGCGGACGGCACCGCGCAGGAAACCAGGAATGTCTGCGCGTGCGGCTCGCCACTGGTGCGCTTGACGGTGTACAGCGGCAACGGGCGCCCGTTGGCCTGCAGATGTTCCTGCAAACGCGTCTTGGCATCCTTGAGCGTGGAGGGTTCCGGCAGCGCCGCGATGCGCGCTTCGAACATCGGGCCGATCGTGGTGCGCACGGCCTCGAGGCCGCCATCGAGATACAGCGCGCCGCACAGCGCCTCGAAAGCGTCGGCGAGAATGGAATGCCGACGGAATCCACCGGTCTTGAGCTCGCCCGAGCCGAGCGCCAGCAACTCGCCGAGCTTCATCGATTGGGCAATCTCGGCCAGCGGCTCTTCGCTCACGAGACGCGCGCGCAGGCGCGACAGGTCGCCCTCGGACGCCGTGGGAAATTCGCGATACAGCCTTTCGGAGAGCAGCAGGTTCAACACCGAATCCCCGAGGAACTCGAGCCGTTCGTTGTTAGGTCCTTCGGCGCTGCGGTGTGTGAGCGCGACGACGAACAAACTGCGGTCACGCGGCGCGTATCCCAGCTGCGCGGCTAGGGTATCCGCCTGGCTGGACGGCATCAGCCCCATGTGCGCGACCGCATTCAGTGGACGGGCACCGTGGTCTTGAAAGCCATGAGCAGGTAGAGATTGCCGAACATCGGCACTGCCTTCTCGTAGTCGGCCGTCATCGTCCAGCCCGCGTCTCCTTTGACGATGACGATGTCGTTGGCATTCGGCTCGTCGACGTACCCGGTGTCGAAACGCCTCTCGATAGCGGTGCGGATGGCCGCCGGGCTCAAGGCCTCATCGCTTTTGAGCTGCACCGCCGTTTCCTTCAAGGCGGTTATGACCTTGTAGTAGTTCAGATATTCGGGGCCGACGCGAATGCCTGCGTACAAAACCAGGGCCACCGGGACCAGCAGGAATATCCAGCCGATCATCGTCACACCACGTTGTTTGCGCATTTGCCTCTCCCGAATGACGTTCATTGAATGCCATTGCCAATACGGCTCCAGTTGACCAGGCTGGGACGCTGCAGGTCGAAATTGAACCAGATTCGCGTCGCTTTGCCGACCACATTCGCGTCCGGCACCAGGCCCCAGGAGCGACTGTCGCCGCTGTTGTCGCGATTGTCGCCAATCATGACGTAGTGGCCGGCGGGCACGACGCCCTGGAAGACGTAATCGTTCGAATCCCGCAGGCCGGTCGTGCCGGATTCCTCACAAAGCATTCCTCTGGCCGAGGATTCGCGGATTTTCTTGCGATCGCAGGCGGGGAATGAGTGCGGCGGACTCGCGGCGAGCAGCTCGCGCGCCGCCACCCAGCCGGTGGGCGACTGGCAGGACAGCACCTGGTGAGTGTGTTCGCCGAGGATTTCCGTCTGCAGCTTGAAGTTCAGGTAACAACCGTCGGTGAACGTGCCCTTCGGTTCGAGCGCGATGGTCTGGCCATTGATTACCAGGTGATCGTCGCGAACCTCGACGCGATCGCCCGGCAATCCGACGAGGCGCTTGATGTAGTTGATGCTCGGCGTCGGCGGATAGCGGAACACCACGACGTCACCGCGCTGCGGCATTCCGATGTCCAGGAATTTTTCGTTGAGCACCGGCCAACGCAGACCATAGGCGAACTTGTTGACCACGATGAAGTCACCGTCGAGCAGCGTGGGCATCATCGAATCGGATGGAATCCGGAAAGGCTCGAAAATGAAGGCGCGCACGATGAGCACGATGAATGCCACCGGAAAGAAGCTGCGCGCATAGTCGACGGTACCGGGCTCGGGCAACACCAGCTTGGCGTTGGCGGCCGCCTGTTCGCGCGGCTTGCGGAACACGAAGTAGTCGATCAACCAGACCACGCCCGTGAACACCGACAACAGCAGCAGCACGAGGCTGAAGTCGAGTGTCTCGGCGCTGATCATGCGCACGATGGGCGCGAGCACGAACACCGGCAGCACCGCATACATCGCCCGCATCAGCGGCGGATCGGGCGCATTGACCGAGCCCGCAGCGATCTTGCGTCGCGGCGCCAACAACCAGCTGTCGATCGCGCACCAGATGGCGATGGGCGCGGCGACCAGGCTGAGCGGCACGGCGAGATCCTTCGCCCAGCCGAACACGAGACCGACGCCCAGCTTGAACACCACGGCGATGAGCACGATCGGCAACAGGAAATTCGCGACGCGCGTATACGCGGGGCCGGGCGCAATTTCCCCTTCGGGTGACCGCGGACGTTTCGGCGCAAGCACCCACTTGTCGTAGGCCGCGATCAGCAGAACCGGCACGGCGAGGAACGCCAGCAGGGTGACCAAAGGTTGCAGGGCTTCCTGGTTCATGGCGGCTATTTCTTTCCGACCTTGAGCACGGCGAGAAACGCCTCTTGCGGGATCTCCACCTGGCCGATGTTCTTCATGCGCTTCTTGCCCTCTTTCTGCTTCTCGAGCAGCTTTTTCTTGCGCGAGATGTCGCCACCGTAACATTTCGCCAGCACGTTCTTGCGCAGCGCCTTCACCGTGGCACGCGCGATGATATGGCTGCCGATGGCAGCCTGCACAGCAACCTCGAACATCTGCCGCGGAATCAATTCCTGCATCTTGTCGACGAGTTGTCGGCCGCGTTCGTAGGCGCTGTCCTTGTGGACGATGAGCGCGAGCGCATCGATTTTTTCCTCATTGATGAGGATATCGAGTTTGACCAGCGGCGCGGCTTCGAAGTGGCTGAAGTCGTAGTCGAACGAGGCATAACCGCGGCTCGTGGACTTCAGGCGGTCGAAGAAATCGAGCACCACTTCCGCGAGCGGCATTTCGTATTGCAGCGAGACCTGGTTGCCGAGGAACAGCATCTTCTTCTGCCGGCCGCGCTTTTCATTGCACAGCTGCAATACACCGCCGACGTGATCGGGCGGCACGAGGATGTTGGCGATGATGATGGGCTCGCGCAGCTCGTCGATGCGATCCGCCGGCGGTAGCTTGGTGGGGTTGTCGACGAAGGCGATTTCGCCGTCGGTCTTCTTCACTTCGTAGACGACCGTGGGCGCGGAGGTGATCAGCTCGATCTCGTATTCGCGCTCCAGCCGCTCCTGGACGATGTCCATGTGCAGAAGGCCCAGGAATCCGACGCGGAATCCGAAGCCGAGCGCGCCCGACACTTCCGGCTCGTAGTGCAGCGCGGAGTCATTGAGCCGCAGCTTCGACAGCGCATCGCGAAACTTGTCGTAGTCGTCGGAGACGATGGGGAACATGCCGGCGAACACGCGCGGCTGCACCTGCTTGAAGCCGGGAAGCGGTTCGGCGGCCTGCTTGTACTCGAGCGTGATGGTGTCGCCGACGGGCGCGCCATCGATTTCCTTGATGCCCGCGATGACGAAGCCCACATCTCCGGGCCCAAACGAGGTGGCGGCCACGGACTTAGGCGTGAAGCGGCCAATCTTGTCGACCTGGTGCGCGCGTCCCGTGGACATCACGCGAATCTTGTCACCGACCTTCAGGGTGCCATTGAAGATGCGCACCAGCGTCACGACGCCGACGTAGTTGTCGAACCACGAATCGACGATGAGCGCCTGCAGCGGCGCGGCCGGATCGCCCTTGGGCTGCGGTATGCGTTCGATGAGTCGTTCGAGCAACTCCTCGACGCCCTCGCCCGTCTTGGCGGATACCTTGAGCGCATCGTCGGCCGCGATGCCGATGATCTCTTCGATTTCCTTGATGACGCGCGCCGGATCCGCTGACGGCAGGTCTATCTTGTTGATGACCGGAACCACTTCGAGGCCAAGCTCGGTGGCGGTGTAGCAATTGGCAACGCTCTGCGCTTCCACGCCTTGCGAGGCATCGACCACCAGCAGTGCGCCATCGCAGGCGGCGAGCGACCGCGAAACTTCATAAGAGAAGTCCACGTGGCCGGGCGTGTCGATGAGGTTCAGCTGGTAGCGCAGGCCGTCCTTTTTGGACGTGTAATAGAGGGTGACCGCCTGCGCTTTGATGGTGATGCCGCGTTCGCGCTCGAGTTCGAGCGAATCGAGCACCTGGTCCTGCATCTCGCGGGCTTCGAGACCGCCGCAGATCTGGATGAAGCGGTCCGCGAGCGTGGATTTACCGTGATCGACGTGCGCGATGATCGAGAAATTACGTATGCGTTCCATCAGGGAGAGGTCGGCCTGCCGCCGAACCTGCGGATGAGCGGAATGCTCATCCAGGGCGCCGGCAAAAATCAGCGCGAGATTATAGCGGGCGGGCGCCCCATGAGCCTTAAAAGTTCGTTGGAATTCAGCGTGTAATGGCAAATAACGCTGCCGTCGAGCAGTAAGACCGGCACCTTGAGGCCGAACTGCCGGGCGAGATCAGCGTCGGAGTCGACATCCACCACGGTGACAGCCGGCAGGGATTGGGAACGCTCGAGCTCGGCCAGGGCATGCAGCATTTCCTCGCACAGCCCACATCCCTCGCGGCTGAGAACCACGAGGCCTTTGTTGATCATTGGGGGATCATTTGCGCGGTGGCGCCAATCCGAGGCCTTCGGTGGCAACGGCTGTCTTGGAAGCCTTCACCTGTTTGGCGATGAGCTCCACGGTGTTTGGCGGAACTTCACCTACTGCGGTTACCTGGTGGCCATCGACCACCGTCGAAAACGCCGAAGATGAACCCACTCGCGCCGGACCCTCGGCAGGCTTGGTGTCTGGCGTACGCGGCTCGACAAACACCGACACCGAGGCGATGCCATCGGTGAACACGAGGTGCGCCACCGGTTCGCTCGAACCCGGCATGGCCTGCGCGGAACGCGTGGCCATACGGAAGCCGGGCGGCAGCCGCATGGCCTCCCACAACGCCGGCGCGACAGTGCTTGCCACCTGGCGATCGGCGCGGAACCAGCGGTAGTTGGACGCGTCGACCTGCGGCCTGAACATGGCGTCGGGAATGCGCTCGGGCAGGTCGATGTTGGAGAACACGATCTGCTCGATGACTTCGCCGGATTGATCGCAGAGCTGCGTCTTGAGTGGCATGGAAGTCTGTTCGTCGATCCACAGGCGATAGCCGTAGCGATATTCGTCGCGCGGGTGCAGCGCGACCACGCGCGTATTGCGGCCGAGCAGACGCTCGCGTTCGCCGCCACGGATTTCGTAGACCAGAGAGTCGCCCTCGTCTATGGCCGGTAATGCACCGAGCAGCGGACCATCGGGGGCGCGGCGCTCGACCAGCACCTGGCGCTTGTCGGGGAAATAGCAGGTGAGCTCGCTGCCTTCGCGAATGAACTCGCGGCCGGAGCCGTCGAGCGACAACAGGCGTTCGGAAACGTCGCGGCCACGAACGCGGTGAATGATGCGCAGTGTTTCGACGCGACCGCCGTGCACGTGCGTGAAAACGCCGACGTAGTTGCGCGTGGTGAGCGCGTGATTCATGCGCTCGAGCCATTCCTTCGGCTCAGCGCCGAATGCGACGCCCGCACCCAACAGCAGCGTGAACGCCGCGATGCGCTGGCGCGAAAAACGGCCGCGATCAAGGCGCATCGGGCGCACCTGCGGCGGCGGACTGATCGGACTGCTGATCGGTCGCGGCCGGCGCTTCCGAAGGATCGGTGGCCACCAACCCGAGCAGCGCCATGCGGCGCGACAGCGGACCGGAATATTCGCTGTGCGCGACCACATAATTCGCGAGCCGCGCCGGCGGCACGATGCTGGCGGACGAGGTCGGCGCCGGCGTGACGTAACGATCTGGTTCGCCGCTCGACACGCGTTGTCCAGCGTCCAGGGCCGCATTCAGCGGCAGTGTCGTGCCGGTGACCTCGTGTTGCAGCACGATGGTTTCGGGCACCGGATTGCTGGCCACCAACGTCTGCGAATTGTCCTGGGTGCGCAGCCAGAAAATGGACAGAGCAGCGACACCAGCGGCAATGCTTGCACCGGCAACCGGGCGCGCAAACCGCAGCCAGCCCTGGCCTGGGGAAACATGTGTTGAACCCGCGGGCACGAGCGCGGCGGTACGCGTGGCGGTGACGGCCGAGTCGACGGTGCCATCACCGTAGGTGAGTTCCTGGGTAACCATAGACTGAACGCGCCAGGCAACACGGTCGTGCAGGGCGACGCCCCGTTCACCGCGCAGCGCAGCGCCAATCATGGAAAAACGTGACCACTGAGCGCGCAGTGCTTCGTCGCGAGTGAGCCGGCGTGCGAGCAGTTCGCATTCGACTCCGGGCAACTCGCCATCGAACATCGCAGAGAGCTGGCTATCTCTCTCGTTCTGACGCTCCTCGTTCATATCATTTCCTCGGTGCGGCCCAGGCCGCCTTCAAAAACTTCACGCAGGCGCCTGTCTATGGCCTCGCGTGCTCGAAAAAT
Source organism: Pseudomonadota bacterium (assembly GCA_039930985.1). GTDB lineage: Bacteria > Pseudomonadota > Gammaproteobacteria > Steroidobacterales > Steroidobacteraceae > CADEED01. The sequence goes on from JBDTSV010000054.1 coordinate 32,877, forward strand.
TCGTGAACGAACCGTGCCAACCGGGCATTCCATGGCTGCCGCGATTTCCTCGTAGCTCAACCCGTCGAGTTCGCGCAGAACGATGGCTGTCTTGAGTTCTTCAGGCAATGCTTCGATGGCGGAGTTCACGATCTGGCGAATTTCTTCGGTGAGCGCCATGCCTTCGGGCGTATCGGGGTCCTGAAGTTTGGTCTGCACGCTGTGCGATTCCTCGGGGTCAGTCAGATCGAGGTCGTACGCGATCGGGCTGCGATCACGGGACGCGAGACTGTTCTTGGCGGTGTTGATAGCGATACGGTACATCCACGTGTAGAAGGCGCTGTCGCCACGAAACTGAGGTAATGCCCGATAAGCTTTGATGAAGGCTTCCTGCGCAATGTCTTCCGCTTCCGCCGGATTGCGAACGTAACGCAACACCAGCTTCACCACTTTGTGCTGGTACTTGCGCACCAGCAGATCGAACGCCGTCTTGTCACCACGCTGCACGCGTTTGACGAGAACCAGGTCACTCTCTTCAACCGTCACAGGAGCACCCCGGCTCCTTGTGAGCTGAATAGACCCTGAACGCCTCCAAAAGTTTCCTTTCGGGACGTCGCTAATCGAATGATTTTTAATGGCGCGTGACGCACTTCAAACCTTGGGCGGGATGTTAACAGTGGGGGGCGACCTGCGTCCGGAAGCCCGCCGCAGACCCGCATTCAGGCACCTGGACAGGCACCTGAACGCCCGGACGTCCTGAACTCCATCCGCGATCAGCACCGGGCGTGGTCCTTGCGAGGTTTCGAACCGCAAAACCCAGATGTGCGGCCCGATGCGAAAGGACCCGGTCCCAATGCTCGCTGCCTGCCGTTCGTGCTGGCGGCCGAGGCAAATCACGAATTCGCCCGCCTCCGACCATTCGATGGCACGCACCGCATTCCGACCTTCGAGCAGCACGAACGACCTGAGCTCGAGGATTCCGGGAGTGACCACCGCGACGCATACCCCGATGCGAACCGGCAATGGCAGTGCGACGGCGAACAGAGTGATTGCACCGACGACTATCAGCCATGCGAACCACAGTACGGCCGCACAGAGCGAGGGGCGGATTTCAATTCGTGAGCAAGGCGCGGCACAGGGCCGCGTGGCGGGCGTCGGTTGGAACATCGCCCGTCAGCAGATAGCGCGCGATGTCCGGATCGGGCAATTCGAGAAATTCGACGAAGGCCGCGCGTTCGTCGCTTGTCGCGGCCGCGTGTTGATCGCGCAGATACCGCAGCAACAGGAAATCGAGCTCCTTCATGCCGCGCCGACAACGCCACTTCAGCTTGCCGAACTGCGCGTCGGGGATCAGGGGGTCGTTCACGGTCTGGGGGCGCCCTAATGCTGACGTTCCAGCATCATCTTCTTGATCTCGGCGATGGCCTTTGCCGGGTTCAGATCCTTCGGGCAAGCCTCGGTGCAATTCATGATGGTGTGGCAGCGATACAGACGGAATGGATCTTCGAGGTCGTCGAGCCGCTCGCCGGTCGCCTCGTCGCGCGAATCGATGATCCATCGGTAGGCCGCCAGCAGTGCCGCGGGCCCAAGATAGCGATCGCTGTTCCACCAGTAGCTCGGACAGGACGTGGAGCAGCACGCACACAGGATGCAGGCGGAAGGCCGGTCGATCTTTTCCTGGTCTTCCTTCGATTGGGGGCGTTCACGATCCGGCGGCGCTGGCGTGCGCGTCTGCAGCCAGGGTTTCACCGCCGCGTATTGCGCGTAAAAGTTGGTGAGGTCAGGTACGAGATCTTTCACGACTGGCATATGCGGCAGCGGATAGATCTTCACGTCGCCTTTGACCTCGTCGCAGGCCTTGGTGCAGGCCAGCGTGTTGGTGCCACCGATGTTCATGGCGCAACTGCCGCAGATTCCCTCGCGGCACGAACGGCGGAACGTCAGCGTGGAATCGACTTCGCTCTTGATCTTGAGCAGCACGTCCAGAACCATCGGCCCGCAGGCGTCCATGTCCACCTCATAGGTGTCCATACGCGGGTTCTTGCCCGAATCCGGATCGAAGCGATAGATGACGAACTTGCGAACGTTTTTCGCACTGACGGGTGCCGCGTGCTTCTTGCCGGCGGCCTTGTCGATCTTCGAATTGGCTGGCAGCGTAAATTCGACCACTAGTACGTCCTCGCCTTCGGCGGAATCGGCTCGACATCTTTCGTCAGCGTGTTCATGTGCACGGGCCGGTACTCGATGCGCGTGTTGCCGGCGTCGTCCACCCAGCACAGCGTGTGCTTCTGCCAGGTGACGTCGTCGCGATCCTTGAAGTCCTCGCGAGCATGTGCGCCGCGGCTTTCCTTGCGGTTTTCGGCGGAAACAATGGTGGCGGTGGCCTGGCCCAGCAGGTTGTCCAGCTCGATCGTCTCGACCAGATCAGTGTTCCAGATGAGGCTGCGGTCAGCCACCTTCACGTCGGCGAATGACGCATGGGTCTTCGCGAGCGCCGCGACACCTTCTTTCAACGTCTCACCAGTACGAAACACTGCGGCATCGCGCTGCATGGTCTTCTGCATCTCGAGGCGAACCGCGGCGGTACCGCGCGAGCCGCGGGCGTTGCGGAAGCGATCGAGACGCGACACGGCGAAATCGCCGGCATCCTTCGCCAACGGTGCGTGCGACTGGTTGGGCTTGACGACCGTGGCCGCGTGCCGCCCGGCTTCGCGTCCGAATACGACGAGATCGAGCAGAGAGTTGGAACCCAGCCGGTTCGCGCCGTGAACCGACACGCACGCTGCCTCGCCCACTGCCATGAGCCCGGGTACGACGGTGTCCGGATTGCCGTTCTTGAACGTGACCACTTCGCCGTGCACGTTGCAGGGAATTCCGCCCATGTTGTAGTGGACGGTGGGCAGCACCGGAATCGGATCCTTGTTCACGTCGACGCCGGCGAAGATGCGCGCGGTCTCGGCAATGCCCGGCAGGCGCGCGTGAATCACTTCAGGCCCGAGATGCTCGAGGTGAAGATGAATGTGGTCTTTGTCGTTGCCGACGCCGCGGCCTTCGCGAATCTCGATGGTCATCGAGCGAGACACCACGTCGCGCGAAGCGAGGTCCTTGGCGTTCGGCGCGTAACGCTCCATGAAGCGTTCGCCGTCGGAATTGGTGAGATAACCGCCCTCGCCGCGCGAGCCTTCGGTGATCAGGCATCCCGAGCCGTAGATGCCCGTGGGATGAAACTGCACGAACTCCATGTCCTGCAGCGGAAGTCCGGCTCGCAATGCCATGCCGCCGCCATCACCTGTGCAGGTGTGCGCCGAAGTGCAGGAGAAGTAGGCACGGCCATAGCCACCGGTGGCGAGGATGATGGTGTGCGCGCGGTAACGATGCAGTTTGCCGCTCGCCAGGTCGAGCGCGACGACACCGCGGCAGGCGCCGTCCTGCATGATGAGATCGAGCGCGAAGTATTCGACGAAGAATTCGGCGTTGTGCTTGATCGACTGCTGATACAGCGTGTGCAGCATGGCGTGACCGGTGCGATCGGCCGCCGCGCAGGTGCGGTGCGCCGTGCCCTTGCCATAGTGGGTGGTCATGCCGCCAAACGGGCGCTGGTAGATGCGGCCGTCGGCGGTGCGCGAGAACGGCACGCCATAGTGCTCAAGCTCGATGACCGCGGCTGGCGCTTCCTTGCACATGAACTCGATCGCGTCCTGGTCACCGAGCCAGTCCGAACCCTTGATGGTGTCGTAGAAGTGGAAGCGCCAGTCGTCCTCGCCCATGTTGCCGAGCGCGGCGGAGATGCCGCCCTGCGCCGCCACTGTGTGGCTGCGGGTCGGGAATACCTTGGTGATGCACGCGGTAGATAGTCCCGCTTCGGCGAGACCGAGAGTGGCGCGCAGTCCGGCGCCGCCGGCGCCGACCACGACGACGTCGTATGAGTGATCGATGAATTCGTAATCTTTCATGTCAGGGGTCAGGAAAGGGCCATGCGCAGGACCGCGAAGATCGCCGCGACCGCGGCGCCGACGTGGATGAACGTCGACAGCAGCAACAAGCTGGTCTTGGCACCTTTACCGTGAACGTAGTCTTCGATGACCACCTGCACGCCGAGTTTGGCGTGCCACGCCAGCGCGAACACGAGCAGGATGGTGAGCACCGCCACCCAGGGCTGCCCGAACCAGCCGCGCATCGCGTCGTAAGACTGCAGCGATTGGCCGAGCAGCGAAATGACGAACCACGTCGTGAGCGGCAGCAACGCCACGGCCGTGACCCGCTGAATCCACCAGTGGCCCACGCCCTCACCCGCCGATCCGCGCCCGAGCACCCTGGACAATGGAGATCGCAGGCTCATGGCGCCAATCCGAACGCACGGCATCCGAACCAGACCGTGAGCGCCGTCAGCAGAAGAGCCGCGACCACGACCATCGCGCCGCTGCGCCGCGCCTGGGCACGCTCGAGGCCGCGGCCCGTGTCCCACACGAGGTGACGGATGCCGTTGCAAAAGTGGAAGACGAAGGAAAACGTGAAGCCCACCAGCAGTAGTTTGGCGAGCGGCGAGCTCAGGGCGTGCATGGCGGTGGCATAGGCAGCCGGACCCGAGGCGAGCGCCATGAGCCACCACGCGAACAGCAGGAAGCCGGTCGCGGCCGCGCATCCGGTGAGGCGATGCAGAATTGACAGCGACATCGTGTACATGAATTTGTACACGCCGAGGTGAGGTGAAATCGGGCGTTGGTTCATCGCAGGTCGTTAAAAGTCCACGCAGCGGCCGTTCTTTTCCCAATCGCCAAAGCGGGTGGGCTCAGGACCCGGTGGACCGCCGACTTCGCCGGGCACGGCGGCGGCGCGCTGAACGGCATCGCTTGAGGGCGCGACAACCGCGATGATGGCGGCCTCGCTCGCGGAATCTACTTCGGAAGGGGCATTCGGCACGGGCGCGAATTCTGCCAGAATCGGCCGCTCGCGACCATATGAAACCCCTGCAAAAACAAAGATGAGCACACCTGGCATCGACCTGTCACAAGCCTCCGCGGGGATTCCCCCGCTGGGCGTGCTCGCGTTCCGCGGCGCGGACGCGGCGCGCTTTCTCCAGGGGCAGGTCTCAGCGGACGTCGAGAAGCTCGCGCCCGGCCAGTCGACGCTGGCGGGTTTCCACAATCCGCAAGGCCGCGTAATCGCCCTGCTCGCCATCGTGCGCAATTCGGCCGACGAGTTTTTGGCCGTGCTGCCGAAAGAACTGGCCGCAGACGTGGCGCAGCGCCTGCGCAAGTTCGTGTTTCGCGCCAAGGTCGCCATCGAAGACGTTTCAGCCAGCACCGCCGTGCTCGGCAGCGAGGCGAACGAAGCTTCGCCCGCGAGCCTCGCCGCCCTGAACTGGGGCACGCGGCGGATCTGGGTGATGACGGCGGATCGAGCCGCCGAATTCGCGCGCACCGATGCGGCTGCATTCGCGCGCTGGCAACGTGCCGACGTCGACGAAGGCCTGCCGCAGGTATATGCAGCGACCAGCGAGGGTTTCGTGGCGCAAATGCTCAATCTCGACTTGTTAGGCGGGATCGCCTTCGACAAGGGTTGCTACACCGGCCAGGAGGTCATTGCCCGCGCGCACTATCGTGGCCGCGTGAAGCGGCGTCTCCAACGCTGGCAAGGTACGGGAAACTATCTGCCGCGCGCCGGAGATGCGGTACGAAGCAGCGACGGCCGCGCGCTCACCGTGGTGCGTGCCGCGGCCGCTGAACACAGTGGCTGGGAAGTCCTCGCCGTCGGCCCGTTTGCGGCTGCCAACGCCCTCGAGGGCGCCGACAGCGCGACGTCGGAAAACGAATCGACGGTGATCCAGGTACAGGGCCCGCTTCCGCTGCCCTACTCGCTGCCCGAATGAGCGCGCGCGGCTAGCGCCGCGCGAACGACACGACTACCTGGGCGTATTCGGCGGCACGCGCGGGAGTGAGCACCGGATGATTGCCGGCGAACTTGTGGCCACGCGAGTTGCGCGCGCGCTCGAGCGCGCGGTTGTAAGCCGGCGCGAGACTGTCCGCATCCGAGGTCATCACCAGCACGCGCTGCGATACCTCGCCGAGGCGCGCGAGCACGTCGTGCGAATTCTTGCCACCCCGCGCATCGGCCTCGACACCGGCCGCGATGGCCTCGTATCCGAGATCGAGGTAGTCGCGCATGAACTCGTATACCTGCGGCAGGGTGTCCGCGGTGAGTTCGAATGAGGGATCCCAGTCTTTGAGTGTGCGGAGGCTGACGTCGAACGCAAAACTGCGATGCGCACCATTGTCGCTGATCTTCGGTGAGAGCCCGGTGGTCGGCCCATTCATCTTGCGGAGCTCTTCGGGCGCGAGGCCCGGCACGCCGTCGAGCACGGCACCCGTGACCTGGGTGGGTGAGGCTAGCAACATCTCCACCGCCACCGCCGCGGAGAAGCGTCCGCCAACCACCGTGTAAGGCACGGTGTGCAGGGAACCGCAGGCCTCGAGCACGTCGGCCGCGTACTGCTGCACGGTCCAGTTCCGGCAATTCCTGTGGGAGCGACCTGAACCTGCGACATCGAATGCAATGGCTCGAAACCCGGCGCGCGCCAGGTGCGGCATCACGTGTTCGTACATGCGGCCGCTGACCGGCAGCCAAGGGAGCAACACGATGTCGGGCCCGGCGCCACAGGCGCGAAAGTGCAATTGGCCCGAAAGCGTATCCGCGAAACCGAAACGCATCGGCGTCACGGCGCGGTCGTTGGCGACTCCTGATCTTTCTCTCATGGCGGCAAGTGTAACCGTGTTATGGAAAGTTTCTAAAGGTCGATTGCCTCGACGGATTTTTCAGCGATCGATGCACCCAGGAATCGTGCGCCGACGCGCGCGAATCTTTCCGGGCTGTCGGTAGCCAGAAGACGCACCGTGCCGGCGCGCGGGCCACCGGCGGCAAGGTTGCGCGTCACTAGCTCGGTGGCCGTGGCGCGAGCGGTAGTCGCCGCGGAATCCACCACGCGGCGCGTGGGGCCGAGCTGCCGGGCGATCGCGGCAGCGAGCAGCGGAAAATGGGTGCAGCCCAGAACGACGGTGTCGATCCGGGCATCGAGATGCGCGAGATAGCGTTCGGCGACCGCGTCCACCGCTACCCCCTCGCTCCAGCCCTCTTCCGCGAGCGCCACGAAAACCTGGGCCGCGACCTGCGTGACGTGCGCGCCGGGCCGCAACGCAAGAATGGCGCGCTGATATGCACCACCTTTTACGGTGCCTTCGGTGGCCAGCACGGCGATGCGGCCGCTCGCCGACGCCTCGCAGGCGGCTTGCGCGCCGGGCTCGATGACCCCGATCACCGGCAGCGCGGGAAACTTCTCGCGCAACGCGGGCAGGGCCGTGGCCGATGCCGTGTTGCATGCAACCACGAGTGCCTTGATGCCGCGATTCACCAGCGCCTCCGCCGCGCGCACCGAATACCGCGCCACGGTTTCCGGGCTCTTGGTGCCGTACGGCAGGCGCGCGGTGTCGCCGAGATACAGGAAATCTTCCGCGGGCAGCGCTGCTATCAACGCCCGCAGCACCGTGAGCCCGCCAACGCCGGAATCGAAGACTCCGACCGGCACATTCATTCTGGACGCATGTGCGGGAACAGCAGCACGTCGCGGATCGAGGGAGCATCGGTGAAGAACATGACCAGCCGGTCGATGCCGACACCCAGCCCCGCGGTCGGCGGCATACCGTACTCGAGCGCGCGGACATAGTCGGCGTCGTAGTACATGGCCTCATCGTCGCCCGCGTCCTTGCGATCCACCTGCGCCCGGAAGCGCGCGGCCTGGTCCTCGGCGTCATTGAGTTCGGAGAATCCGTTGGCGATCTCGCGGCCGGCAACGAAGAATTCGAAGCGATCGGTGAGAAACGGATCGGCGTCATTGGCGCGCGACAGCGGGCTCACTTCGGTGGGATAGGCGTGGACGAAGGTCGGGTCGAGGAAAGTGTCTTCGGCAAACTTCTCGAACAACTCGATCTGCAGCTTGCCCGCGCCGTCGTGCGGTTTGAACTTGATACCATGCGTGGTGCAGAGGCCGCGCAGATAGTCGACGTCGCGCGCGCGGCTTACCTCGAAGCCCGGCGCATGCGCGGCCACGGCCTCGAGCACCGTGAGACGCGTGAAGGGCTTGTCCAGGTCGTACTGTCTTCCCTGGTATTGGAACTGCCGCTTGCCGAACACCACGTCGGCGATACCCTGCATGGCGCGCTCGACCATGACCATGAGGTCCAGGTAGTCGGCATAGGCGACGTACAGCTCGAGCATGGTGAATTCGGGGTTGTGCCGCGTGGACACGCCCTCGTTGCGGAAATTCCGGTTGATCTCGTAGACGCGCTCGAAGCCGCCGACTGTCAGGCGCTTGAGATACAGCTCCGGGGCGATGCGCAGGTACATTTCCATGTCGAGCGCGTTGTGATGTGTCTTGAACGGCCGCGCCGCCGCGCCGCCGGGAATCGGCTGCAACATCGGCGTCTCGACTTCGAGGAAATCCATGGAGTCGAGGAAGTCGCGCAGATACCGAAGGATGCGATTGCGCATCACGAACGTGGCGCGCGCCTGTTCGTTGACGATGAGGTCGACATAGCGCTGCCGGTAGCGCAGGTCGACGTCGGCGATGCCGTGCCACTTGTCGGGCAGCGGCCGCAGGCTCTTGGTCAGCATGCGCAATTCATCGACGCGCACCGACAATTCGCCGGTCTTCGTCTTGAACAACGTGCCGGTGGCGGCCAGGATGTCGCCGACGTCGTATTTCTTGAAGGCTTCGTAGACTTCACCGAGCGCATCGCGCTGCAGGAAAATCTGGATCTGCCCGGTGCGGTCCTGGAGCTTCGCGAAGCTGGCCTTGCCCATGATGCGCTGGAACATCATGCGGCCCGCGACATGCACGCGAACCGGATTCGCCTCGAACCACTCGGCTGGCTTCTCGCCATACTCGGCAGCTAACAACGTTGCCAGCACATCGCGCCGGTAATCGTTGGGAAACGCCGGGATCCCCTTCGCCTTGGATTGCTCACGCAACGCGGTGAGCTTGGCGCGCCGCTCGGCGATCAGCTGATTGTCATCGTCGCTCACAGGCCCGCCTTCAGTGAAGCTTCCATGAAAGGATCGAGGTGTCCGTCGAGTACCTTGTTGGTATCGCCGATTTCGACGTCAGTGCGCAAATCCTTGATGCGCGACTGGTCGAGCACGTAGGAGCGGATCTGGTTGCCCCAGCTCACGTCCGACTTGGAGTCTTCCAGAACCTTTGCTGCGGCATTGCGCTTGTTGAACTCCAGTTCGTACATCTTGGCCTTGAGCATCTTCATCGCGGTCGCGCGGTTCTTGTGCTGACTGCGCTCGTTCTGGCAGGCCACGACGATCCCGGTCGGGCCGTGGGTCAGTCGCACCGCCGATTCGGTCTTGTTCACATGCTGCCCACCGGCGCCGCTCGATCGATACACGTCCATCTTGATATCGGCCGGGTTTAGGTCGACCTTGATGTCGTCGTCCACTTCGGGTGAGACGAACACCGAGGCAAACGAAGTGTGGCGGCGATTGCCCGAATCGAACGGCGATTTGCGCACCAGACGGTGCACGCCGGTTTCGGTGCGCAACCATCCGTAGGCGAACTCTCCCTTGATTTCGATCGTGGCGCTCTTCATGCCGGCGACTTCGCCAGGCTGCGAGTCGATGACTTCGGCGTTGTAGCCGCGTGCCGCGGCCCACTTGAGATACATGCGCAACAGCATCTGCGCCCAGTCCTGCGCTTCGGTGCCGCCAGCGCCAGCCTGGATGTCGAGAAATGCGCTGTGCGAGTCCATCTCGCCGCGGAACATCCGTTTGAACTCGAGCTTGCGTACGTCGGTTTCGAGCTTGACGGCATCGCGCTCGATCTCGGCGGCCATGCCTTCGTCGTTCTCGCTTTCCGCGAGTTCGAGCAATTCGCTGGCGCTGGTCACCGCGCCCGTGGCTTTGTCCATGTCGGCGAGATCGGTAGTGAGGCGCGCGCGTTCCTTGCCCAGGTCCTGGGCGCGCTCAGGCTTGTTCCAGATTGCGGGGTCTTCGAGCTCGCGACTTACTTCTTCGAGCCGCTCTTTCTTTTCGTCGTACTCAAAGAAACCCCCTCAAGGAAAGCATTCGTTCCTCGAGTTCAATGAGTTTTCGCTTCAGCATGTTGATTTCCATGGCGCGAATACTATCGGAGTGGGCGCTCCATGAATATCGATAAAGGATCGGGCTGATACGGCGGAAACGCCGGGATTTCCTTGAAACCCGCGCGCCGATACAGCTTGAGGGCGCCGACGCTCACGTTGCCGGTCTCCAGCCGGGCCAGCGGCAGTTTTTCCGCGCGCGCCCAGTCGAGCAGTTTGACGAGCATCGCGAGCGCCATGCCGCCACCGCGCGACTTCGGCATGAGATACATGCGTTTGAGTTCGGCCCAACCACCGCAGTTCTTCGCGGCGCCGCAACCCACGAGCTCGCCGTCCTGTTCGACGACGAGGAAAACACCGCGCGCCTCCGCGAGCGTCTCCGGCGTGTCGAAATGATTGCTCTCGGGTGGATACAGCGCGGAATTGAAAGCGTCCAGCTCGGCGATCAGCGCACGGACGCGTGGATCGAGTGGATCGCCTTCGTGGATCAGGTAAGTGCCTGTGGTCATGGCATCACGTGATCGATGAGCAACTGCAGGCGGCGCTCGCCTTTGTATTCGTTGATGTCGAGGCGGTAAACCAGGCGCACTTCGCCTTGTGGCAGTGTCGCGCTCTCCTCGCTGCCTTTGAAATTGAAGGCGATGGCGTCGAAGCTGCGCGCCTGGTCGCCGGTGGTCACCCAGAGCTTGAGATGCTTGTCGCCCACCACGCGGGCGTTTTTCACGGCGAACACGCCGTCGAAGCAGGGTTCCGGAAAGGCCTGGCCCCAGGGTCCGCCGTCGCGCAAGGCCTGCGCGGTCTCGAGCGCGATTTCATCGCTCGACAGCTCACCGTCGGTCTCCACGCGATTCGCGGGAACCGACGGATCGCGCCAGCGAGTCACCTCATCGTCGAAGGCGCGCGCGAAGGCATCGAGATGGCGTTCCTCGATGCTCAGCCCGGCCGCCATCGCATGCCCGCCAAAACGGCTGATCAGCTCGGGATGCCGTGCGGCGATGCCATCCAGCACGTCGCGAATGTGAATGCCCTGCACCGAGCGCGCCGAACCTCTCAAACTACCGTCCGCATTGCGCGCGAACGCGATCACCGGACGTCGAATCCGGTCTTTGATGCGGCTCGCCACCAGTCCCACGACTCCCTGGTGCCAGTCGGCATCGAACAGGCATACGCCGTGGCGCGTAGGCCCGTCGCCCACCGGCGTGCGCAAGCTCGCGACCGCCGCGAGCGCCACGCCCTGCATGCGCGCCTCGATTTCGCGGCGTTCGATATTGAGCTGATCGAGGCGCGTCGCCAGTGTCAGCGCCTCGGCATCCGTATCTGCCAGCAGGCAGCGAATGCCGATCGACATGTCGTCGAGCCGGCCCGCGGCGTTCAGGCGCGGGCCGATGGTGAAGCCGAGATCGGCGGCGGTGAGCGTCGAGAGCGAACGTTTACCGATCTCCAGCAGCGCGCGAATTCCCGGCACGCAGCGCCCGGCACGGATGCGGCGAATGCCCTGCGCGACCAGCACGCGATTGTTCACATCCAGCGGCACGAGGTCAGCCACGGTACCGAGCGCGACGAGGTCGAGGAAATCGGCGACCGGCGGCATCACGACGGTGCCGCGTGCGTCGATCTCGCGGCGCAGTGCCGCCATAACGTAGAACGCGACGCCGACGCCGGCGAGCGCCCGGCTTCCGAACTGGCTGCCCGGCACATTGGGATTGACGATGACATCGGCGGCCGGCAGCTCGGGTCCGGGAGGATGATGGTCGGTGACCAACACCTGGATGCCGCGCGCGCGCGCCGCGGCGACACCCGCGTTGCTCGATATGCCGTTGTCGACGGTGATGATGAGCGATGGATTTCGTTCGGCAGCGAGCCCGACGATCTCCGGCGTGAGCCCGTAGCCGAACTCGAAGCGGTTCGGCACCAGAAAATCGACGGCGCTGAATCCCCAGGCGCGCAAGGCCCGCACGATCAACGCAGTGCTGGTCGCGCCGTCGGCGTCGAAATCCCCGATCACCAGGATGCGCCGTTCGCGGTGCTCGAGGATCAGCGCGACCGCGGCTTCGACGCTATCGAGGGTGCCCACGGGCATGAGCTGATCGAGCGTGAGTGCGAGTTCCTGGCTGTCCCGCACGCCGCGCGCGGCGTAGGCGCGACGCAATACCGGATGTACTGCGAGATCGGCGATCTCGTTGCCCCGTCTACGCCTTTCGATGACCAGTTCCATGGCGGCCAATTCTATAGGTCAATCATGTCTTCGCCGCGTTCGCTCACGAGCCGAGACGAGCGAGCCAGGGACGGCGGGCGCGCCAAAGCCG
>JBDTSV010000055.1:0-10282 GCA_039930985.1 Pseudomonadota bacterium
CCATTTTCGGGCGCATCGGCGAGTTCGAAAAATCCATTGCTCAATACCGCGCGGTACTCGCGGACTACCCGGCGCAGCCGCGCATCTGGATGAGCCTTGGCCACGCGCTGAAGACGGCGGGCCAGAACGCGCAGAGCATCGACGCGTACCGGCGCTGCATCGCCTTGACGCCGCGCTTCGGCGAGGTGTGGTGGAGTCTCGCTAACCTCAAGACTTACCGGTTCAGCACCGATGACATCGCGACGATGCGGGCGCAACTCGAGCGGACCGACCTCATCAACGACGACCGCTTTCACTTCAACTTCGCGCTGGGAAAGGCACTGGAGGACGCGGGCGACTATGCGGAATCGTTCGCGGCCTACGCGCGCGGCAACGCGCTGCGCCGCAAGCTGACCCGCTACGATGCCGAGGAAAACGCGGCGCATGTGGCGCGCTCGAAGAAACTCTTCACGCCGGAATTCTTCGCCGCGCGCCGGGGCTGGGGTTGTCCTGCGCCCGATCCCATCTTCGTGGTGGGCCTGCCGCGCGCCGGCTCGACGCTCGTCGAGCAGATCCTCGCAACGCACTCGCAGGTCGAGGGCACGCAGGAGCTGCCGGACGTCACCATGATCGCGCGCATCATCGGCAAGCGGACCACGCGCACGGAAGGGTCGGCCTATCCGCGCGCGCTCGTCAAGTTTTCCACCGCGGAGCTGCACGCATTCGGCGAGCAGTATCTCGCGCAGACACGCATCCAGCGCAAGACCGCCCGGCCGTTCTTCATCGACAAGATGCCTAACAACTTCGCGCACCTCGGGCTCATTCATCTGATGCTGCCGAACGCGAAGATCATCGACGCGCGGCGCCATCCACTCGGCTGTTGCTTCTCGTGCTTCAAGCAGCACTTCGCTCGCGGCCAGAATTTCACCTATGACCTCGACGAGCTCGGTCGTTACTACAGCGACTACGTCGAGCTCATGGGCCACTTCGACACGGTGTTGCCCGGGCGCGTGCACCGTGTGTTCTACGAAAACATGGTCGAGGACACCGAGGGCGCGGTGCGCCGTCTGCTCGAATACTGCGGCCTGCCGTTCGAGGAGTCCGTGCTTCGATTCCACGAGAATCAGCGGGCGGTGCGCACCGCCAGCTCCGAGCAGGTGCGCCGCCCGATTTTCCGCGAGGGGATGGACCAATGGCGGCACTACGAGCCGTGGCTCGACCCGCTGAAGCACTCGCTTGGGCGCGTGCTCGCGGACTATCCGGCCGTTCCCCGGTTTTGATTCCGTGGCGGAAAGCATAATATTCAGCCCTGCGGCCACGTCGGAAAACGTCGTCGAAACGACGCCGTCCATATAAGTTTGGGGAGCCCATGAAAAACGCTAATTTCAGCTCGAATTCGCGTGCCAATCTCACTCTCGCCGCCGCCGTGAAGCGCGCGCTTCCCTACGCTGGAGCCGTGCTCGCGGGCACCGGCGTCGTGCAGGCACAACAAACCGACGAGGGCCGCCTCGACGAAGTTGTCGTCTCCGCGACGAAGCGGGATGAGAGCCTCCAGGACGTTCCGCTGGCAATCCAGGCCATCGGCCAGGAGCAGCTCACGAACCTCAAGGTCGAGACCTTCGACGACTACGTGAAATTCCTGCCGAACGTGGCGTTCCAGAGCAGCGGCCCGGGCTTCGCCCGCCCGTACATGCGTGGCGTTGCCAGCGGCGAGAATGCCAACCACTCAGGCCCCCAGCCTTCGGTGGGTGTACCTCGACGAGCAGCCGATCACGACGATCCAGGGCGCGCTCGACCTGCAGGTCTACGACATCGCGCGTGTCGAAGTGCTCGCTGGCCCGCAAGGCACGCTCTATGGCGCGAGCTCCCAGGCCGGCACCATCCGCATCATCACGAACAAGCCGGACCCGGCCGCGTTTGACGCAGGCTTCGATGTCTCGGGCAGCACGACCAGGGGCGATGTCGGCTACACCGGCGAAGGATTCGTGAACATCCCGCTGAGCGATCGTGCGGCGATCCGCCTCGTCGGCTGGTCGAAGAGCGAGCCAGGGTACATCGACAACGTGCGCTCGACGCGCGTGTTCCCCACGTCGGGCATCGCCGTCGACAACAGCAGCAAGATCAAGAACAACTACAACGACTGGCAGAAGTACGGCGCGCGCGCCGCACTCGGCATCGACCTCAGCGAGAACTGGACGCTGACGCCGACCGTGATGTATCAGAACACCAAGACGAACGGCACTTTCGGTTTCGACCCGCTCGAAGGCGACCTCAAGGTCGCGCATGCGAAGAACGAAGATTCGAAAGACAAGTTCGTCCAGGCGGCGCTCACGCTGCAGGGAAAGATCGGCAGCTGGGATCTCACCTATGCGGGTGCCCATCTCGATCGCGACGACACCACGCGCTCGGATTACGCGGATTACTCATTCTTCTACGACACCTGCTGCCAGTACGGTTCGTCGATGTATGACAACGACGGCGCCCTCATCGACCCCACGCAGTTCATCGTTGGCGGCGACAAGTACAAGAAGACCAGCCACGAACTGCGGCTGTCGTCACCGGCCGAGAACCGCTGGCGCATGACGGTCGGCGCGTTCACGCAGACGCAGAGTCACGGCATTCACCAGTCGTACCGTGTCGATAATCTGTTCGATGACTTCGAAGTGCCCGGCAATCCGGACACGTTGTGGCTCACCGAACAGCAACGCGAGGACAAGGACCGGGCGTTGTTTGGCGAGATGACCTTCGATCTCACCGAGAAATTCTCCGTCACCGGCGGCATCCGCTTTTTCAAGACCGAGAACTCCCTCGTGGGCTTCTTCGGCTATGGCGCGGGCTTCTCGTCCGGCACGGGCGAGGCGGCCTGCTTCCCGGGGTCTACTCCGTTCCGCGACGCACCCTGCGTGAACCTCGAGAAGACGACAAAAGACGACGGCAATTCCAAGCGCCTGAATTTCACCTGGCATGCCACTGACGACGTGATGTTGTATGCCACGTGGTCGGAGGGCTTCCGTCCGGGCGGCATCAATCGCCGCGGCACGCTGCCGCCGTACAAGCCGGACTTCCTCACCAACAATGAGATCGGCTTCAAGATGGAGTTGGCTGGCCATCGCGTGCGCATCAACGGCGCCGTATTCCAGGAAGACTGGGACGATTTCCAGTATTCATTCCTTGGCGCCAACGGCCTCACGGAAATCCGCAACGCCGGCCAGGCACGCATCAAGGGCATCGAGGCCGACGTCCTTTGGAGAGTCACCGACGGATTCACGCTGTCGAGCGCGTTCTCGCTGCTCGATGCCAAGTCGACTCAGGATTATTGCGGCACCACCTACGACGCCGGCCCGAACATCGGCGAGATCGTCACCAATTGCGAAGATCCGCTCGCGCCCGTGGGCACCTTCCTGCAGGCCCCCGCGGGTCAGCAGCTTCCGGTGCAGTCGAAGTTCAAGGCGAATGCCGTGGGCCGCTACGAATTCCCCATGGCCGGCATGGATGCGCATGCACAGGTCGCGTGGGTCTACTCGGGGTCGGCGTGGTCGGACCTGCGCACCGACGAACGGAACCTGCTCGGCAAACAACCTGCCTTCAGCATCGTCGACCTGGCCTTTGGTGTGGAAAACGACAGCTGGGGTCTCGAGGCGTTCGTGAAGAACGCATTCGACAAACGCGCGGTGTTGGCGCGCTTCACCGAGTGTTCCGAATTCAAGCCCTACGATTCGGATAACGACGCCTTCCCGAATGAAGTTCCTCTGTGCGGCTTGCAGGCGTATACCGTGACCACGCCTCCGATCACATTCGGAGTGACCTTCTCGAAGAAGTTCTGATGAACCCAGCAGGGCAAGGACGCCCACCATTTCCGCCATTCACGCGCGAGACCGCCATGCAGAAGGCGCGCGCCGCGGAAGACGCCTGGAACTCGCGCGACCCGCAGCGCGTGTCGCTCGCGTACACGGAAGACAGCGTCTGGCGCAATCGCTCGGAATTCTTTTCCGGGCGTGCCGCCATCGTTGAATTCCTGACGCGCAAGTGGGCCAAGGAATTCGACTATCGGCTCATCAAAGAGGTGTGGGCGTTCGACGGTGCCCGCATCGCGGTACGTTTTGCCTATGAATGGCATGACGACGCAGGACGCTGGTTTCGGTCGTACGGCAATGAAAACTGGGAGTTCGACGAGTCCGGATTGATGCGCAGACGCCACGCCAGCATCAACGACATCGTGATCCAGGACTCCGAACGCCTGTTTCGCTGGAATTTGGGACGCCGACCCGACGATCA
Source organism: Pseudomonadota bacterium (assembly GCA_039930985.1). Taxonomy (GTDB): domain Bacteria; phylum Pseudomonadota; class Gammaproteobacteria; order Steroidobacterales; family Steroidobacteraceae; genus CADEED01. The sequence goes on from JBDTSV010000055.1 coordinate 4,255, forward strand.
TCCGAGTTTGAGCACGCTGGGGCTGTAGACTCCCGGACATGACATTCACTGGTATTCAATCCGACAAAGACATTTCCGCTGCCCTGAAGGCCAGCGTCGAGCGCGGTGGCCTGGTACTCGATGAAAAGAACCTGTGCCCGGAGTTCTTCGACTTGAAGACCGGCCTCGCTGGCCAGGTCCTGCAGAAGTTCGTCACTCACCGTAGCAAGCTTGCGGTGGTGATTCGCGATGCTTCGGTCTACGGCGGGCGCTTTGGTGAACTCATGCACGAGCATCGGATTCACCCGACGGTGAGGTTCTTCACCGTCGAGCAGGCCGCGCGCCAGTGGCTTTCCCAAATGCCCTCCGGGAAGCGCTAGGCGGAGATTGGTTGGGAGCGCAGAGGGGTGTGCTCGGCGCCACTGCCGATCGCCGCTGCGCAGGCCATGGCTCGCGCTCAACGAAAAAGTTTCACAGCACTGCCGAAACGGCGTCGGCCACAATCTCGCTGCCGGTGGCGCGCCCGCGCTGCTTCACGATGTCGAATGCGGCTATCCGATACGCCTCGGCCATCGTCGGAAAATTGAACACGTTGTCGACGTAGGCGTCGACGTCGAGCTCCGCCGCCAGCCCCACCTGCCCGATGTGCACGAGCTCGGTCGCGCCGTCGCCGGCAATCTGTACACCGACCACGCGACGCCCGCCGGGGTCGGCGACCAGCTTCAGCAATCCACGCTGGCAACCATTGATCTGACCCCGCGCGATCTCCTCGAAACGCGCGCGGCCGACAATCGCGCCGCCGAAGTGCCGGCGCGCTCCGTGCTCATCGAGACCGACGGTGGCGATCTCGGGAATGGTGTACACGCCCGACGGCAGGCGCGACACGGGATCCGAAGGCACTAACAACCCGAGCGCATGACAGGCCGCGCGGCGTCCCTGTTCCATGGATACCGAAGCGAGCGCGGGCGGACCGATGACATCGCCGGCGGCGTAAACGCCGTCGGCGGTGGTCTTGAGATGATCATCGACCTCAATGTGGCCTCGGGCACTCAGCGTGACACCGGCGGCCTCGAGCTTGAGCCCGTCGACGTTGGCGATGCGACCGAGCGCCACGAGCACCTTGTCGGCCATGATGCTGCGACCGTCCTTGAAGTCGGTACGTACCTGCGAGATGCCATCCCATTTCGTCGCGAGCGCTTCGGCGCGTGGCAGATATTCCCCGCCGTTGCAGCGCAGCTCATCGACATAGAACGACGTGAGCTCCGGGTCCAGGAAGCCCAACGGCCGCTCGAACTGATCCGCCTGCCACACCTTGCAGCCGAGCGCGGCGAAGGTCGCGGCGTATTCACTGCCGATGACGCCGCCTCCCAGCACCAGCAGGCTGCGCGGTAGATAGGCTAGGGACAGGATGGAATCGCTGTCGAGTATGTGTTCGTGGTCTACCGCCAGGTGCGGCGGCGTGCGCGGCCGCGAGCCTGTGGCAATGATGATGATCCCGGCACGCACGGTGGTCTGCGAACCATCGATCTTGCGCATCGCGAGCTCGTGCGGCGAGTTGAAACTGGCCCGGCCGCGCAGCAGCGCGACCTGATTGCGTTCGAGCTGCGCCGCCATGTAGACGTCGTGCGCGGCGATGGTCTCGGCCACGCCATCGAGCAGGGACTGGAGCGACTCCCCCATGAGATCCACGCGCCGCACCCGCTGGCGCATCGCGTGCTCGCGCAGCGATTTGCTCGGAATCGTGCCGGTGTGCACGCACGAGCCGCCGACGCGCCGGTCGCGCTCGATGACGGCCACGCGTTTGCCCGCCTTGGCGGCCTGGATGGCGGCTTTCTGTCCCGCGGGTCCCGAGCCGATGACGACGACGTCGAACTGCTGGTGGTCTCCGCTCACTGAAAGCTCTCCGCCGTGGCGTAGATGGCTGCGCGCTGCGCCATGATGGTGAACAGCTCATCGGGATAGATGGACAGCTCGTCCATCCATATCGAGACCGGGCCTAACATGGAATCGGGCAGCTCGCCGCCGGCGCCCGGCGTACGCAGCTCATCGGAGATCTGGCGCGCCAGCGCGACTTCCATGACTTCGGTGCGGGCGAGCTCCGCCGCTGGCGGATCGCGCCAGTGCGAGATCGTCGCGGAAACTGCCGGTGGCAATTGCCAGGCGATGCTCAAGTGCGTGCCGACGCGCGCTTCGTGGCGCTCGGCGAACCGCATCACGTGCGCGGAATCCGGCGTGAGTCTTTGTTTGGCCACCACCGAACCCACGCGATTGAGGATCACCGCCATGCCAGCCCGGTGCAATAACCCGCACAGGTACGCCGACTCGACGTTACGCCGCTTGAGGCGCGCGATCTCCTGCGCGAAAAGAGCGGTGATCACCGATTCGCGCCACAGATCCGCGAGTTCGTTGCGGAAGTAGGCCGAGGCGAACACCTGCCCCTTGAGCGCGACGGCGAAGGCGATATTGCGGATTTCGCGGATGCCGAGCCAGGCGATGGCTTGTGGAAGCGTGACCACGGGATTGCGGCGCGCGTACACGGCGGAGTTCGCCACGCGCATGACCTGGCCGGCGATCGCCATGTCGCGTTGGATCAGCTGTGCGAGTTCGGTGGTACTGGGGTCGGGCGCGTCGCTACCGGCGTTGTCGCCACGCGTAAGGCGCATGACTTCCGACACCACCTGCGGCGGCGGCGGCAATTCCAGTGATTCGTCGGAAATGGCCGAATGTAGAACGCGATCGAGTTCGGGATTGTCGGAAGCGGGACCGGGGGCGGAAGCTGCGCTGTTCATGGCCTGTTGTTCGCTGGTGACCCGTTCCGTTAACGGCCGCGAATTCAGGCACTTGATGCGCAGCGGCATGCCGCTGCCGCGTGCCGTACACGGGTCACAGAATCAATGGGTTAGCGCTTATTCCGTGGTCCTTCGAGGTGCGCCGTGCTGATGTTATTTCGGCAAGTGCTGCGGCGGCTGGCCAGTCATGTGGATCAGCTCCCAGGTGTGCCCGTCAAGATCTTCGTAGCCGTGTGCGTACATGAAGCCGTGATCCTGCGGCTGGCGCGGCACGCTGGCGCCGCCGGCGCGCGCCTTGGCGACGAGCGAGTCCACCTGTTCGCGGCTGACGCAGGACACGCAGGTCAACACCTCGGTGGCCCTGGTGGTGTCGGTGATGGCTTTGTTGGTGAAGCTGGTGAAGAATTTCTCCACCAGCAGCATGACGAACAGGTTGTCGCCGAGAATCATGCAGGTCGCGCTCGCGTCGGTGAACTGCGGATTGAAGGTGTAGCCAACCTTCGTGAAGAAAGCCACGGAGCGATTGAGGTCTTTGACCGGGAGGTTCACGAAGATCTGCGAGTGCATGACGATTCCTTGCCGGGTGTTCACGGGGCTGCCGCCGCGGCGGCATGCTGGGGGCTGACGACGAACTCGCGCGTGGGGCGCACCTCGATGCTGCCGAACCGGGCCGGCGGAATTTTCGAGGCGATCTGGATCGCCTCGTTGAGGTCGCGCGCCTCGATGTAGTAGAAGCCCGCGAGCTGCTCTTTGGTTTCGGCAAAGGGACCGTCGGTCACCGAGAGTTGTCCATTGCGCACGCGCACCGTCGTCGCGGTGTGTACCGGATGCAGCGGAGTACCGCCAAGAAGATGCCCGCTGGCGCGCAGGTCATTGCCGCAGGCCAGGCAGGCTTCGTCAGGCGCGGAATTCCACTCTTCGGGCGCGAGGTAAACGAGGCACAGATACTTCACGGCGGTCTCCTTGCGCGAACCCGATGTTCGGGTGGTGTGAATTAGTCGAACGGTGCCCGCACATTTCGACAGGACTGCGGCGAAATCTTGCGCGGACTTATGTGTCTGAATTCGAAGGTCAGCCGGGCAATGCCGCCAGCCGCTTTTCGAGGAATCGGCGCGCCGGACCCTGGACGGTGAGCTCTATGGCGCGTTGGTATGCGTCGCGCGCCTCGGCATGGCGGTCCAGGCGCCGGCAGAAGTCAGCGCGCGCGGCATGCGCAAGCTGGTAGCGGTCGAGCTCGCCGCCGACGAGCAATGCATCGAGCTCGACGAGACCCGGCCCGGGGCCGTCGCGCATGGCGATGGCGACGGTTCGATTGAGCGCCACGACGGGCGAAGGCGAGAGCCGCAGCAGCAGATCGTAAAGCCCCACGATCTCCGTCCAGTCGGTGTCGGCGGCACTGGGTGCTTCAGCATGAACGGCGGCGATGGCCGCCTGGATCGAGTACGCGCCGACGCGTTGCGTGGAAAGTGCCGCGCGGACCAGGCCTGAGCCTTCCTCGATGAGTGCGCGATTCCAGCGTGAACGATCCTGCTCGTCGAGCAGGATCAATTCGCCGTCTGGCGTGGCGCGAGTCTCGCGCCGCGATTCGTGCAGCAGCATCAGGGCTAACAACCCTTGCGCTTCGGGTTCGGGTGCGAGCTCGACGATGAGCCGGCCGAGCCGGATGGCTTCTCCCGACAGGTCCGCGCGCGTCGCCGATTCGCCGCTGCTTGCCGAGTAGCCCTCGTTGAACACCAGGTATACGACGCGCAGAACGCTTTCGAGACGTGCGGGGAGTTCATCGCGAGACGGGACCTGGTAGGGAATGTTGGCGTCGCGGATCTTCGCCTTGGCGCGCACGATGCGTTGCGCGATGGTCGGAGCCGGGGTCAGGAACGCCGCGGCGATTTCTTCGGTGGCGAGGCCGCACACCTCGCGCAGTGTGAGCGCCACCTGCGCATCGGGCGCGAGCGCGGGATGACAGCAGGTGAATACCAGACGCAGGCGGTCGTCTTCGAGTTCTTCCTTCTCGTCGAGAGCGGGCGCCTGGTCGGCGAGCGCTTCGGAAACATCGGGGCGGTCTTCGAGATGCTCGAAGCGTTTGTCGCGCCGTTGCTTGTCGATGGACTTGAAGCGCCCCGCGGACACCAGCCAGGCCACGGGATTCTGCGGCAGTCCTTCAGCCGGCCATTTCTCGACCGCCGCGCGGAAGGCGTCGTGCAACGCTTCTTCGGCGCGCTCGAAGTCGCCGAGCAGACGGATCAACGTCGCGAAGATGCGGCGCGATTCCTTGCGGTAAATCTGGTCGATTTCGGCGCTGACACGCGCGATTTCCGGGGCGGGCATGCCCGGATATTAAAGGGCGGCCGACTTCGATGCCGTACTATAACTAAAGCGTCTTTCATTATTAGGAGCACTCTTCTATATGACGGCCAGGAATCCTGTCGGTCGAAGCTTGAGCGTCATCGTCACCGCGAGCCTCGCGGGGCTGCTGTTCGGCTTCGATACGGTGGTGATTTCCGGAGTCACTGACTCGGTCCGCAGCGTCTTTCATCTCGAACCCGGCAGTTTCTGGGACGGGTTCGCGGTGGCCAGTGGCTTGCTCGGTACGTTCATCGGTGCGCTGGTGGCAGGCTCGCCCGGGGATCGATTCGGTTCGCGCGACACACTCAAGATCGTCGGCTTCATGTACATCGTGTCGGCGCTCGGCGCCGCGTTCTGCTGGAACCTCGAATCCTTCTACGTGTTCCGCTTCATCGGTGGGCTGGCCATCGGCGCATCGTCGGTGCTCGCGCCGGTCTACATTTCCGAGATTGCGCCGGCCGACCGCCGCGGCGCGTTGACCGGTCTGTTCCAGTTCAACATCGTGTTCGGCATCCTGATGGCGTACGTCAGCAATTTCGTCGTGCAGCAGATGTCGGGTGGCGCCGATCTGTGGCGCTTCAAGCTCGGCATCGCCGCCGCGCCGGCGATCGTCTTCGCGGTGTTGATGTACACGATTCCGCAGAGCCCGCGCTGGCTCGCGCTGCGCGGCAGGCGGGAAGAAGCGGTGACCAATCTCGCGCTCGTCGGAGTCGCGAATCCGGCGGCGATGCTCGCGGAGTTCGACCGCGCGGCGGAACTGGCGCGCCGCAACTCCGCCGAGAAGCTGTTCGTCGCGGCCTATAAGAAGCCGATTGTGCTCGCCATCCTGCTGGCGATGTTCAACCAGCTCTCCGGCATCAACGCCATTCTCTACTACCTCAACGACATCTTCGCCGCCGCCGGCTTCACCGGCTGGT
>JBDTSV010000056.1:0-12466 GCA_039930985.1 Pseudomonadota bacterium
GAGGCTCACGGACCAGAAAGTCTGCAACTTCAGGATTTCAGTTCTTGACTACCAGCGACGCCGGCAGCACGCCGGTCGCCTGCGGGTCGATATCCCCGCCCACAAAACCCACGTGCCGCGCGATGTTTCGCGCGTGGTCGCCGATGCGTTCGAGCGAACGCATGATGAAGGCCGCTTCGATCGCCGCCTGCACCTGGCGCGCGTCTTCCATGGCGCGCGTGAGGATCCGGCGCAACGCGGCGGCGTACTCGGCGTCCATTTCCTGATCCTGGTGAATGACCGCGGCCGCGGCCACCGGATCCAGGCGGTCGAATGCCTGAAGCGCCGCGCGAATCATCAACACCGCAAGTCGGCCCAGCTGCCGCGCCTCGCGCGCGGTGGCCGCGCCCGGACGAAAACCATTCGATTCCGAATCGGCGAGAACCGCGAGCGCCAGCTTCTTGGCTTCATCGGCGGCGCGTTCGAGTTCGGTCACCACCTTGTCGATGGCGAACACGGCGCGCAGGTCCTGCGCCATCGGCTGGCGTCTGGCGATCAACTGCAGCGCCGCCTCTTCGATCTCCGCGTCGTACAGATTGATCTTGCGTTCGCGTTCGAGGACCAGCGTCGCCGCGGAGCGATCCCAGGTCGAATACGCGGTCACCGCGAGCTGCACCTGGTCGATGACCAGCGCGCCCATGGCCACCGCCTGAACGTGCAGCGACGACAGGTCGCCGTCGAATGCACGGGCGGTGTGGCCTTCGAGACTCAGTGACATGACGGTAGTTAGCGCCTAACCGAAGCGGCCGGTGATGTAGTCTTCGGTGAGCCGGTGGCGCGGATTGGTGAAGATGCGGTCCGTTTCGCCCACTTCGATGAGATCTCCGAGATGGAAATAGGCGGTGCGCTGCGACACGCGCGCCGCCTGCTGCATCGAGTGCGTGACGATCACGATCGCATAACTCTGCTTCAGCTCTTCCATGAGGTCTTCGATGCGCGCCGTGGCGATCGGATCGAGCGCCGAACAGGGCTCGTCCATGAGGATCACTTCCGGATTGATGGCAATCGTGCGCGCGATGCACAGCCGCTGCTGCTGGCCGCCGCTCAACGAAGTGCCAGGCTGCGCGAGCCGGTCTTTGACTTCTTCCCACAGGCCGGCGCGCTGCAGGGAGCTGTGCACGATTTCGTCGAGCTCGACGCGATCGCCGGCGAGCCCGTGGATGCGTGGGCCATAGGCAACGTTTTCATAAATGGACTTGGGAAATGGATTCGGCTTCTGGAACACCATGCCCACTCGTGCGCGTAGCTGGACCACGTCCTGTTTCTTGTCGTGGATGTCCTTGCCATCGAGCAGGATCGATCCCTCGACGCGCGCACCGACAATGGTGTCGTTCATGCGGTTGAGGCAACGAAGAAAGGTCGACTTGCCGCAGCCAGAGGGGCCGATCATCGCCAGCACCTGGTTCTTGCCGATGTCGATGCCGAGCTTCTTGATGGCCTGCTTCTCGCCGTAGAACACGTCGACGTCGCGGCAGCTGAAGATCGGATCGTCGACGACGATGTTGCCGACGGTCTTGCCGGCCTCGACGTTTTCCGGCACCGACGGCGGTTCCGATGTCCGGCTACTCGGCTTCAGGTTGATACCAGCTCGTTCCACTTGTGCCGCTTCCATATTTTCACCAACGTCGTTCAAATCGTTTACGAAGGATTACCGCGGTGGTATTCATGACCACGAGAAAGATCAGCAGCACGATGATCGCGCCCGAAGTTTTCTCGACGAAACCGCGTTCCGGACTGTCCGACCACAGATAGACCTGCACCGGCAAAGCGGTGGCGGCGTCAGTGACTCCCTTGGGAATGTCGACGATGAACGCGACCATGCCGATCATGAGAAGAGGAGCGCTCTCGCCGAGCGCGCGCGCCATGCCAATGATGGTGCCGGTGAGCATCCCGGGCATCGCCAACGGCAACACGTGGTGCGCCACCATCTGTATTTTCGAGGCGCCCATGCCGAGCGCGGCCTCGCGAATCGACGGCGGCACGGCTTTGAGAGCCGCGCGCGACGCGATGATGATGGTCGGCAGCGTCAGCAGCGTGAGCACCATCGCGCCCACCAGCGGCGCCGATCGTGGCAGGCCGAAGAAGCCAATGAACACCGCGAGTCCCAGCAGGCCGAAGACGATCGACGGCACTGCGGCCAGATTGTTGATGTTCACCTCGATGAGATCGGTCCAGCGATTGCGATGCGCGAACTCCTCGAGGTAGACAGCCGTCGCGACGCCGATCGGAAACGACAGCAGCAGCGTCAACGCCAGCATGAAGAAGGAGCCGACCACCGCGCCCCAGATGCCGGCGTTTTCCGGCTCGCGCGAATCGCCGCCGGTCACGAAGGTCCTGTTGAACTTCAGCGCCAGCGCGCCGTCGGCGCGCAACTGGTCGATCCAGGCGAGCTGCTGGTCCGAGAGCGGCCGCTCCGCTTCGGGCAGGTTGCGATCGATGTGCCCTTTCTGCAGCAGATCCACGGCATCACTGGCGAGTATCCAGCGCTCTTCGGTGGTGCCGATCAAAGCGGGATCCGCGACGACTCGCTTCTGCAGATCGAAGGCCGCGCTGCCGCTCGCCAGACGCGTCAGTTCGCGCGTGGCCACGCGCCCCTCGACTTCCGGGAACCTGGCCTTGAGCGCGGCGCGAATCACGGCTGGGTAGTCCGCGGCCCGCAGCTCCTCCACGTTGCGATTGCCCGATGGGTCGATGACCTGCGGGTCGTAGTAAATCGGCAGCTTCAGCTGCGTCTGCTGGAACGCGCCCAGGCCATTCGAGAAAATCACGAAAAACAGGTAAACCAGGAACGCCATGCCCGCGGTGACCGCGGCGAAGCCGTAAGCGCGGAAGCGCCGCTCGGCCCAATAGCGCCGCCGCAGGCTGCGCGCGACGATCTCTTGAGTCTCCTGCGGCGTGTGGCGCGGCTTATTCGTATTGTTCACGGTATTTCCTGACGACATGCAGCGCGATCACGTTGAGCGCCAGTGTGACGAGGAACAGCACCAGGCCGAGCGCGAACGCCGCGAGCGTCTTCGGGCTGTCGAACTCCTGGTCGCCGACCAGCAAGGTCACGATCTGGACGGTGACCGTGGTCACCGCCTCGAGGGGATTGGCGGTGAGGTTGGCGGCGAGTCCCGCCGCCATGACCACGATCATGGTCTCGCCGATGGCGCGCGACACGGCCAGCAACACTCCACCAACGATACCGGGCAACGCAGCGCGCATCACCACCTGCTTGATGGTTTCCGATCGCGTCGCGCCGAGCGCGTAGGCGCCGTCGCGCAACGACTGCGGCACTGCGCTGATCATGTCGTCGGCCAGCGAGGAAACGAAGGGGATGATCATGATGCCCATGACGAAGCCGGCCGCGAGCGCACTCTCCGAGGCGACGTTGAGACCGAGACTCTCGCCCCAGCCGCGTAACGCGGGACCAATGGTCAATGCGGCGAAGAATCCATAGACGACCGTCGGAACACCCGCCAGCACTTCGAGAAGGGGCTTGGCGAAGGTGCGGAATCGCGGGTGGGCGTATTCGGCCAGGTAGATAGCCGAGAACAGCCCGATGGGCACGGCGATGACCATGGCGATGAAGGAAATGAGCGCCGTGCCGGCAAACAGCGGTACGGCACCGAATGAACCCGAAGAACCCACCTGGTCCGCGCGGATGGCCATCTGTGGGCTCCACGAGGTCCCAAAGAGGAAATCGATGGGCGAGATGATCGAGAAGAAACGGAAGGCCTCGAAGGCCACCGAGGCGACGATGCCGATGGTCGTGAAGACCGCGATCGTCGAGCACCCGATCAGCAGCCACTCGATCACGCGTTCGACGGTATTGCGCGCGCGCAGCTCGGCAGTGATACGCGAGCGAATCACGATCACCGCCACGATCGACATCACCATGACCAGCACGGTGAGCGCCATGCGGCTGATGCCGCGCAGTTGCAGGTACTCGGCGGAAGCCGCACGCACGGCCTCGCTGACGGTCGCTGCCGGTACGTTGCCCGCGACCAGATTGCGGACGTCATTCATGACCAGCGACAGATCGTTCGCTGGCAGGTCACGCACGCCGGCCGGCAGATGATCGGTAATCAGCCGCAGGATGATGGCGTCCTGAAAAGCCAGCCAGAGCCCGATGACCGCGAGCGCCGGCAATGCGCACCACAACGCCGTCATGAGTCCGTAGTGACCCGGCAGCGAATGCAGGTGACGGACGCCGCGACTGCCGCCAACCAGGGCGAGTGAGCGCGTCTTTCCGATCCAGAACGCGCCCACGGACAACAGGGTCAGGGCAATCAGTAAGGCCGCCGGAGTCATACGTGTTTATCGGTTTCCTGGCAGGTCGCGAGCCCGCGCAGCCGGTATCCGGCTGTGCGGGCTCCTCTGTTTAACGCCGCTTTGTTACGGCTTCGTGAAAACACTGCGGCGACGTCCGTGTCACCGCGATGCAGGACTTAGAACTTGAAGTTCAGATCCAGCTGTAAGCGCTTGTAATCACGATCAAAGATGCCATTGATTACGGTCGTGTCATACGGTGCCGGTGTGCCCTCGTTGAATACCGTGACCGACTGCGGGACGTCGTTCGAGAGGTCGTTCAGGAACAGGGTGGCATTGAGAGTCCAGTTGCGGGCGACCGTGTAGCCGCCGCGCAAGGCGAAGCCCTTGGTGTCGGTGTTGCCGTCGCCGAAGTCCGAATCGAGCAACTGGCCGAACAACGCGTCCTTCTCGACCTGCTGATAGAGCAGTCCGAGTTCCCAGGTGCCCTTGACCGCCGAGGCGGCGCCGTAACTGACGCCCGCCGAGTACGCGGTGTCTAACTTCTCACCCGCCGTCGGGTTCACTTCCGCCGCCGTGTTCTGTGCGTAGTCCATGAAGAAGCGCAGAGGCTTGCCATTCACCGATGTCGTCAGGTCACCAAACACTTCCATGATGTCGTAGTCGGACAGCAGGCAGGCGGTTCCGGCCGCGAGCGTACGGCTGCATCCCGTGGTGGTGGTCGTGTTACCGAACGAGGAACCACCGAACAGCGGGTTGTATCCCTGCACGCCGTCGAAGTTGAAATACGAAGCGGCCACCGTCAGCTTCACGGAGTCGGAGAACGGAATCTTATAACCGACCTGCGCGCCGAACATGATCGAGTCCGTGTTGGTGGTGGCGGTCGTGTTGCCGAACGACAAGGCGCGCTCCGCGAGCCAGTCATAAAACGTGGCGGCAAAGAAGTTACCCGTCGCGTAGTTGACCGAGATGCCTTCCGGATTCACGTCGCTGTCGTAGAACAGGCCAGGTGAACGCGTCCAGCCGTATTTCTGCTTGCCGGCCGTGACTTTCAAGGCAGCGTTCGGCGCCCAGGTGACATACGCGAGGTCGAGGTCGAAATCCTTGCGTGCATTCTGTCCGTCCATCGTCTGGTTGCCAGAGCGGGGATCCGTGCTGCCCGTGGTGATGGCGAACTGGCCGGTGAGCGTGTCGTTGACGCGGAACATCGCGTTGAGGCGGGCGCGGATGCGGTCGCGCTGGCGATTTCGATCAACGTACTGCACCTCGAAGGATTCGTTGCGGTAACGCAGGTCACCATTGAACGACAGGCGCGCGTTGCCTTGCGCGACGACGTCGGCGGTGTGGTCGGCCGTGGCCTGCGCCTCGTCGACCGTCTTTTTCGTCTGGGTCTGCGCCTTTTCGAGCTGGTCTATCTTCGCCGAGAGAGCTGCCAACTGCGCCTTGAGCGCCTCGATATCGGCGCTTTGCGCGAACGCGGGCACCGGGGCGAGCGCCGCGGCGCCGAAGATGGCGCCGGCGACGGCCAGTGAGATGAGATTGCGTTTCATGATGTGTTGTTCTCTAGCTATTTCTGAATTGCGTTTGTCATACGTGGAACCGGTGACGGCGCACGGAGCGGAAAGCTCCGCGCACCACAAGCCGGTTAGAGTTTGACGGGCTTCAATGCCTTGGCGTCGTCGCGGATCTTGCCGATCTCGGACTTGGCCGGAGGAATCAGGCCCTTGTCGGCGAGATATCCTTCCTCGCCCAGCGCCTTCTCGCTGGTGTACTCGGCGATGAATTCCTCGATGCCCGGGATCACCTTGACGTGCGCTTTCTTCACGTAGATGAACAGTGGGCGCGAGGCGGGATATTTGCCCGAGGCAACCGTCTCGAACGTCGGGGTGACACCATCGACGATCGCGCCCTTCAGCTTGTCGAGGTTTTCCTCGAGGAAGCTGTAGCCGAATACACCCACCGCATCCTTGTTGGCGCCTAACTTCTGCACGATGAGGTTGTCGTTCTCGCCGGCTTCGATGTACGCGCCGTCTTCACGGATGCTGTCGCAGGCGCGCTTGAAGCGCGGCTCGTCCTGATCACGCAGGGCGTTGAGCCAGGCGAAGGTGCGGCAGCCTGCTTCCATGTAGAGCTCGGCAAACGAATCGCGCGTGCCGGAGGTCGGCGGCGGGCCGAGCACTTCGATCTTCGCGGCCGGCAGTGTCTTGTTGACATCCTTCCAGGTGGTGTACGGGTTCGGGATCAGCGTGCTCGGATTCGCCGGATCCGGAACGGTCTTCGCCAGCGCCAGGTACACATCCTTGCGCGTGACGTTCAGTGATGCGCCGGTCTTGTTCTGCGCCAGCACGATGCCGTCGTAGCCGACCTTGATTTCGACGACTTCCTTGACGCCGTTTTGCGCACAGGTGGCAAGCTCCGCCGGCTTGATGCGGCGAGACGCATTGGCGATGTCGGGATACTGCGGACCGACGCCGTTACAGAAGAGCTTGAGTCCGCCGCCGGTGCCGGTGCTCTCGACCTTCGGGGTCTTGAACTTGCCGGCCCGGCCAAACTGCTCGGCGACCGTCGTAGTGAACGGATAAACCGTCGAAGAACCAACGATATTGATGGAATCGCGCGCCGACTGAGCCTGCGCGTTGACGCTGAGGGCGCAGACGACGCTGGCCGCGAGCGAAGAAATCAGGATTTTGCGAGTCACGGTGTATTGCCTCCGGTTGTGACGGGCGGCAATTTATGACTGCAAGGTTGCGGGAATATTTCATTGACCCGGTTTTCACGTAACCGTCATAAAACTCCTTGCTGCTGCAGGCCCAGTTCCGTATAACGCGCTCCGATGTCAGCCTCCGTCGATCTCACGCTCGATCTGCTCGCGCGCAACTCCGTGACCCCAGCCGACCAGGGCTGCCAGGAAGTCATGACGCGTCGCCTCGCCGAGGCCGGTTTCAACATTGAAAACCTGCGTTATGGGAACGTGGACAACTTCTGGGCGACGCGCGGCAAGGTTGGACCGGTGCTCTGCTTCGCCGGGCACACCGACGTGGTGCCCACCGGCCCGCTCGAGGAATGGAAGACCGACCCGTTCAAGCCTGCGGTCCGTGACGGATTGCTGTTTGGTCGCGGCGCCGCTGACATGAAAAGCGCGCTGGCCGCCATGGTGACCGCCACCGAAGACTTCGTGAAGGCGCACCCGAAGCACAAGGGCACCATTGCCTACCTGATCACCAGCGACGAGGAAGGACCTTCGGTCGATGGCACCAAGAGAGTGGTGGAAACGCTGCGCGAACGCGGGCAGAAAATCGACTGGTGCATCGTCGGCGAACCTTCGAGCGAGCATCAGCTCGGCGACACCATCAAGATTGGCCGCCGCGGCTCACTGTCAGGGCGACTCACGGTGCACGGCGTTCAGGGGCACATCGCCTACCCGCAGCTTGCCGAGAACCCGGTGCACACTTTCGCGCCGGCACTCGCCGAACTGACCGCGCGTGTCTGGGACAAGGGCAACGAGCATTTCCAGCCCACGAGCTTCCAGATCTCGAACTTCAATGCCGGCACTGGCGCGCCGAACGTGATCCCGGGCGAGCTCAAGGCGCGCTTCAACCTGCGTTACTCGCCGGTGCAGACCATCGACGGTCTCAAGACCATCGTCGAAGACATTCTCAAGAAGCATGGCGTGCGCTTCACGCTCGAGTGGTACATCTCCGGCGAGCCTTTCTACACCGCGCCTGGCGACCTGTCGGCAGGCGTGACCCGCGCCATCGAAGCTGAAACCGGAATTCGCCCGAAGTTCTCCACGGGTGGTGGAACCTCGGACGGGCGCTTCATCGCCACGCTTGGCTCGCAGGTCGTCGAGCTCGGCGTCATCAACGCAACGATTCACAAGGTCAACGAGAGCGTGAACGTCGCCGACATCGACCGTCTGCACCGCATCTACCTGAATGCATTGAAGGAAATGCTCGCCTGAGCATCTTCCGGAGTCGCCGGCTACGGTTTTGTGACAGCGCAGCTTCGACCCTCTAAACTCCGCGCCTGAATTCCCGGGTCGGCCGAAAAAAATGAACTTCATCTCGCGTCTCATGCCTCGCGAGGGGCGCTTCTTCAGTCTGTTCGACGGTCACGCGAAGCTCATCGTCGAAGGCGCGGTGGCGCTGGCCGATGTGCTGCGCCACTACGACGATCAGAAAGACCGCGCCACGCGCATCAAGGAAATCGAAGACGCCGAACACGGCGCCGACCGCATCACGCACGAAACTGTGCAGCTTCTGCACACCACTTTTGTCACGCCCTTCGATCGCGATGACATCCATCGGTTGATATCGCGCATGGATGACGTGCTGGATCTGATCCAGGACACCGCCGAGTCGCTGGTGCTGTATGACATCCAGAAGGTCACGCCCGAAGCCACGCAGCTGGCAGAGCTGGTCCTGCGCTGTTCCGAACGCGTGCAGTCGGCGGTCGGCCTCATGGCATCGATGGCCGACGCCCCGGCGATCCTCAAGATCTGTCAGGAAATCGACAAGCTCGAGTCCGACGCCGACAAGGTCATGCGCGGCGCGATTTCCGAGCTGTTTCGCAATGAACAGGACGTGCGCCAGCTCATCAAGCTCAAGGCTGTGTACGAACTGCTCGAATCGGCGACCGACAAGTGCCAGGACGTCGCCAACGTGATCGAAAGCGTCGTTCTCGAAAACTCCTGATCCAAGGTCCAGCGCAACTCTCATGGATCCAGGCTCAGTCTCACTGACGCTGATACTGCTCGTGGTGCTGGCGCTGGCATTCGACTTCATGAACGGCTTTCATGATGCGGCGAACTCCATCGCCACGGTCGTCTCGACCGGCGTGCTCAAGCCCTGGCAGGCCGTGCTGTGGGCGGCGTTCTTCAACGTCGTTGCGGTTCTCTTTTTCAAGCTCACCGTCGCGGCCACTGTCGGCAAGGGCATCATCGATCCCTCGTTCGTCGACAACCGGTTGATTTTCGGTGCGCTCATCGGCGCCATCTCGTGGAACCTGATTACTTGGTACTACGGCATCCCGTCGAGCTCTTCCCATGCGCTGATCGGCGGCATGATCGGGGCCGCGCTGGCCGCCTCGGGCACGGCGCCGCTGCTTGCGCCCGGCATAATCAAGACTGCGACCTTCATCTTTGTCTCGCCGCTGCTCGGCATGTTGCTCGGCTCGCTGTTCATGCTGGCGTTCTCGTGGATCTTCTTCCGCCAGACACCGCGCCGAGTGGACAAGTGGTTCCGGAGGCTGCAGCTGGTGTCGTCGGCGGCCTATAGCCTGGGCCACGGCGGCAATGATGCGCAAAAGACCATGGGCATCATCTGGCTGCTGTTGATTGCCGGCGGTGTCACGACGAAAGATCATTTGCCGGCCTGGGTGGTCGTGAGCTGCTTCCTCGCGATCGGCTTCGGCACGATGTTCGGCGGCTGGCGCATTGTGAAGACCATGGGTCAGCGCATCACCAAGTTGAAGCCGGTCGGCGGCTGCGCCGCTGAAACCGGCGGTGCCATCACGCTGTTCCTCGCCACCTATTTCGGCATTCCCGTGTCGACCACCCACACGATCACGGGCGCCATCATCGGCGTCGGTGCCGCGCAGCGATCATCGGCGGTGCGTTGGGGCACGGCTAGCAACATCGTCGTGGCCTGGCTGGTGACCATTCCAGCGTCGGGCGCCATCGCCGCGCTCGCCTGGCTGGCTGGTGGCTTGTTCTTCTAGTTGATAGGGCCTAGCGCCGTACCCGCACCGGATAGACGATGTTGTTCAGGATGCCGGCCAGCCCCAGGGTGACCGCGGCGATCAGCACCCACCCCGGCATCGAGATGCCGAGCATTCGCCAGTCGATGACCCCGCACTCCCCGCCACCCGTCATGACCTTGCGAATGACTTCGAGCAGCGGAAACATCTGCAAGAGGTTGTCGAGCGGTGCGCCGCAGGAGGGCACGGTGCCGGGCGGCTGGTGCTGGACCCACACGTGGCGGCCGGCGACCCAGGTCGCGGCACCGGCTGCAAGGAATACCAGCACGCCATAGACGACGGCCCCGCCGTAGCGCGCGCGATGCAGCGCCGCGACCAGGAACACCAATCCCAGCGCGACGATGCACACACGCTGGAACATGCACAGCGGACAGGGCACGTAGCCGAGATACTTCTCGGCGTAGAGGGCGTAGCCAAACATCCCGGCGCAAACCAGCGCACAGACCAGATTGATCTTCTGTCGACGGTCGAACATGGTTGCGGACTATAGCGAATCCGCTAACGCCACAGAAAAATGAAAATCGTCGCGTTCATGCAGAGGTTGAACAAGGCGTGCGCAAGCATGGCCGGGAGCAATGAGCCGCTGGCGCTGCGCAGCCTGGCGAACACCAGCGCCGTGCAGAACATCAGCGCCATCCAGATCACTCCGGACACGGGACGGATGCTCACGCCCGCCGCGGTCAGCAGCAGGCCGTGATGGCAGAGATGCACGGCGCCAAAGGCGGCGCACTCCGCAAGCGTTGCCACCCTCGGGCTGAAGCGCTGCTCGAGCGCCTGTTGCAGGTAGCCGCGAAAGAAGATCTCTTCGCCGATGGGGCTGAAAATCACCGCCGGCACGGTGAACACCAGGTGCAGGCGCATCACCGACCAGCCGGTGGTATCCATGGTCCGCCGGTAGCTGCTCGCGATCGAGACAAACCAGTTGTCGGCGCCAGGGCCATAGAGTCCGTAACCCAGCGCGAAGCACACTAGCGCCGCGGCCGCACCCGCCAGCACGGCGACCAGGTAGATGCGCGGCTGCGCCGGCAGCTTGAGGCCCATGTCGCGCCGACCGGCGCTGTCGAGCAAGGCGAAAGGCAGGAGCGCCATGAGCACGAAGCCGAGTGGCAACAACCAGCGCAGGCTTCCGGGCCCGAGGACGCCGACCGCGCGCATGGCGGCGAACAGGCATGCCAGCACGATGGCGAATCGCCACGAGGAAAGTGTCTTCAGAAAAGCGCTCCGCGAGGCTACGCCAGGAAGTTAGTCTCTTGCGCTCGAGGAGCGCAAGTAGTTTGCGACCTTGCGAACCCGCGGCGCTGAGTGCTGCTTACACCCCCGAGGCGCGGTCGCGCATGTCGCGCTCCACGTCTTCGAGCTTGGTATGGCGCACGTCTTTGCCATGCACCATGTAGATCACGTATTCGCAGATGTTCTTGGCGTGATCGCCGATGCGTTCGAGCGCCCGCACGATCCACATGACGTCGAGCGCGCGGCGGATGCTGCGCGGGTCTTCCATCATGAAAGTGATGCACTGGCGCTGGATGGCCTCGTATTCCTCATCGACCACCCGGTCCTGGCGCGCCACGCGCAGTGCGGCGTCGGCATCCATGCGCGCGAAGGCGTCGAGCGCCTGGTGCACCATCTCGGAGACGATGCGGCCGAGATGTTTGATCTCGCGATACTTGTCCGCGGGGCGCTCCATGGTGGCGAGCCGCGAGGCGATGTAGCCGATCTTCTCGCCTTCGTCGCCAATGCGCTCGAGGTCGGTGATGGTCTTGATGATGGCAACGATCACGCGCAGGTCGCCGGCAGCCGGCGCGCGCGTGGCGAGGATGCGCGAACACTCCTCGTCGATGGACACTTCCATGCCATTGACCTTGAAATCATCGCGCGCCACTGACACGCCGAGATTGCTGTCGCCTTCGATGAGCGCGGTAACCGCATTCGCCAGCTGCTGTTCGACCATGCCGCCCATGGTGAGCACTTTGTTGCGCACGCGCTCCAGGTCTTCGTTGAAACGGCGCGAAATGTGGTGGGAAAGATCGGCGGTTTCCATGGCGACCTCAGGGTGCTCGGCGCGGGCAATGGCCGCGCAGTTTGTTAGATATGGGTGACGGCTTCATGACAGGCTCAGGCGCTCGCCGCCACGCGGCGCTCGAGCACGCGCTCACGCGGAAAATGACAGGTGAAGGTGCTGCCGCGGCCCTCGCTGCTCTCGATCTCCAGCCGCCCGCCGTGACGATGCAGCGCATGTTTGACGATGGCCAGGCCCAGGCCCGAACCGCCGGTGTCGCGCGACCGGCCCGGATCGACGCGGTAAAAACGTTCCGTCAGGCGCGGCAGGTGCTCGGCGGAAATTCCGGGGCCAGTATCCCGCACCGAGAAATGTCCGCCCTCCCCATCAGTCCACCAACGGATCTGCACGCTGCCGTCG
>JBDTSV010000057.1:0-23448 GCA_039930985.1 Pseudomonadota bacterium
CATCGCCGATGGTCGCCGGATCCACCGTGACGAGCACGCGCATCGTCGGATTGAAGTCCTTGTAGTAGTACCACTCGTCGTTGCGCTCGATGGTCTTGGGTAGTTTGGCGGTGGCGGGATGCTTGGCATCCACCACGGTCAATACTCCCTTTGGTGTGCCCTTCGGATGGCGTTCGAAATACCCGCCGATCATCTGGCCGTACCAGCCCCAGTGATAGTGCGAGTCGCCGGCGGCATGCAGGCCGACGATGCCCTTGCCGTCCTTGAGAAAGCCCTGCAGCGCATCGCGGCGCGCACCGACAAACCATTCCGATTCAGGCTTTTTGGGATCGGTGGTGGTGCTGACGAGAACCAGCGCCTTGTAACCCTTGAGCTTCTCGGCGGTGAACACCTCGGGATCTTCGGTGGCGTCGACACCGTAGCCCGCCTTGATTGCCATCGTCTTCACCGCCTCGACGGCGGCGGGAATGGAGTCGTGGCGAAAACCCGTGCTGCCGGAATAGATCAACACGCGCGCCTTTTGGGCGGCGGTGGCGCTGACGGTCATGCACAGCGCGGTGAGAATGACGGCAATCGAACCGATCAATGGTCGGCGTGAAATCATGGAATCCCCTCGTGAAGAAACTATTTTCCAACCGGCAGCGGCATGCCCTTGGTCAGCGTGCGCATGCGCAGCACGCGATGGTTGGCGGTGATGAACAGGGTCGATCCGTCCTCGCCGAACGCCACGTTCGCCGTCGGTACGTCCGTGATGATGCGGCCGAGCCGCGTGCCATCCGGTGCGAAAACGTGCACGCCTCCGGGACCGGTGGCGAATACGTTGCCGTGAATGTCGACCTTGAGCCCGTCAGGAACGCCATCACCCTCTTTTACGTAGCTCCGGGCCTCCGCGAATAGTCGACCTTTGTCGAGGCTGCCATCCGCCTTCACGGCATAAGCCTTCCAGATGGGCTCCTTCGCGGTCGCGTTGGCGACGTACAGCGTCTTGAAATCCGGCGAGAAGCCGAGACCGTTGGGTGCTTCGAGTTCGGTCACGACCGTGCTGATCGTCCCGTCCTTCGCGACCCGGAAGACCGCGTTGAAAGTCAGTTCCTTCTTCGGGTCCGTGAATGTCCCCGGCAGACCAAAAGGCGGGTCGGTGAAATAGAGCGCGCCGTGGTTGTCGTAGACGAGATCATTCGGGCTGTTGAGCTTCTTGCCTTGGTAACCGACCGCCACCGGAACCATGGTGCCGTCGGCCTCGCGCCGCGAGATGCGCCGGTCACCGTGCTGGCACAGAGTCAGACGGCCCTGAGGATCGAAGGTAAGGCCATTGGAGCCGGGCTCACGTCCGGTGAAGGGCGCGGCACCTGTGTAGCCGCTGCGCTCCAGGAAGCGCGACACGCCCTTGTCCGCGTTCCACCGCATGACCACGTTGTTCGGGATGTCCGAGAAGAGCAGGGAGCTGGTTTTCGCGTCCCACAGGGGCCCTTCCGACCACTTCAGATCGTCGGCGATCTTTTCGATCTTGGTGTCCGGCGCGATCAGCGCATCGAAGCGCTTGTCGAGCGACTCGAGTCGCGCGTACGGCGACTCAGCGGCGTTGGCGTTCAAACAGGAAATCCCCCCCATGAGCCCGACCGCAAGCCATGCGAGCGGTTGTCGCGATGTGAACATTCAGATCCCCCCACGAGATGTGCGGCGAGAATGCGGGACGCAATTGCGCGAGGCAACAGCCGCCATGGCCCATATATAGGTATGGCATTCACCATAATATACATTATGCGTAGTACGATGTTTCTGCGGCCTGCGTTCCGGTCCTGGATATCCAGGAACCCTTTTGCCCTTCAGTCACCACAGAATCCCAGTAGCCACGTTGTGGCGTCAGTCGGGAATCTTCCTCATGGGCTCGCTGAAGGCTGCAGTTCTCCTGACCGGTCTCACCATGGCGACGCTCACCACGTCGCCAGTCTTGGCCGATGCCGAACACAATCCAGTGACGCATGAGACTCGAGCCTCTGGCGCGGATGCCGCGCCCAACCTCCAAGTCATCGTGAAGCTGCGCAAGGACGGCGTCGGCGCCGCGATCGCCAAACTCGCGAACGGCACAGATCGCGCCGCGGCGCTCGCCAAGCGCACCGGGCTCACACTGAGTCTCAAACGGGAAATTTCCGACACGCTGCTGGCCAGCACTGTGGCGCTCGGCGACGCCACTGCCGCCCAGACGCTCGAGCGCCTGCGTGCCGATGCCGCCGTTCAATACGTGGCGATCGATCACCGGCGATTCCCGCACGCCACCAACCCGAACGACACTTTGTTCGTCAACCAGTGGTACTTGAAGGACGCCGAGGTATCCGCGATCAATGCAATCGGCGCCTGGGACCGCGAGATCGGGTCCACCGGCGTGGTGGTCGCCGTGCTCGATACCGGGGTGCTGTACGACCATCCGGACCTCGGTCGCGCCGATCGTGGCGGCAAGCTGCTGCCCGGATTCGATTTCGTCGGTGCCATGCACATGTCCAACGATGGCGATGCGCGCGATTCGGACCCCTCCGATCCTGGCGACTGGATCGATGCGACCGACAAGACGAACGTCCTCTACAACAATTGCGACACCTCCGCGAGTTCGTGGCACGGGACACGCGTGGCCGGCATGATCGGTGCGCTGACTAACAACTCCGCCGGCGTGGCCGGTCTCGACTGGAATTCGTTCATCCTGCCGGTGCGCGTGCTCGGCAAGTGCGGCGGTATCGACAGCGACATCCTCGCCGGCATGCGCTGGGCGGCCGGACTGCATGTCCCGGGAGCCACCGACAACCCGACCCCGGCTCGCATCCTCAACGTCAGCTTCGGCGGTTCCGGCGTTTGCGAGCCCTCCTACCGCGACGTCATCGACGAGCTCACCGCGCGCAAGGTACTTCTGGTGATTTCCGCCGGCAACGAAGGCACCGTGGTGTCGTCGCCCGCCAATTGTCCCGGAGTGGCCGCAGTCGCTGCGATTCGCCACGCCGGCAGCAAGGTGGGTTTCAGCAGTCTCGGAACCGAAGTCACGCTGGCGGCCCCCGGCGGCAACTGCGTGAACATCAACGGTGGACCCTGTCTGTTCTCCCTCGATACCACCTCGAACAATGGTGCGACGGTGCCAGGCGCGTACACCTTCACCGACCAGATCAACAGCAACCTCGGCACGAGTTTCTCCGCGCCCATCGTCTCGGGCATCGCGGCGCTCATGCTGTCGCGGAACGCCAACCTTTCCACCATCCAGCTGCTGGCGCGACTACGTGAAGGAGCACGGCCCTTCCCCACCACGGTCGCCGACGATCCGTCCATCACTACGGTCTGTCACGTACCGGTAGATGACCAGGATTTTCAGCTGGCGCAATGCCTGTGCACGACCGCCACTTGCGGCGCCGGCATGGCCAATGCCGCAGGTTCGGTTGAGGCCGCGGACCGGCCTATCGCCGCGGTGACATTGCCGTCCAACGTGGCGGCCGGCCAGAACGTGGCCCTGAACGCATCGGCCAGTGCCGCGGCCTGCGGCAGGGCTGTCGCCAGCTACGCGTGGATCGTGACCGTTCCCGCTACCAATCCGCCGACGATTCAGGGCGCCAACACACCAATCGCGACGGTCATCGCCCCCAGTTCGGGCTCGATTACCGTGCGACTTACGGTCACCGACAGCCTGGACCGGATCGACTCGGCTGACATACAAGTCGAATCCAACCGCGCCAGCACCACGGCGCCGCCGACGGCGGGAAGCACTCCGTGCGCCTCTGCGGTCACCTCCGGACCTACGCCTGGAGCGGCGACTCCCACCCCGACACCAACGCCGACTCCGACCCCAACGTCACCGAAAAGCCATGGTGGAGGTGGTTCGATCGATCTCTCCACGCTGGTTTTGCTAGGCGTCATGTGCTCGGGACTGGCTTGGCGTCGCCGGCGCCCACATTTTTCCCGTTGCATTTGCGAGATGTCGCGCTATATTTGCGTCGTACGCCATTGACGGATCAGGGTCGCCGTTACAACTAATACTAAGGCGTTACGTCAGGTTTGCGACGCAGATAGGGACTCGCGCCGTTTGCCGAGCGATAACGAAGCAACTCATGTCGCGTGTATACGATCGGCTCGAATCAGCCACGCTTCTGCTCGCCCGCGCGGGCGCCATCAAGGACCGCCTCAACGGCGCGTGGCGTCAGTGCCTGGCCAATATCGAACCGGATGACGTGCCGCGCGATCTGCGCCTGCAATTTCTCGAGTTGAGCAACGCGATGCAGCGCGAACGGCCGTTGCGTGGTGAAGACGCGGTGCGCGCCACCATTCGCAAGATGTCGAACGAAGAAGCGGAATCGCAGGCGGCGCTCATCGTGCGCATGTTCTGCCGCATGACCCGCCAGCAGGAGCTCGAGCTGCCGCTGCCTTCGCAGAACAGTGCCGCCGTCGTGCAGCTGTTCGCCGCCGAAGGCTGACTGACTAGTTAGTCGAGCTTGAATTCGATCGTGTCCCAGCGATTGGATTCTTCGTGGCGGGCCTGGCCCTTGACCGCATCCACGAGCGCCCGCCCGTCCCAATCGACGACCTGATCCGACAGCGAGGTGATTTCCTTGGGCAACACGGCGTTCGCGCCGAACGGTCGCATGAGGATCACTGGTTTGTCGGAGGCCTTGGCGAAGGCCAGCTGGAAGAGCAGCAATTCACTTTGTTTGGCGTATAGACCCGGAAGCGCGATGACGCACTCGGCTTGCGCCATCTGTCGCCGGAATTCTTCGCGATCGGCGTCTTTGCCACCCGCCGGCGCCTTGTCGGGGGCCGACAGGTTCTTGTAAAAGAAGTTCCGGGCACTCTCGAGATACTCGAATATCCGCAGATACTCGTCGGATGTGTCCCACGCGTGGGTGACGAACAATCTAATTGGATTGTTTTGTGACATGTCGACCGATCCAAAAGCTGGCCATGAGTGTAGTTTAGACGCGGAAGTTGCGCGCCCTCTCCACATTTGTGCGCCGCAACGTTAGCATCAATCCGCTTGCGCCTGCTCGTATACAACATTCGCTACGCCACGGGCATTGGACCAGCCTTCCATTTGCCGTTCCCGGGCGCCGGCTATCTACGATCCAGCCGCAAGGTTCTCGACGGCATCACGAGCTTCGTCAAGGCGCAAGATCCGGACATAGTCGGGCTCATCGAGGTCGACATGGGTTCGATCCGCAGCGGCCTGCGCAACCAGGCACAGCACATCGCCGACGCGCTCGGGCACTACACCACCTACGAGTGCAAGTACGGCAAGAGTTCGATCAACAACCACATGCCCATCGTGCGCAAGCAAGGCAACGCATTCCTGGCGGCACCGCGCGTCGAAGGCGAACGTTTCCACTACTTCGACACCGGCATCAAGCGTCTCATCATCGAGCTCGAGCTCGATGATGTCTGCATCTTCCTCGTTCACCTGGCATTGAAATATCGACATCGCCAATACCAGTTGCGCTACCTGCACGACCTCATCGCCAAGTCACACAAGCCGGTCATCGTCACGGGTGACTTCAACACTTTCTGGGGCACGGACGAGATCTATCTGTTCATGCGCGCCGCCGGCTTGCGCAGCGCCAACGAGAAGAACGTACCGTCATTTCCGGCGCGTATCCCGCGCATCGAGCTCGACTTCGTGCTGGTGAGCAAGGAAATCGAGATCACGCACTTCGAAGTGCCCGACGTGCGGTGGTCCGACCATCGCCCGGTGCTGTGCGACTTCAACGTACGCCGCGTCGTCGCGTCGCAAACCGCCGTCGCCTGATCCTCGACGTCATGCCAACTACTCCTTGCGCCTGGGCGCTCCAAACCGATGCCGACGGAATCGCGTGGCTCAGCTTCGACAAACCCGGCAGTTCCACCAATGTGCTGTCGCGCGACGCGTTGCTGGAACTCGACACGCATCTGCAGAAGTTGGCGCAATCGCCGCCGCGCGGCCTGGTGGTTCGCTCCGCCAAGGCTTCCGGATTCATCGCCGGCGCCGACGTTCGTGAATTCTCGCAGCTCACTAATACGACGCAGGCCTACGAAATGGTGCGCGCCGCGCAGGCGATCCTCGATCGGCTCGAAGCGTTGCCCTGCCCCACGGTAGCCATCATTCACGGCTTTGCCCTGGGTGGCGGTTTCGAACTCGCGCTCGCCTGCCGCTATCGCGTCGGCGTCAAGAGCGAGAAATTTTCCATCGGATTGCCCGAAGTAATGTTGGGCATTCATCCTGGTTTCGGCGGGACGGTGCGCACTGTACGTCGGGCCGGCGTGCGCACCGCCATGGACATGATGCTCACCGGAAAGACGCTGCGAGCCGACAAGGCGAAGCGTGCCGGTTTCATCGATCGTCTCGTTTATCCCGCCGACGCCGAAGCGGCCGCGCGCGAGCTCATCAATCGCCAACCGCAGCCGCGCAAGCCGCCGCTGCTCGACCGCCTCCTCTCGCTGCCGCTGGTGCGCGGTCTCGTGAAAAAGCAGCTCATCGCGCAGGTGCGCACGAAGGCTCGCAAGGAACACTACCCCTCGCCATACGCCATCATCGATCTGTGGGTCGATCATGGGGCGCGAGGTGAAGCGGCCTACGAAGCCGAAGCGCGCTCAATTGCCGAACTCTTCCTCAGCGAAACCTCGCACAACCTGGTGCGCGTGTTCTTTCTGCAGGAGCGGCTCAAGAGTCTCGGTGGCAAGACCAAGCCAACGATGGAGCGTGTGCACGTAGTCGGCGCCGGCGTCATGGGCGGCGACATCGCCGCGTGGTGTGCGCAGCGAGGCCTCAACGTGACGTTGCAGGACCGCGAGCTCAAGTTCATCGAGCCGGCCATGAAGCGCGCGCGTGAAGGTTTCGAAAAACGTCTCAAGGATGCCGGCAAGGCTGCCGAACTCATGACGCGCATGACCGTGGATGTCGCCGGCGACGGTGTGCCCGGAGCAGACGTGATCATCGAAGCCATCTACGAGAACGCGGACGCCAAGCACGAATTGTTCGCGCGCGTGGAACCGCGCATGAAATCGAGTGCCATCCTCGCCTCCAACACCTCGTCGATCATGCTCGAGCAGCTCGACGATCGCCTGCCCGATCCCGGCAAGCTGGTCGGTCTGCACTTCTTCAACCCGGTGGCCCAGCTGCCGCTGGTCGAAATCGTTCGTGGTGAAACCAGCAGCGAGGAATCAATTCAGAAGGCGATCGCATTCACTCGCCGGATCGACAAGCTGCCATTGCCTTGCAAGAGCGCGCCCGGATTTCTCGTGAATCGCGTGCTCGTGCCCTACCTGTACGAGGCGATGTTCGCGCTGCAGGATGGCATCCCGATTGAAATCATCGACGAAGCGGCGCTGCGCTATGGCATGCCGATGGGGCCGGTGGAACTCGCCGATGTCGTCGGCCTCGATGTGTGCAAACACGTGGGTGACATCGTGTCAGCCGCCCTGAACAAGCAGAAGCCGGACACGACACGCATCGATGCGTTGATTGCCGCGAAGAAGCTCGGGCGCAAGACTGGCGAAGGTTTCTACGTGTGGCGCGACGGCAAGGCGGTGAAGCATTCCGGCCCGATCGCCGACCCGCCGGCCGATCTGCAGGACCGCCTCATTCTGGCGCTCGCCAACGAGTGCGCTGCGGCGCTGCGCGAAGGCATCGTCGCCGACGCGGATCTCGTCGATGCCGGCGTGATTTTCGGCTCCGGCTTTGCGCCATTTCGCGGCGGGCCGCTCACGTATGCACGCAAACGCGGTGTCGACGCTGTTGTCACGCGACTCGAAGAACTCACGAAAGCGTATGGAACTCGCTTCACTCCCGACATTGGCTGGTCGAGCCTGCGTTCAGTCCCTTAAGGCGCCTCGTTGGCGTGCTAGCATTTCCGCATGGCCGATTCCCGTGAAGTCAGCGTTGAACTGCTGCGAACATTGACCCCGCTCGAAGGAATGAAGCGGGAAAATCTGCACGCGCTCGCCAAGAAGGTCACCGTCAAACAGATGACCGCCGGTCGCATGCTCTTCAGGGAAGGCGACGCCGACAAGCGCACCATCTGGATCATCAAAGGCCTGGTCGAAATCTCCGAAAACGGTCGCACAGTCGCGATGGTCGAAGGTGGCAGCGCCGATGCGCGCGCGCCGCTCAACCAGAGCATGCCGCGCAAGGTCAGCGCGCGCGCCGTGGAAGACGTCGACTACCTGGCGATCGACGCCGACCTGCTCGACGTCATGATCACCTGGGACCAGACCGGCAACTATGAAGTCGGCGAACTGCAGGCGCAGTTCGGCGGCGGCAATGAAGACAGTGATTGGATGACCACGCTGTTGCAGACCAAGGCGTTTCATCGCATTCCGCCCGCGAACCTGCAGGCCATCTTCATGCGCATGAGTCGCACGCCCTATCGCGCCGGCGAAGTGGTCATCAAACAAGGTGAGGAAGGCGACTATTTCTACGCCATCGTGCAGGGGCGTTGCCTGGTGACGCGCGAATCGCCGCTCAACCAGAAAGGCATCAAGCTCGCGGAGCTTGCCGTGGGAGAAACGTTCGGCGAAGAAGCGCTGATCGCCGAGGCCAAGCGCAACGCCACCGTCACCATGCTCTCCGACGGCGTGCTCATGCGGCTGAACAAGCAGGACTTCCGCGACCTCATGCACGAGCCGCTGCTGCGGTGGGTCGATGAGGTGCAGGCGCTCAAGATCATCCAGAACCGCGGCCAGTGGTTAGACGTGCGACTGCCGTCGGAATTCCAGAACGTCGCCATCGAAGGATCGATCAACATCCCGCTGTATTTCGTCCGCCTGAAGCTCAATGCGCTCGATCGCAAGATGCCCTACGTGGTGGTGTGCGACACGGGGCGGCGCAGCTCCGCAGCGGCTTTCATCCTGTCGGAGCGAGGCTTCGATTCGTATGTGCTCAGGGGCGGGATCACGACTTCGAATCTGCCAATGCGCAGGCCGAACTGAGCGGCCGCATCGGCGCAGCGACCAGGTTCCGGGCGGGCCCGGAAGCCGGTTACATCGTGTGCGTGGCTTTGTCGCCGGCGAGCGCGCCGGCCAGATAGGTTTCGATCTTCTTCTGGGTCTGACCACGATCCTGGTCGGAGAACTGCACGCCGATTCCGGCGGTGCGTTTGCCCTGTGCGCCCTTGGGCGTGAGCCAGATGACGCGGCCCGCGACGGGCAGCTTTTCGTCTTCACCCATGAGGTTCAACAGCATGAACACTTCATCGCCGAGGCGGTAATTGCTGTTGGTGGGAATGAACAACCCACCGTTCTTCACGAACGGCATGAAGGCGAGATATAGCGCGCTCTTGTCCTTGATGGTGAGCGTCAGGAGTCCGGGTTTGTTGGCGCCGGTGCGGCCGGTTCGTTCGGTCATTGACGTGCCCAGCGCCACAGCAGCGATTCAACGGCCATGGTCTTGTTTAAAGAGGTGTGGGCAAGCTTGCGCATGTCGCGAATGGCGTCCGAGAACTCGAATAGGCGACATATCTTGGGTGGCAAACCCTCCCCTGACAAGTGAGTTACGTCGCGGATTGGGGCGGATTCGAGGATGCGATCTGTGACCCAGCTCTCAAGGCAGGAGAGGCGTATCGCGAGTTCGCCTTTGGCCCAGCGTTCGGCGACCGCGGGCGGCTGCAAATGGCCACTGCCGATGTCCTGCAAGGTGCTGATGGTGTCGGAGCGCAACTGCGCCAGCACTGCCGGATCCGCGTCTAGCAAGGCAAAAGGCCCGGCTCCGGTCGCGGCCAGGGCCTCGATCCAGGGCCCCGCGCCACGCGCGGATTCGAGATATTTCGCGGCCGTTTCACGCGAAGGTCCGGTCAGGCGCAACCGCGAGCATCGACTGCGCAGCGTGGGCAGCAGACGCGACGGCTGGCTGGTCACCAACAACACCATCGTGCGCCGCGGAGGCTCTTCGAGTGTTTTCAGCAGCGCATTCGCAGCGAATACATTCATTGCCTCGGCGGGTGCAATGATCGCCACCTTGTAACCGCGCCCGTGTGAGGTCAGCGCCAGATCAGCCGCGAGATCGCGTACCGACTGAATGAGAATTTGCGTGGAATCGCCTTCGGGCGCGAGCAGCGTGACATCGGGATGCTGGTCGGCGGCAATCCAGCGGCATTCCTGGCATTCGCCACAAGGCGCGCGCACCGGCTCACGGCAGTTCACGCGCTGTGCGATCCAGCGGACCAGCATCAGACCACCAGCACCCGGGTCTTCGTGAATCAACAAACCATGCGCGAGACGTTCAGCGACGATTGCGGCGTTGATCTCAGCGCGCGGCGCATCGAACCACAGTGGCAGTGGTGGCGAACTCACGTGGCGGTCACGGGTTCGAGGCCAAGGCAGCCCTCGACCGCAGCGATCGTTGCCGCGCAGACCTGATCGAGTGGCGCCGTGGCATCGATGATGCGAAAGCGGTCGGCAGCGGCGCGCGCCAGCTCGAGATAGCGATTTCGCACGCGGTCGAAAAACTGCGCCGACTCGATTTCGAAACGATCGACCGCGCCGCGCCGGGCCTGCATCCGTTCGAGACCGATGCGCACCGGGACGTCGAGCAGAATGGTGCAATCAGGATTCAAATCGCCATGGACGGCACGCGCGATCTGGTCGATGAGCTTGCGGTCGACGCCGCGCCCGCCACCCTGGTAAGCATGCGTCGCGTCCGTGAAGCGATCACAGAGTACCCACTCGCCGCGCGTGAGCGCCGGGCGAATGAGGTTGTCGACGTGCACCTGCCGCGCGCCGAACATGAGCAGCATTTCAGCGGTGGCGCTGATGTGCTCTTCACCGCGCTCCAGGACCAGCGTGCGAACGCCTTCAGCCACTTTGGTGCCGCCCGGCTCGCGCGTTGCGTGCACGGTGAGACCGCGCGAACGCAACGACTGCGTGAGGCGATCCGCCACGGTGGTCTTGCCCGCGCCCTCGATTCCCTCGAGCGTGATGAATTTCGCCGGCATCATCGGTGGGATCCTCGAAGGCGTGTCAGGTAACGTTGCACGGCCGCATTGTGCTCTTCGAGCGTCGTTGAGAAAACATGCGAACCGTCGCCATTTCCGGTGGCGACGAAGAAGATGTCGCCCGTCTCGAGCGGCCGGGTCGCCGCTTCGATGGCTTCGCGCGATGGAAGCGCAATCGGTGTCGGCGGCAGTCCGGCGCGAGTGTAGGTGTTGTAAGGCGTGTCGGTGCGCAGGTCACGCTCGCGAATGTTGCCATCGTAAGTCGCACCCAGGCCGTAGATCACCGTGGGATCGGTCTGCAATCGCATGTTCTTGCGCAGGCGGGTGACGAACACACCGGCGATTCGCGGTCGTTCGCTGGCGAGACCCGTTTCTTTCTCGACTATGGACGCGAGCGTCAGAGCTTCGTAGGCGCTCCCCAGTGGCAATGCCGCCGCGCGCGAAGCCCAGGCGGCATCGAGCGTATCCGCCATCTTGCGATAAGCCAGCGCAAACAACTCGCGGTCGGTCGTACCGGCGGCGAACCGATAGGTGTCGGGGAAGAAGCGCCCTTCCGGATGTTCTCCCGCGTGGCCGATGGCGCTCATGACTTCAGCGATTTCCTTGCCGCGTAACGTCATCTTGATGTGCGGATGAGCCTCGACCGCGCGGCGCATGTCCGCAAAGGTCCAGCCTTCGATGACCGTGAGTGCCTCGAGGACAACGCGGCCTTCGGCGAGCTGCCGCAGGATCTCCTGCGGACTGGTCTGCGCTGGAATCTGATAGTGACCGGTCTTGATCTGTGGCCAGCCGCGCACGCGCAGCACGACCTCGACGGCGCGGCGGTCGGCCAATGCACCGCGCGACTCGAGCTCGGCGAGCACGGCGCGCACGGTGGCGCCGGACCTGACCTCGAGATTGACAGCCTGGGCGTGCGGTCCCGGAGCGAGCATGACGGAGTTGGCCCGTTGCCAGTAGATAGCCGCGCCGGCGGCGGCCAGCACCACGGCGAGCCCGAAGAGCACCAGCAGCTTACGCATCGAGATTCTCGATGTGCGCCCTGAGCCGCTGTGCGATGGTTGCCATGCGGATCGAATGCTCGCCCACGCGCCGCACGGGCACAACCCCGATGCGTGCATTGGTGATGAAAGCCTCATCCGCGGCCAACAGACTTTCGAGCGTGAGTGGCTCGACATCCGCGCCGATGCCGAGCAATGCGCACTCGCGCAGCACCACCGCGCGCATGACGCCGGCGACGCCGCAGCGGTCGACGCGCGGCGTAGTCAAGCGACCGTTGCGAACCACGAACACATTGCTCATCGTGCCGCCGACGACATACCCCGTGGCATTCCGCAGCAGCGATTCGAACACGGCACCGTGCCCCGCCTCGCTTGCCGCGAGCACGTTCTCGAGGCGGTTAAGATGTTTGACGCCGGCAAGCGCCGGATTCTCGGCGGCCGTCATTGCAGCGAGTCGCGTGTCGACTCCATCGTCCACCAGGGGCATGGGCGGCGCGACGAACAAGGTCATCAATCGGCGCGGCCGCGCCGCACCTGCCGGCGCGTAGCCGCGCCGCAGTCCGCTACCCCGCGTGACGATAACCTTGAGCACGGCAGCTGCCGGAACGCGTGCACTGGCGGAGGCGATTTCCGTGCGCAGCGCGTCCTCGGCGTTGAACGGAATCGCCAGCCGCGCGCAGCCGAGCGCCAGCCTCGCCAGATGAACGTCGAGAAAGCGCACCCGGCCGTCACGAACCGACATGGTCTCGAACAGCCCGTCGCCATACTGCAACCCACGATCGTCGAGCGGCACCGCGTTGGCCGGAGCGCCGTCGATCCAGCTGCCGACCAACTCAGACATGCGGCGCCTCGAAGGCGCGCAGCAGCCCGCGTGCCTTGGCGCGTGTCTCCTCGAGCTCCCGCTCGGGGACGGAGTCGGCGACGATGCCCGCGCCTGCCCGCAACTCGATGACTTTGCCGCGCATTGTCAACGTGCGGATCAGGATGTTGAAATCCGCGTCGCCGTCGGTGCCTAACCACCCCAGCGACCCGGTGTAGGCGCCGCGCCCCTCGCCTTCCAGCGCCGCGATGATCTGCATGCAGCGCACCTTGGGGCAACCAGTGATGGTGCCGCCAGGAAACAGCGCGCGCAGCGCATCCACGGGCGAACGATCGGCGCGCAGCCGGCCGCGCACGTTCGACACGATGTGGTGCACGTGCGCATAGGATTCGGTGACCATGTATTCATCCACCGTCACGCTGCCAGCTTCGCACACACGGCCGAGATCGTTGCGCTCGAGGTCGATGAGCATGATGTGCTCGGCGCGTTCCTTGGGATGCGCCACGAGCTCCGCGGTGTCGAGCCGGTCCTGTTCCGCCGAGCCATGACGAGCGCGCGTTCCGGCGATGGGACGCGTCGAAATGTCGCGGCCAACGATCGCCAGCAGGCGCTCGGGCGACGAAGAAAAGAGCGTCATGCCATCGAGCTGCACGCTGGCGGCAAATGGTGCCGGGTTCGCGCGGCGCAGGGCCGCATAGACCTGCGCCGACATGCCGGGGTCGCGAAGCTCGAGCCGCCAACGCCTCGACAGATTCGCCTGGTAGATATCCCCTGCCGCAATGTGTTCCTGTGCCGCGCGAACGCGCGCGAGGAATAGCTCCGCGGGTTCCTCCTCGAGCGACGCAAGTGGTGGCGGCTCGCTCGATATGGGAAACGGCGCACGCGCCGCCGCCTCGAGGTCGGCGATCAACCGCGCATGGTCGTCAGGGTTCGCATGTTGAGAGACCGCATATACGGTGTCGGTGGCCAGCTCGTGCACCACCAGGTTTTCCACGCGCAACGCAAAGGCGGAATACGGACCGGCCGCGACCGGCAGTCGTAGCCGCGCTTCGATCTCAGCCGCGACTTCATAGCCGAGGTAGACAAACCAGCCGCCCAGGAACGGCAGCCTTTTTTCCGGCACCTGCGCTACCGCCTCGCGACGGAACCAGGCTTCGAGATTGTCGAGGAAGCCGCCGGCCACCGGCGTCATCCCCTGGCCGCTGAGTTTCCCCTCGGTATCGCGAAACAATGCGGCGCTGGGTTTTGCCGCGAGCACGCTGAAGCGGGCCAGGGGCCCAAGCGCTGCGCTGTCGAAGAACACGGGGTAGCGTACCGGGTGCACGGCCGCGAGCGTACGCAGGCTCACTGCTGAAACCGGAACCGCGGTGATGAGGGGCGCGCGGGCGTCGACGCCTCGCAAGGAAATCAACCTTTGAAGCGGCGGAAGATCAACGATCCGTTGGTGCCACCGAATCCGAAGGAGTTCGACAACGCGGCGTCGATCGCGATGTTGCGCGCCGTGTTCGGCACATAGTCGAGATCACACTCCGGATCCGGCGTGTGGTAGTTAGTTGTGGGCGGTGCCACGCCGTCACGGATCGCCAGGATCGAGAAAATCGCTTCGGCCACGCCCGCTGCTCCGAGCAGATGCCCGGTCATGGATTTGGTGGAACTGACCGGCAGCTGGTACGCGTAGTCACCGAATGCGTTCTTGATGGCCACGGTTTCGGCCTTGTC
Organism: Pseudomonadota bacterium; assembly: GCA_039930985.1. Taxonomy (GTDB): domain Bacteria; phylum Pseudomonadota; class Gammaproteobacteria; order Steroidobacterales; family Steroidobacteraceae; genus CADEED01. The sequence continues at coordinate 14,463 of JBDTSV010000057.1, forward strand.
GCCGAGCGGTGTCGAAGTGGCATGCGCGTTCAGATAATGAATGTCGGTGGGATTCAACTGCGCATCGCGCAACGCATTTTGCATTGCGAGCCGCGCGCCGGCACCGTCTTCGGGCGGCGCCGTGATGTGGTAGGCATCGCCACTCATGCCGAAGCCGATGATCTCGGCGTAGATTCGCGCACCGCGCGCCTTCGCGTGCTCGAGCTCTTCGAGGATGACCGCGCCGCCACCGTCACCCATTACAAAACCGTCGCGATCCTTGTCCCACGGACGACTGGCTCCCTGCGGATCGTCGTTGCGTTCGGACAGCGCCCTGGCCTGGCTGAAGCCCGCGAGCGCCGTTGGCGTGGTGGCACATTCGGAACCGCCGGCGATGATGATGTCGGCATCGCCGTACTGGATGCAGCGCATGGCCAAGCCGATCGCGTGCGTCGAGGTAGTGCACGCGCTGACCACACCGAGATTTGGGCCACGCAATCCGAAGCGGATCGACAGGTGGCCCGCGACCATGTTGCCGATGGTGCTCGGGATGTAGAACGGCGAAGTCTTCTTCGGGTTGTGAGTGCGTTCCCAGGTGATCGCTTCGTCTTCGATACCGGCGAGCCCACCGATGCCTGAGCCCATGATGGCGCCACAGCGGTCGCCATTTTCCTTGGCGAAATCGAGGCCCGAGTCCGCCACCGCCTGGATGCCCGCACCCATGCCGTAGTGCATGAACGGGTCCATGCGGCGGGCTTCCTTCGCAGAGATGTAGGCGGCGACATCAAAGCCTTCCACCTCGCCCGCGAATCGGGTCGCGAACGGCGTCGCGTCGATGCGCGTGATCGGCTTGATGCCGCTGCGCCCAGCGAGGATCGACGACCACGCCGTGACGATGTCACTGCCGACCGGCGAAACGATACCGAGCCCGGTAACGACTACACGTCGCTTGGACACACTATCCTCGATGAAGTGAGACTGGTTGAATCGCTGCGCGGGCAATCACCAGCGCACAGTTCCGCGAAGCGAATCTCAGGACTTGCGGCGATCAGAGATGTAGGTGATGGCCTGGCTCACGGTCGTGATCTTCTCGGCGTCTTCGTCGGGAATCTCGATCTCGAACTCTTCTTCGAGAGCCATGACCAACTCGACCGTATCGAGCGAATCGGCGCCGAGGTCATCGACGAACGAAGCGTCATTTACAACCTGCTCAGCCTTGACGCCCAACTGTTCGGCGACAATCGCCTTGACCTGCTGTTCAACCGTGCTCATTTCTGATTCGCCCTCAATAGAGATGTGTTTTCAGTGTGCTGCCCTGGGGGAGGCGCAGCGGGCGCGTATTCTAGGGCAACACCGAAGCGCCCGCCACGCTGTCAAATCGTGAGTGCTTGTTTTTGTTTGTTTTTCGGTGGTTTGGGTGTTGCAGGCAGCCCACATCTGGCCCCGATTTCGGGGTCCAAACAACGCAGTTGGGGCCCCGAGGCGACCTCAAGCCATGTACATGCCGCCGTTGACGTGCAGGGTCTCACCGGTCACGTAACTGGCGCCAGGTGAGCAGAGAAACAGCACCGCGGCCGCGATGTCCTCGACCGAGCCGAGGCGTGCCATCGGCACCTGCGAGGTGAGCGCCGTGCGCTGCTCGTCGCTCAGCGTGCGCGTCATGTCGGTGTCGATGAAGCCCGGCGCTACGGCGTTGACGGTGATTCCGCGCGAGGCGATTTCCTTCGCCAGCGACTTGGTGAATCCGAGGATGCCCGCCTTGGCGGCGGCGTAGTTCGCCTGCCCTGCGTTGCCGGTGAGCCCGACGATCGACGTCAGCGAGACGATCCGGCCGCGGCGTTCTTTCATCATGCGCTTGAGCACGCCCTTCGACAGGCGAAACACGCTGGTGAGATTGGTGGCGATCACGGCATCCCAGTCTTCGGGTTTCATTCGCAGCAGCAATGTGTCGCGCGTGATCGCCGCGTTGTTCACGAGAATGGTGGGCATCTCGCCGCGTGCGTCGAGATCGGCCAACAGCGCGTCGATCGACGCCGTGCTGCCCACGTCCAGCACAGCGCCGCGCCCGTTGCCGCCCAACGACGTGGAAATGCCGGCGGCGCCCGCTTCCGATGTGGCCGTGCCAATGACCTTGGCTCCGGCGCCGGCCAGTGCCCTGGCAATGGCCTGGCCGATTCCGCGCGAAGCGCCGGTGACCAGCGCGGTGTCGTTCTGAAGCATGTTGGAAATTCCGTTCAGGCGGCGACCGCGCCGAGCGCGGCCAGGAAAGATTCGGGATCATCGAGCGAAAAGCCCTTGGTGTCGCGACCCTTTTCGATGCGTTTGACGAGTCCGGTCAGCACGCCGCCGGGTCCGCACTCGACGATGTATTTCGCGCCAGCGCTGCCGTCTCCCCGACTCAGGGCCGACACAGCGGCAACCCAGCGAACCGGGCTCGCCAGCTGCCGCCCGAGCAACGCGCGAATGTCATCGGGATCGGAATGCTCTTTGGCATCCACGGCGCTCAGGTAACGAAGGCGCGGCACGCGAATCTCCGTGGATGCGAGGCGTTCGCCCAGACGAGCGCCCGCCGGTTTCATGAGGCTGCTGTGCGACGGCACGCTCACGGGCAATTCGATGGCGCGTTTCGCGCCGCGCGCTTTCGCCGCATCGATGGCACGGAGGACCGCCGCCTTCTCTCCGGCAATCACCACCTGCCCGGGCGAATTGAAGTTCACGGCTTCCACCACCGATCCTTGCGCGGCTTCCGCGCAAGCCGCTTCCACATCGGCATCCTCGAGACCTAACAACGCGGCCATCGAGCCGGTACCGAGCGGCACCGCTTCCTGCATCGCCTTGCCCCGAAAACGCACGAGGTCGACGCACTTGCCGAAGTCGATGGCGCCGGCGGCCACGAGCGCCGTGAACTCGCCGAGACTGTGGCCGGTGACCACCGCGGGCATCGGGCCCGCGCGCTCCTCCCACAACCGCCAGGTGGCTATACCGGCGACGAGCATGGCGGGCTGCGTGCGCTCGGTCGCGTTCAGTTCTTCGATGGGCCCCTGGCTGCACAGTTGCCAAAGGTCGTAGCCAAGCACCGCGGATGCTTCGGCGAAGGTGGCGCGCACCACCGGTGACATCTCGGCGATCTTGCCGAGCATGCCGACGGACTGGGATCCCTGACCGGGAAATACAAAGGCGAGATTGTTTGACATGGGCGCGGATTATAGCCGGCGCGATTGCAGGAACAGCGCGACCGCGAAACCGCCGATGGCGCCGTACAGATGAGCATCGACGATGGTGTCGGCGGATCCCGAGAACGGCAGGGCACCGGAGTACTGCTCGTAGGTGAGTTTCGCCACGATGAACAGCGCAAGGATCCAGCCGTCCAGATCGCCGCGCCGCAGGTGCGCCAGGGTTCCGGCCGTCATCACACCGTGCAATGCGCCCGATGCGCCGACGTACCACTGGAGTTCCGGGTTGAGGAACCAGAGGCCCGCGCTGACGGCGAACGCCGAGCCACAATAGATAGCCGCCCAGCCCCACGGCGAATAGTCGCGGGCGAACAGTGCCCACATCAGTATTACGCCCAGGCTGTTGAGCACGGCGTGCTGAAGGTCCAGGTGGACGAAGTGCGCAGTCAGCAGGCGCCACCACTGCCCGTCCGCGATGGCCGCGCGATCGAAGCTTCCTGCGTATCGGGCGCCGTCACCGGCCACTTCGGGCGCGGCGAGCAGCACGCACGCGCAAAGCAGAGCAATTCCGTAGCCGCGGTCGCAATTGAGCGACTTGAGCACGCCGGCTAACCCTCCTGCGGGCATATCAACGTTCATTTGGTACTATCGCTCACCGTTTTAGCCACCGATCTGGGCCACCGTTTCGGCCTGCCACTGCTTTGCCCGGGGTCTTCATGAATTCGCGCATCCTTCGTTCCGCCCGCGGCTTCACACTCATCGAAATCATGGTGGTCGTGGTGATCATCGGCTTGCTGGCGGCCGTGATCCTGCCGAATGTTTTCGGAAACGTCGAGCGAGCCCAGGTGTCGAAAGCGAAGAGTGACATCCAGGCCATCGAAACCGCGCTCACCATGTACAAGCTCGACAACTACAAGTACCCGAGCACCGACCTCGGAATCGCGGCCTTGTCACAGCGCCCGAACGACGCCACGGTTCGCAACTGGCGTGAGGGTGGCTACATCAAGCGCATCAGCAACGACCCGTGGGGCAATCCTTACCAATACGTGTTTCCCGGCACGCGCGGCCAGGAATACGACCTGTATTCATTCGGCGCCGATTCACAAGAAGGCGGCGAAGGTGCCAACGCCGACATTGGCAACTGGAACCTCGGTCAGTAACACCTTGCGCATCGCGCGCGCCCAGACCTTGAGACGAGCGTCTGGTTTCACGCTGATCGAAATCATGATCGTGGTGTTCATCATCGGTCTCGTGACCGCGGCGGCCGTGATCACCTTCGCCGGCGATCACCGCGATACCGAACTCGACAAGGAGGCGCAGCGCCTCGATGCCCTGCTTTCCTACGTACGCGAGCAGGCGGAATTGCAGACGCGCGATTACGGTTTTCGTACCAACGCCGACTCCTACTCATTCGTGGTGTTCGACGTGCAGACCAACCAGTGGCATCTCGCAGAGGAAGACGATGCATTGCGCGCCCGCGAGTATCCCGATGGCATACAGCCGGCGGTCGTCGTCGAGGGGCGCCCCATCGTACTCGACGAGAAAAAGAAGCCGGGCCTCGATGACTTCAAACCGCAAATCATGATCTTCGCCAACGGCGACCTGTCGTCGTTCGAAATTGTCCTGCAACGCGAGGGCGGGAACGACCGCGCGCGCATCTACAGCGACGAACAGACCGCCATCCGACTGCTGTTGCCTGGCGAAGTCGAACAGAAGGTGCCGCCGGTACGCGCGGCGGCGCGACCATGAGCCCGCGGCGTCCGACGCGTGGCTTCACCCTGCTCGAGGTGCTGGTGGCGCTCGCCATCGTCGCGATGTCGGTCGGCGCCTTGTTAGGCACAGTTACCTCGTCAGCCAGCAACATCATCTATCTAAAGGACAAGACGCTGGCGGAATGGGTCGCGCTCAATCGGCTCACCGAACTGCGCATCGACAGGAATCTGCCGGATCCCGGCAAGCGCACCGGCAATTCGGTCATGGCCGGCATGCGCTGGGAGTGGGAAGAGGAAGTCACCGAATTGCCGGTCAAGGGCATGCTTCGCCTCGACGTTCGCGCGCACGCCACCGGCGAATTCGTCGACGACAGCCAGCCGGTGGAAAAACCCACATCGCAGACTCTCTCGAAAAGCACGCCGAGTGGCGCCAAGATGGAAAAGACCGCCTGGACCACCACCGTCACGGGCGTGGTCAGCACGTCGCGGTCGACTCGCTCGACGGCGGTCGCCACGTCGATCGTCGGCACCCTGACAAACAACAATAACGGCACGCCAAACGGCGCGCCGGGCAATGGCTCGCCGACTCCGAACGCGCCCGGTATGCCCGGTACTCCCGGTATGCCCGGTACGCCCGGTACGCCCGGTATGCCTGGCACCCCTAATAATCCTGGAAATGGCGGGCGCCCCAACCCGCCCAAACCGCCGCCGCAGGATCGTTGATGCGCGCCCGCGGCTTTACGCTCATTGAAGTGATGATCGCGATGTTCATCGCCGCCATCGTGTTCGCGATCGGCTACGGCGCTATCAACCAGGCACTCGTCGACCGCGATCGGCTCAACCTTTCGCAGCAACGCGTCTTGGAAATTCAGACCGGCATGCGCGTCGTGGCCCAGGATTTCGCGCAGCTGACCGCGCGCTACGCGCGTGACACCTCCGGCAATGGCGAACTGATCGCCGCCGTGGTCGCCGCTGGCAGCAGCGATATCCTGGTTACCTTCACGCGCACCGGCTGGAGCAACCCGGCCGGCATTCAACGGCCCGCGGAACAGCGGGTGCGTTACCGGTTCGTCGATGGCTCGCTGGTGCGCGAACACTGGCTCTCGGTCGATCCGGCGCTAAATGCGGAGCCGCGGCAGCGCGTGCTGTTCACGAAGGTGAAGGCCATCGAAATTCGCTTCCTGGATCCGGTGACGCGCGACTGGAGCACGGACTGGCCGAAGGCGCCTCCGTCGGGCCCCGTGTCGCCCGCCATGGTGGACCTCCTGTTGCCACGCCCGCTCGCCATTGAGTTCACGGTGGTGTTCGAGGATTGGGGCCGGGTCCAGCGCCTCTTCGAGATCCCGACTTGAAGCACTTTCGTCAGCGCGGCATCGCCCTGCTCGTCGCCATCGTGATGTTCGCCATCGCGACGACCGTGGCCGCCGCCATCACTTACAACAAGGCCATGGCGGCGCGTCGGGCCGCCGGGACATTCGCGCTCGAACAGGCGCTGCAGGCGGGAATGGCCGCGGAGGCGTTGGCGCAGATCGTGCTCGAGAATAATGCCACCGCCGCACGGACCCGGTTCAACGACACCTGGGACGACCCCGTCGGCCCCATTGAAATCGAAGGCACCGGCGTGTGGATACAGGCTCAGCTCGAAGATCTCGGCGCCCGTTTCAATCTGAACAGCCTGGTCGCCTGGACGGGTCAGCCGCTCAACTCCTTCGAGGTCGACACTCACCAGCTCGCGGTTTTTCGGGATCTGCTCGAGCGGCTGGACATCGACCAGCGCTTCGCGGGACTTCTGGCCGACTGGATAGACCCGAATATCGCGCCACAACCCACCGGCGGCGGCGAAGACACCTTGTATCTCACTCAATTGCCCCCCTATCGGCCGCCGAACGCCTTCATTACCCACACTTCGGAGCTGCTCGCGTTGCCCGGTTTCGGCGCCGAGAACTACGCCAAGCTCGCACCCTATGTCACCGCGCTGCCGCCCGACGTAAAGGTCAACCTGTGTACGGCGAGCGGAATGGTGCTCGACGCGGTGGAGAGCATGAATCAGACCTCATACTCGAACATGAACCTGCCGCAGTTGCGGCAAAAGAATTGTTTCCCGACGCAGCAGGTATTCCTCGCCAGCATCGGCAACCCCGCAGTCCAGCCCGCCGTGCAGACCGGGATCATCGAGACCTCGAACTGGTTCCGGCTGCGCACCAACATTCGCATTGGCACCGCCGAGTTCGTTTTGTACAGTGTTCTATTCCGCGAGCCGGACCACAAAGTCCGTACCGTGCAACGCAGTTTTGGAAGCGAATAGCTAAATGACCGAATCGCTGATCATTCATCTTCGCGACGGCGTGCCACCACAGTGGATGGTGTGCAACGACGACGGGCACGTGGTGGTGAACGCCGTCGCCGGGGAGCTCGCACAAGCCACGGCCATGAGCACCGGGCGAAGGATCGCGGTCATCCTGCCGGCCAGTGACGTGTTGGTCACCGACAGCGACGCACCGGCAAAAGGCGCCGCCAAGCTGGCGCAAGTCATTCCCTTTGCGCTCGAAGAACGTGTTGCCGATGAAATCGAAAACCTGCACTTCGCCATCGGCGATCGCGACCCGGTGACCGGCCGCGTGCCGGTCGCGGTCATATCCCGCGCGCGCATCGATGCGCAGCTGGCCGAACTGCGCGCTGCCGGCCTCGAACCACACGCTATCTACTCAGAATCCACGCTGCTCCCGGCCATGCCAGGACAGATGATCGCCCTGCTCGACGGCGACACGCTCACGCTGCGCACCGCCGACGCGCCGCCGCTGGTGATGCCGGCGCTGTCGATAGCCGACGCGTTCGAGATGGCATTGTCGATGCAGTCGTCGGCGGTTGCCGGGCTCGAACCCGCGCCGCTCGGGCTTCTCATATATGCCGGCCACGAAGACTGGCAGGCGCACCAGTTCGCCGTGGAAGCGTTTCGCGAACGGTTCACGGGCGTGAAAGTGCAGCTGCTGCCGTCGGGACCTCTGGGCGTGCTGGCACCGGCCGCCGCCAGCGGCGACGCGATAAACCTGCTGCAGGGTGCACTTGCGGTGTCTTCGCCGCTCGAGATGGGTTGGCGTTCGTGGCGCGTGGCGGCGGTGCTCGCCGCGTCGTTGCTGTGCCTGCACCTGGGAGCGCGCGGGTTCGAGCTCAACCGTCTGCGCAAGAACGAAGCTTCTCTCGACGCCGGCATCCAGCAGGCGTTCCGCGCGGCGATGCCAGGCCAGCAGAATGCCGTCAATGCCCGCGGCCGCGTCGCGAAACGGCTCAATGAAATCCACAGCGGCGGTGTCGGCGGGACATTGCTTCCCGCGTTGTCGGCGATCGCCAATGCGCGCGGTGCCGCGCCGGACGCGAAAATCGAAGCCATCAATTTCCGTGACGGCACGCTCGATCTGCGGCTGCTCGCGCCGAGCGCCGCGAGTCTCGATGCCATCGGCCAGCAGTTGCGCGCCGCGGCCTGGCAGGCGGACGTCATGGAGCTCAACGCCAGCGGCGAGAGTTATCGCGGCCGTCTGCAGATCCGCAAGGCGGGTGCCTGATGGGCGCCTGGTACGACAATCTCGCCGAACGCGAACGGCGCATGGTGACCTTCGGGGCGATCGCCGCCGGCGTCCTGTTGTTGTTAGGCATCGTGCTGCCGCTCAACCGCAACATCGCCCAGGCGCGCCAGCGTGTGAGCACCAAGCAAAGCGACCTGGCGTTCATCCAGGCCGCCGTGCCGGAACTCGCTGCCGCAGGCCCGGGTGCCGCAGTCGCGGCGACCGGGGAATCGCTGGTCGTGCTCATCGACAGCTCGGCGCGTGAGAGCGGGCTCGGCAAGTCACTCGCCAGCAGCCAGCCCACTGCCGACAAAGGACTGCGCATCCGCCTTGAAAAGGTGTCATTCGATGCGCTGGTGGCCTGGCTGGCGCGGCTGTCGCAGAGTCACGGCATTCGCGTGGATTCGGCGGAAATCGAATCCGCCGGCGAGGCCGGACTGGTGAACGCCGCCCTGGTACTCAAGGCGGGCTGACGTCACGTGAAGCGCCGCACCCTGGTGCTCACCATCATCGCCGGACTCGTGGTTTTCCTCGGCGTGCTTTTTTTCTATCTACCAGCGAG
>JBDTSV010000058.1:0-10094 GCA_039930985.1 Pseudomonadota bacterium
TACTTGAGCAGCCTGGCGGCGCGCAATTCGCTCGGCGAACATTCGAGCGTGCTGTCCTTGCCGGACTTGAGTTCGGCGATGCGCGAGGCCTTGATGTCGAAACCGACGGTGTGGAAGTGCTTGCCGAATTCCACGGCCAGCGGCAGGCCCACGTAGCCAAGTCCAACTACCCCGATGCGGCATTCCTTCACGTCCAATTGCATGACTTTTCCGTTCTCTTTTAAGCTCTTGCACGCGATTGCGGCAGCGATCTTGCCGTTGCAGGGGCGCCGATAGCGAGGCCAGCCGCGAACGTTCCGTGAACTCTGCGCGCCTTATTGCTGCCTGGCTTCGCGATCCGGAGCGGGCACCGCGCGCCAAACCGCTTTTCCACCGCTCGATTTGTGAATGAGATCGAGCATGGACTCGTGTTGGCGCAATTCCTCGGCATCGGCGCCGGGCACGGCCAACACGACACCGGGAGCGCGAACCGGCGCCGCCGCGCTGCTGCGCGCCGACTCGCCGCGTCCGCCACTCGTATCGAGCGCAAGCGCACTCTGCCCGCCGGTCATGGCCAGATAAACATCGACGAGAATTCCGGCGTCGAGCAGCGCCCCATGCAGGTCGCGCTTGGTGTTGTCGACGCTGTAGCGCTTGCAGAGCGCATCGAGACTGTTGCGCTGCCCAGGGTGGAGGCTGCGCGCCAGCGCCAATGTATCGAGCACCTTGCAGACGCCGGCTACGGTGCGTGAGTCGCCCAGGCGCGCGAACTCGGAATCGAGAAATCCGACATCGAACGGTGCGTTGTGAATGATGAGCTCGGCGCCCGAGATGAATGCCAGCAGGTCGCCGGCGATTTCCGCGAACTTCGGCTGATGAACCAGCCGCGCGAGCTCGATGCCGTGCACGGCGAGCGCGCCGGCGTCGATTTCGCGTTCGGGATTCAGGAACCTGTGGAATCTCTGGCCACTCGGGCGACGATTGAGAATTTCCACGCACCCGATTTCGATGATGCGATGGCCGGCGCTCGCTTCGAGACCGGTGGTTTCGACGTCCAGAACGATTTGGCGCATGGCGCGCGAGTCTACCGGATCGCTGATGAGTTCATGGAGTCGATGGCGCAATCACGAGCTTGCGCGCGTCGAGCTTGGCTTCACCAGGCCGCCAATGCCTTGGGCGCGTTCGCGCACCTTCGGGCGAATCGGCGTGAGCGTGTAGACGCGCTTGCGCGCCTTGATGAGATAAGCACCCGCCGGCCACGGCTTGATCCAGCCACGACGCAACAGCGCCGACGGCTCACCGGGGCGCGGCACACTGCCGCCCCACGGCGGCGTGAATAGATAGTTGCGGATCAGCGAGACGTCGTAGCCCAGAAGCTCGAGCCAGTCGGCGATACGCCGCGCACCCAACATGCGCTTGAGGCCGGGCGGATACCCGCGGCTGATCGCGCGGCTGCGAAATCCCCAGAGACTGAACGGCCGGAAGCCGAGCACGAGTAGCTGGCCCTCGCCGGCCAGCACCCGATCCGCTTCACGAACCACGGCATAAGGATCGGTTTCGAACTCGAGCGTGTGCGGCAGGACGACCGCGTCGACGGCACCATTGGCAACCGGCAACTGAGAGAGCCGCGCGGCTATATCGGCATCGGCCGACCGCACCCCGCCGCTTGAGATAACGGCGTGTCGTCGCGTTCGACAACCCGCAAGAAGCGAGGTACGGGAGCCCCAAATTCCGAGTTGAAGCAACTCCCAGCCGAAAACATCGTCCAACGCCTCTGACATGAGTTCGGATTCCGCCTGTAGCACAGCCTGTCCCAGTCCGGTAGCGAGCCAGGAATCGACAGCGGTGGATGCGGTGGCGTGCGTCACAAACGGCGTGAATTAGATCACAAAAAAGGTAGCAATCTTGTGAACTTACGGCTTAAATACTTCGCCTCGAAGAAGTACCGTCATATTTCGAAAAGACGGTCCTGCGATGTTCCCCATGGGGGTGTGAATTGACTGGTGGATTCACGAGAAGGCGCGCACTTGCGCCACTAATGGTTTTTGCCGCGGCCCTGACGGGCTGCGCGACTGCTCCGAAAAAGCCTGCGGAACCCCCTGTCACCGTTACGGTGGCCGCGGAGGCGCCTGCGGCGCCTGTCTCCCAGGCGCCCCTGGGGTCGGCACCGAAGCCGGCGCGCGCGCCGTCAGCGGGTGTCGCAAAGCCGGTAGTGGTCCTTGCCTCGGCCGAGCTTCCCGCCGAACTCGTTGCCGAAGCCGTGCCCGAGGGCGCCGCCGAGCTGGCAGCAGATCCTGTCGATTCCTCGCGCACTATCGCCGGCCTTACACCCGATCAGTATCCGGACGTCTTCGATCGTATTCGTGCCGGCTTCAAACTCGAGGATGTCGACTCGCGCCAAATCGACACCCAGCTCGCATTCTTTGCGAACAACCCGGCCTACCTCGAACGCGTGTTCGGCCGGGCCGTTCCCTACATGCATCACATCGTCCAGGAAATCGAGCGGCGCGGCATGCCGCTCGAGCTCGCGTTGCTGCCCGTGGTGGAAAGCGCGTTCGAGCCATACGCGCAGTCATGGGTGCGCGCCAACGGGTTGTGGCAGTTCATGCCCGGCACCGGCGAACGCTTTGGTCTCAAGCAAGACTGGTGGTACGACGGCCGCCGCGACGTCGTTGAATCGACGCGCGCCGCGCTCGACTACCTGCAGTACATGCACGATGAATTCTTCGATGACTGGTTGTTAGCCATCGCCGCGTACAACTGCGGCGAATTCCGCGTGCAACGCGAAGTGAACAACAACCGCGCCGCCGGCAAGCCGGTCGACTTCTTCAGCCTGAAGCTGCCCGCCGAGACCCGCGCCTACGTCCCGAAGCTGCTCGCCATGCGCCGACTCGTCGCCAATCCCGAGGACTACGGCATCGCCTTCAGCCCGATTGCGAACGAGGCCTACTTCGTGAAGGTCGAGACGGGCGGCCAGCTCGATCTCACGCTCGCCGCCGAACTTGCGGGTATCACGCTCGACGAAGTGTACGAACTTAATCCCGGCTTCCATCGCTGGGCGACGGATCCGGCGGGTCCGCACTTCCTGCTGCTGCCGCGCGACGCCGCGGATGCGTTTAGCCGGAACCTCGCATTGTTGAGTCCGGATGAGCGCGTACGCGTCTCACTGCACAAGGTGAAAAGCGGCGAGTCCGTGGCGTCGATCGCCCAGAAGTACAAGACCCAGGCGATCGTCGTTCGCGACATGAACAGCCTGGAGACTGGCGCTCCGCTGCTCGTCGGCAGCGAGCTGCGAGTTCCCACAGCCGTGGTCAATCTACCCGCCAAGGTCATGCTGGCCGCAGCCCGTGTCGACGGTCGCGGCGGCCGCACCGGGCGCCGGCCTTCCGTGCACGTGGTGCGCAGCGGCGATTCGCTGTGGCGCATCGCCAAAAAGAATCGCATGGACGTGGCAACGCTCGCTCGAATGAACGGCATGGGACCCGGTGACACACTGCGCGCCGGCCAGAAGCTGGTGTTGAATACGCGCGCTCCTTCGTCGGCAAGCAGGTCCACATCGTCGGGCGGCGCGCGACAGGTTTCCTACAAGGTTCGCAGCGGCGATACGCTGTCGCGCATCGCGCAAGTCTTCGGCGTGACGGTGTCAGATCTCGTCAACTGGAATGGCATCAGCAAGCAGACCACGCTGCGGCCCGGCCAGAAGCTCACGGTAAACGTTCGCCGCCACTAATTTCGTCCCCGGCTTTGGGTGACGCTGGCAGAATGCCGGGCTCGTCACTGGTAAGGGGATACACATGGGTTTCCTGAGCGGAAAGCGCGCGCTCATCGTCGGCGTCGCGTCCGATCGTTCGATCGCCTGGGGCATCGCGCAGGCAATGCACCGCGAAGGCGCTGAACTGGCCTTTACCTACGTCAGCGATACCTTCAAAGCGCGCGTGCAGCCGCTGGCCGAGTCATTGGGCTCGAAGCTGGTACTCCCCCTCGACGTCACCAACGATGCGCAGATCGACGCGGCGTTCGCCTCGCTCAAACAGGCCTGGGGCTCACTCGACATCGTGGTCCATGCCGTCGCGTATGCGCCGCGCGAGGCGCTGGCCGCGGGCTTCGTCGCGAACACCTCGCGCGATGCTTTCAAGGTGGCGCACGACGTCTCGAGCTACAGCCTCACCGCCCTCGCGCGCGCCGCCCAGCCGCTCATGGCCGGCCGCGCCGGCGCCATCATCACGCTGTCGTATCTCGGCGCAGTGAAGTCGATTCCAAACTACAACGTGATGGGTCTCGCCAAGGCCAGCCTCGAGGCCAACGTGCGCTTCCTGGCCGCCGATCTCGGCGCGAGCAATGTGCGCGTGAATGCCATCTCCGCGGGCCCCATCAAGACGCTGGCCGCCGCGGGTATCCCGGGTTTTCGCAAGATGCTGAGCCGGGTCGCCGAAGTCGCGCCGCTGAAACGCAACGTCACGCTCGAAGATGTCGGCAATGCCGCTGCGTTCCTGTGCTCGGACCTCGCCAACGGAATCACCGGCGAAATCCTCTACGTCGATGCCGGATTCAACACGGTCGGTATGAGTTTCCCGCAGGAAGCCGGCGAAGGCTGAGAAATGGGGACACTCCCCATTTCCTAGCAAAAGGGGCCGGACCTCACTGCTGGGGAAGCGCGGCGGGATCAGGCGCCGGCAGAATTCCGGTTTCGCCTTCCAGTCGCGCCACGATCACCGTGCACGCCGCGTCGGCCAGCACGTTGATGGCCGTGCGGCACATGTCGAGGATGCGATCGAACACCAGCAACACGCCGATGGCTTCGGTGGGCAATCCCACCGCCGCCAGGATCACCGCGATTCCCACCAGCGAGGCGGCGGGAATTCCCGCCATACCCATGGAGGTGATCAACGCGAGGATGACCACGGTGAACTGTGTGACGAACGACAGGTGCAGGCCGTAGGCCTGCGCGATGAACATCGCCGCGGCACACTCGTATAGCGCGCTGCCGGCGTGGTTCATCGAAGCGCCGAGCGGCATCACGAATCCGGCAATACGCGGCGATACCTTGGCACGCTCCTCCAGACACTCCAGCGACAACGGCAACGTCGCGGATGAAGACGCCGTCGAGAATGCGGTGAGCAGCGCCGGGGCCATCGCCGGATAGATGCGCCACGGATTCACACGCGCCACGGTTGCCAGCAGGATAGGTAGGGCCACGAAGCCAAACAACGCGAGCCCCGCCAGCACACAACCGCCGAACAACAGCAACGGACCGGCGCCCTCGAATCCGGAAATCACCACGACCTTCGCGATCAGCGCAAAGACACCGACAGGTGCGATCTGCATCACGAATCCGGTCATGCGCATCATGATGAAGAAGATGCCCTGCCAGAAACCGAACACCTGCCCCTGCTGCGGCTGCGGGATGCGCGCGAGAAAGAATCCGAACAGGATCGAGAACAGCACCAGGCCCAACATCTTGGTGTTGGCCGCGGCCTGGACGATGTTGTCCGGCACGACACCGCGGATCGAGTCGAGCGCGCTCGTGTCGGCGCGCGTCATGACGCCCTGGGTGACTTCGGCAGCATCCTTGGTGAGCGCCAGCGCATGCCGGACCGGTTCGCCGTCCTTGATGCCGGGCTCGATCAGATTCACCAATGCCAACGCGATGAGCACGGCGATCAGCGTGGTGATGACGTAGAACGCGAGCGTCTTGCCGCCGAGACGCCCCAGGTCGGGCCCGCTGCCGAGCGCCGCGACGCCGGTGATCACCGACGACAGGATCAGCGGGACAATCAGCATCTTCAGCAGGTTGATGAACAACGTGCCGACGAGATCGAAGAACGGCAGTAGTTGGGCCGAACCGAGGCCCGGATAGTGGCGCAGCAGCCAGCCGGTCAAGGCACCGGCGACCATGGCAATGAGAATCGGAATGACGGGAGCCGGTTTCGAATCCGTGCCGACCGTACCCATGAGCTCTTACTCGAAAACTGCCGGGTTCTTGACGATCTTGGACTTGCGCTTGGCCTCGTTCACATACGCCGCGATTTCGCCCTGCGCCGAACGCTGCTGCAGCTGTTCGTTCATCTGCTGCGTGATGGCGGGGTTGGCGCCGACGTCGGCGATGCGCGTACGCGTTACGACGAACAGCGCTGTCGAGCCATCATCGAGTGCCGCGGTCTTGATGACTGGCGCTGCCGCCGGGCGCGGCGCATCGAAGATGGCGGTGCGCAGCGCGGCCGGAATGGACGGATCGCCGCGGCCGACGAAACGCGCCGGCTCGCTGGTGATGCCGAGCGTCTTCGCCAGTGTTTCGAGCTTCTCGCCGGCTGTGACCTTGGCGACCGCCGCCTCGGCAGCGGCCTTCGCGGCCGCGATTCCGCGTTCCAGCCTGAGCAGGCCGACAATTTCATCGTGAACGACAGCCAGCGGTTTGACCTCGGCCTTGTGGTGCGCCTTGACCTTCACGAGCACCAGGCGATCCTCGCCGAGTCCCACCGGCCCGCCGATCTTGCCCTGGTTGAGCGTGGCGTCGCTGAACACGGTCTGCTGTAGGTCGACACTCGAGCCGAGCGGCTCCGCGCCCCCGCCTCGCAGGAACACTGGAATGGCTCCGCGCGTGAGGCCCAGTTCCTGCGCGAGCTTGTCGAGGTCGTTGACCCCGCGGTGCAACCGCTCCGACATGTCGTCCTGGCGCGCACTGAACAGATCTACGGCACGTTCCTGGCGATACTGCGAATCGAGCTGCGCACGCACCTCGGCGAACGGCTTGGCTTCACCCGTCTGGACCTGCTCGAGCTTCAAAATGTGGTAGCCGAACTGCGACTTCACGGGTGCCGAGACTTCGCCGACGTTCATTGAGAAAAGGGTGTCGCCGATCGGGCCTTGAAAGTCTCGCTTCAGGACGAAGCCCAGATCGCCGCCCTGCGCGGCCGACGCATCGGCGGAATATTTCTTGGCCAGCTCGGCGAAGTCCTTGCCGGTGCGCGCCTCGGCGGCAACGCTTTCGGCTTTCTTGAGCGCGGCCGCGTCGTCATCGCCGGTAACGCTGATGACGATGTGGCGCGCACGGCGCCGCTCGTCGAGCACGTAGCTGGCGCGATTGTCGTCGTAGAGCTTCTGCAGTTCGGCTTCGGTAGGTACTACTTGGGTCGCGAGCTGCTCGAGCCGCAGCTCGGCGTATTCGAGCTCCACCGATTCGGCAGTCATGAAGCGATCGCCGTTCTTGTCGTAATAGGCTTTGATAGCGGCGGCGTCGATCGGCTCTGTACCGGCGAACTTGTCGGCCGGGAGCTGCGCGTATTGCACTTCGCGCTCTTCGTTTTCGAGATTGAAGAGACGCTGCTTCTCGCCGCTCGTGAGGAAATACGAACCGCCAAGCCCCTGCTGCAATTGGTTGACGAGCAATTGCGAACGCGTTTCGGCTAAAAACTCGGCTTCCGATTTGTTGTTCTGCGCCAGCACCGACCGCGCCATGCCGACATTGAACTTGCCGTCGGGACCCTGGAAGCTCGGAATCTTGTGGAATTCGGCGAGCAGCATGGAATTGCTCACGCGGTAGTGGGCATCCTCGAGACGTTTGTCCACCAGCCGGCGCAACACCAGTCCGTCCAGAATCTCCTGCTGCATTGCTACGCGCTGCTCGGGCGGAATGTCAGTGCCGAACTGCTGCGACCAGCGCGACTGCCGTTCGCTCCAGGCGCGAGTGGCTTCACTCGCCGGGATCTCGATTCCATCCACCTCGGCGGCAGTAGTCTTCGAAACGCCGTTGAAATCGAGGGAGTTGGACCCGCCCCAGAAAACGAAGGTCGCGCCAATGGCGCCAAGCACCAGCCAGGCAAGCCATTTCTGGCCCTGCAGGCCATCACGAATTCGTTGCAGCATCCCATGTCCTAAAAGATTGGCGGAGCGGACGGGACTCGAACCCGCGACCCCCGGCGTGACAGGCCGGTATTCTAACCAACTGAACTACCGCTCCAATTTTTGGTGGGTGCTGAGGGTTTCGAACCCCCGACCCTCGCCTTGTAAGGGCGATGCTCTACCGCTGAGCTAAGCACCCGCTCGGCGCCCCCGCGAAAGGCCGCGCAGTCTAGCGGATCGTTTCTGGGTACGGAAGGGACGCGCCGCAAAGAAAAAGGGGCCATCGAGGCCCCTGTTCACACGGGCTGAGCCCGGGATTCAATCCCGGCTTCGCCGGGTCCGTGATTGCGTCAGAAGAAGGCCGCCGGCCGTTTCAATGCGCCTGGACCAGCTTCGAGGAACGCCGACCGCCACGACGGGTGCGTTTCTCGGGCGCCGGCGGCGGCGTCACCAGGCGCGGCACCGGCCGGCTGGCGAGCGCGATCTCGAACACTTCGTCGATCCATTTCACCGGACGAATGTCGAGCTTGCCCTTGATGTTGTCGGGGATTTCGGTGAGGTCCTTCTCGTTGTCGACAGGGATCATGACGATGCTGATGCCACCGCGGTGCGCCGCCAGGAGTTTCTCCTTGAGGCCACCGATGGGCAGGACTTCGCCGCGCAGCGTGATCTCGCCGGTCATGGCGACATCCGAGCGCACCGGAATCTTGGTCAATGCAGAAACCAGCGCCGTACACATCCCGATGCCGGCCGACGGACCGTCTTTCGGCGTCGCGCCTTCAGGCATGTGCAGATGCACGTCATGCTTCTGGTAGAAGTCCGGGTCGATGCCAAGCACGTTGGCGCGGCTGCGCACCACCGTCATCGCAGCCTGGATGGACTCCTGCATGACTTCGCCGAGCTGACCGGTGTGCTGCAGCTTGCCCTTGCCCGGAACCACTGCGGCTTCGATGGTCAGCAGTTCGCCACCGACTTCAGTCCACGCAAGTCCGGTGACGTGGCCGATACGGTTTTCCTCTTCGGCCTTGCCGTAGCGGAAGCGACGCACGCCGAGAAACTTGTCGAGGTTCTTCGATGAAACGCTGACCTGCTTGTCGGAAGCCTTCTCGGCTTTCTCCGCCTTCTCGCCTTTCTTCGGCTCCGACTTCTTTGCCGACATCAGTAATTGCTTGACGGCCTTGCGGCAGATGCGCGCGAGCTCGCGCTCGAGATTTCGGACCCCCGCTTCGCGCGTGTAGTAACGAATGATGTCGAGGATGACCTCGTCCGTGACCTTGAGCTCTTCAACCTTGAGGCCGTTCTGCTTGACCTGCTTAGGCAGCAGATACTTCTTCGCGATATTCAGCTTTTCATCTTCGGTGTAACCGGGCAGACGAATGACTTCCATGCGATCGAGCAACGGCGCCGGAATGTTGAGGGTGTTGGCCGTGCACACGAACATCACCTGCGACAGGTCGAGATCGACTTCGAGGTAATGATCGGCAAACGTCGAGTTCTGCTCCGGGTCGAGTACTTCGAGAAGCGCCGAAGACGGATCGCCACGGAAGTCCATCGACATCTTGTCGATTTCATCGAGCAGGAACAGCGGATTGTGCACGGCGGTTTTTGCCATGTTCTGCACGATCTTGCCGGGCATCGAACCAATGTACGTGCGGCGATGGCCGCGAATCTCGGCTTCATCCCGCACTCCGCCTAACGACATGCGCACGAACTTGCGATTCGTGGCCCGCGCGATGCTCTGGCCTAACGAAGTTTTGCCGACCCCGGGGGGCCCGACGAGACAGAGGATCGGTCCTTTGATCTTGTCGACGCGCTGCTGGACGGCCAGGTACTCGACGATGCGTTCTTTGACCTTCTCCAGCCCAAAGTGATCTTCCTCGAGCACCTTTTCGGCCTTCGCAATGTCCTTGAGGATCTTGGTGCGTTTTTTCCACGGCACCTTCACCAGCCAGTCGATGTAGTTGCGCACCACGGTGGCTTCGGCCGACATCGGCGACATCATCTTTAACTTGTTGAGCTCCGCGTTGGCTTTCTCGAGCGCCTCTTTCGGCATGCCCGCTTTCTTGATGCGGTTCTCGAGATCGGAGAGTTCGTTGCCGCCCTCTTCCATTTCGCCGAGCTCTTTCTGAATGGCTTTCATCTGCTCATTCAGGTAGTACTCGCGCTGGCTCTTTTCCATCTGCGCCTTCACGCGGCCGCGGATGCGCTTCTCGATCTGCAGCACGTCCATCTCGCCTTCGATGGCGACCAGCACGTGTTCGAGGCGTTTGCGCACG
>JBDTSV010000059.1:0-12188 GCA_039930985.1 Pseudomonadota bacterium
CCAGCGTTGCGCGACTTTGCCGATGTGTCCGGTGATGTCGACGACTACCAGAAGGATTACGCCAACTACCCACAGCGGAAACGCCAGCCGCCGCAGGAACGCGGGCTTCACCTGCGCCAGAGCGCACATTGCGATGCCGCCGAGACACGCGCGGATCGCCGCGTCGGCCACGCGGTTCCAGCTCTGGCCCGAGGCGCTGTAGAGGATCACGAAGCCGTAGACCGTGATCAGGCCGAGTCCGACCAGCAGCGGACCGTCGAGCTTCAGCGCACCGAGCACGCGCGCGGCGAACGAGAACGTGCGCCGGCTGCGTGAGCCCGTTTCAATCGGTTCGTAGATTCCCATCACTCGTCTCCTGACGCGGCGGGCGGCTCCGCCGAGCCGTCGTTGATGATGAGCGGCACGATGATTTCTTGGTAAATCATGAGTTCAGTCCTCCGCCTCGGTGTCCGGAGCGTCCTCTTTTGGAGGAGCCGCGGCGGCCGGGGCTGCGACCTTGCCCGGAATGATGGGTCCGTAGCCCGGGCCTGGTGTCAGCGGCACCGTGCCCGGTGGCAATGGCACTTTGAGCTGGCCGTTGGCATCGAGCAGGTACGTGTCCATCACTTGGCGCGCGATCGGCGAGGCGAGCGCCGAACCGAAGCCGCCGTTCTCCACGATCACCGCCACGGCGATGCGCGGACGCTCCGCCGGCGCGAACGCGATGAACCACGAGTGGTCGCGCAAGCGATCGGACACAGTCTTCTGGTTGTCGAGGCTCTGGTTGCGCGCGACCGTGAACACCTGCGCGGTGCCCGTCTTTCCGGCAATCGTGTAGGTCATGTTCTTGCCGGCGAACGCCGCGGCCGTGCCGTACCGAAGTGTGCCGGCCATGCCTTCCGTGACGATCTGCCACTGCTCGGCGCTGACAGTCTTGATCTCTTCGTTCTTCACGGCCGGGAAGTGCTTCACGTCACCCGTGGCCGGATCTCGCACGCCAAGCACGAGGCGCGGCTTATAAGACGCGCCGCGATTCGCGATGATCGACGTGTAGTGTGCGAGCTGCAGCGGCGTGACGAGGAAGTAGCCCTGGCCGATCCCGAAGTTCACCGTTTCGCCGGGGAACCAGATCTGGTCCGCGGGGCGCTTGAATGTCTTGCGCTTCCATTCCTTTGACGGCAGCAGGCCCGGTTTCTCGCCGCTGATGTCGATACCGGTGAGGCTGCCGAAGCCGAACTGCCCGAGGAACTCGGCCATGTTATCCACGCCAATGTCGTTGGCGAGACCGTAGAAGTACACGTCGCATGATTTGGCGATGGCATGGCGCAGGTCCATCGCGCCATGACGGCCGGTTCGCCCTTCGCGGAAGGCGAGACTGCTTCCGGGCAGGCGCCAGATGCCCGGGCAGAACTTCGTCGCGTTGGGGTCGACGTCGTGGTACACGAGCCCCGCGAGAGCAAGCCCCGGCTTGATGGTAGAGCCCGACGGATACTGCCCGCGCAACGCGCGATTGAGTAGCGGCACGTCGATGTTGTCGCGCAGCGCGTCGTACTCCGCGCGCGTGAGTCCGCGCGTGAATGGATTGGGGTCGAATCCCGGCGTGGACACGAGCGCAATGACGTCGCCGCTGTTGGGGTCGATGGCGACGACCGCGCCGCGCCGTCCGATCAAGCCTTGCTCGGCGACCAGCTGCGTGGGCAGATCGATGCTCGTGATCACGTCACGACCCGCGAGCGGCTTTGTCTCCTGCAGCTCGGGCGTCAGCGTGCCTTGTTGCTGCACGGAGCGGCCGGCGGCATTCACGAGAATCTGGCGCGAGCCGTCGGCGCCGTGCAGCGTCTGTTCAAAGGCGGCTTCGATTCCGAGCTTGCCGATCAGCGAAGTGCCGGCGTACTTTGTGAGCTGCTTTTTCTTCTCGAGCTCCTTGACGTCGCCTTCGCTGATCGCCGCGACGTAGCCGAGCGCGTGCACGGCATGCTCGCCATGCGGATAGAAACGTGTGAGGCGCGTGGCAATATCAACGCCCGGGAATTCGAAGCGATGCACGGCGAAGCGCGCGATTTCTTCGTCCGTGAGGCGCAGCCGGATCGGCACGCTCTCGAACCCTCGGCGCGACCGCACCAGCTTGAGCGTTTCCTCGAGATCGTCGATGGGCAGCACGCCGATGTTGATGAGGCCCTTTAATGTGGCGTCGACGTCGGGCACGCGCTCGCGCACCAGCTCGAGCTGGAACGCCGGGCGGTTTTCCGCCAGTACCAGCCCATTGCGATCGAGGATCAGCCCGCGCTGCGCGGGCAGCGGTTCGAGGCGCACGCGGTTGCCCTGCGAGAGCTCGGCGTAATAGTCATAGCGCATCACCTGCAACACGAAGAGCCGGCCGACGAGCACGATGGTGAGCGCGGCGATGACGAAGGCAGCGGCCAGCGCGCGGCTCTCGAACAGACGCTGTTCGGCCCAGTGATCCTTGATGCGGACCGTGCCCATTGCTCAAGCCTTCTGGTGAGTGCGGCCGGCCAGCAACGCTATGAACGGCCACAACATGGCGCCGATCATCGGTTGCAGCCAGCGCCACGGCGATGCAACTGAGTGATCGAGCCAGCCTTCGATGCCCCAGACCACGCCTTCATTGAGCGTGAGCATCGCGAAGACGAACAGCGACTGCTGCACCAGGGTCTGATTGCGCAGACGCTGGTGAATACTCATGGCGATGTACGCCACCAAGGAGACCGCGAGCGCGTTCTGCGCCAGCACGTCACCCTTGAACACGTCGAGCGCGAGACCCGCGAGCCAGGGCGCGAAAATGCCGCCGGCATGCGGTGCGTAGATGCTCCAGTAGATGATCACGAGCGCAATGAACGACGGGCGCACCACCGACAGCCAGTCGGGCAGCGGCACTACTTGCGCGATCAATGCGATCAGCACCGTGAAGAACACCGCCCAGCGCGGTTCGCGGCGCGCGAAGTTCATGGCGTCTTGACCGGCGGGTCGACGGCGAGCGCTTGAGGCGTGGCCGTAGAGGCGGGCAGATTGGAGCGGCCCCAGACAAAGAGGACCTCGCGATCGTTTTCGATGCCGGCGAGCGGTACGGCGTAGATCTGCGCCAGAGGCAACGCCGGATTGCGCTCCACCCTGGTTACGCGCGCGACCGGCAGCCCGAAGGGGAATACTTTGCCCAGGCCCGAGGTGACCAGCACGTCGCCCGCTTTCACGTCGTAGTTCTGCGGAACGTACGGCAGTTCGAGCGAGGTGCTGCGGCCGGTGCCCAGCGCGATCGTGCGCACGCCGGAGCGCACCACCTGCACCGGCAGCGCGTGCTCCGAGTCTGTGATCAAGATGATCTCCGAGCTGAAAGGTCCCGTGCGGATTACCTGGCCGAGCACGCCATCGCCCGTGATGACGGGCTGGGATCTATAGACGCCGTCATTGCCGCCGCGATTGACCAGCAGCCGCTGCCGCAGCGTGGAGACTTCGACACTGATGACTTCGCCGACCAGACGCTTCTCGATGACGTCGGGCAGAACCTGGGCAAGGCCGCGCAGCGTGGCGTTTTCTTTCTCGAGCGCCGCCTGACGCAGGGTGACGAGCTGCTGGTCGCGCAATGCGTTGCGCAGCTGGTCGACCTGGGCCTGAAGCTTCTCGCGCGTGGCGAAGCTTTCTGCTATCCAGCGCCACGCGGCGGACGGGGAGTTGACCGCCAGCTGCAGCGGGTAGATAGCGGCCTGCAGGCCGTAACGCGCGGTGTCGAGGAACCCGCCCTTGCGGTCGTAGAACATGAGTACGACCGACACCACCGCATAACAAAAGAACCGGAAACCGAACGACGGGCCGCGTCCGCCACCGATGCGGCTGCCGCCGCTGCCGAATACGGCCACGGATTATTCCAGGCCGAAGCTTCCCGGCCCCACCTGGTCCTGGAGCTCCAGAATTCGACCGCCGCCGCGCGCCACACAGGTGAGCGGATCTTCGGCGATGACCACCGGCAGACCGGTTTCTTCCATGAGTAGTTTGTCGATGTCGCGCAGCAGCGCGCCGCCGCCGGTGAGCACGATGCCGCGCTCGGCCACGTCCGCGCCGAGCTCCGGGGGAGTCTGTTCCAGCGCCTGCTTCACCGCGCCGACGATGCCCTGCAGCGGCTCTTGCAGCGCTTCGAGAATTTCATTCGAGTTGAGCGTGAAGCTGCGCGGCACACCTTCCGAAAGATTGCGGCCCTTCACCGAGAGCTCGCGCACCTGCTGGCCAGGATAGGCGGCGCCGATTTCGATCTTGATGCGCTCCGCGGTGGCTTCACCGATGAGGATGCCGTAGTTGCGGCGCACGTAATTCATGATGGCTTCGTCGAAGCGATCGCCACCGATGCGCGCGGAGGCCGCGTACACGATGCCGTTCAACGAGAGCACGGCGACTTCCGATGTGCCACCGCCGATGTCGAGCACCATCGAGCCACGCGCTTCGTTCACCGGCAGGCCCGCACCGACCGCGGCCGCCATCGGCTCGCTAACTATTTGCACGCTGCGCGCGCCGGCGCCTTCGGCCGACTCCTTGATGGCGCGGCGTTCGACCTGGGTCGAACCGATCGGCACGCACACGAGGACGCGCGGCGAGGGTTTGATCATCCGGTTGCCGTGCACCTTGCCGATGAAGTACTGCAGCATCTTCTCGGTGTAGGTGAAGTCGGCGATGACGCCGTCTTTCATGGGGCGCACCGCGTTGATATGCCCGGGCGTTCGCCCCAGCATGTTCTTGGCTTCGGCGCCAACGGCGACGATGACCTTGCCGCGGCCGGAGTGATCGTCCTGCACCGCGACAACTGACGGCTCGTTGAGAACGATGCCCTTGTCACGGACGTAAATGAGTGTATTGGCGGTTCCCAAGTCGATGGAAAGATCGCTCGAGAAATAGCCACGCAAGCGTTTGAACATGAAGTGATAGCCGAAGCGCGAAAAAGTGCCGGCAATTTAACAATCTGCAGGACGGTCTACAAGGCAACAGGTATGATTCCGCGCACATTTCCAACATCTTTTGCTTGAGTTTTCGATGAGCCTCAATCGCGACCAGATCAACTCCATCGCGCATCTCGCCCGACTTTCTCTCACCGATGCCGAGATCCCTGTCTACCAGGACAGTCTTTCGAAGATCGTCGAGCTGGTGGGCGAGCTCGACGCGGCGCAGACGGCGGGAATCGAGCCCATGGCGCATCCTCTTCCGGGTCTCGCGCAACGAATGCGGCCCGACGTCGTGACCGAAACTGACCATCACGAGATCTACCAACGCAACGCTCCGCAAGTCGAAGCCGCGCTGTATCTCGTTCCCAAGGTCATTGAGTAAGAAGCCCTAAGAAAATGCATACGTTTACGCTGGCGGAGCTCGCGAAGAAGCTCCGCGCCAAAGAATTTTCCGTGACCGAACTCACGAAGAGCCTGCTGGCTCGCATCGCGGCATCGCAGCCTGCACTCAATGCCTTCATCACGGTCACGGCGGAGTCCGCCCTGACGCAAGCGAAGGCTGCCGAGTCCTCTTTGGCATCCGGCAAGGCGGGCCCGCTGACGGGCCTGCCACTCGCGCACAAGGACATCTTCTGCACAGCCGGCGTCAAGACCAGCTGCGGCTCGAAGATGCTCGACAACTTTGTGTCGCCATATGACGCCACCGTGGTCGAGAAGCTCGCCGCCGCCGGCATGGTCATCCTCGGCAAGACGAACATGGACGAATTCGCCATGGGGTCGTCCAACGAAACGAGCTTCTATGGCCCGGTCAAGAATCCCTGGGACTTGAAGCTGGTGCCCGGCGGGTCCTCGGGGGGTTCGGCAGCCGCGGTCGCGGCGCGCATCGCGCCCGTCGCCACTGCCACCGACACCGGCGGCTCGATCCGCCAGCCGGCATCGCTTTGCGGCGTCACCGGCATCAAGCCGACTTACGGCCGTGTGTCCCGCTACGGGATGATCGCCTTCGCCTCCAGCCTCGATCAGGGCGGAGTCATCGCGCAGTCGGCCGAAGATGCTGCCCTGGTGCTGGAAGCGATGGCGGGTTTCGATGCGCGAGACTCGACCAGCGTCGACACTCCGGTTCCTAACTACGCCGCCACGCTCGACGCGCCGCTCGCGGGCCTCAAGATCGGCCTCATCAAGGAATTCTTCGAGAAGGGGCTCGACGCTTCGGTCGAGAAACTCATTCGCGAAGCGCTCAAGGTCTACGAGAAGCTCGGCGCCAGACTGGTCGAGGTGAAGCTGCCGGCGCTGCCGCTGTCCGTGCCCACGTATTACGTGGTGGCGCCGGCCGAGTGTTCCTCGAACCTCGCGCGCTTCGATGGCGTTCGTTATGGTTACCGCGCCAAGGATCCGAAAGATCTCATGGACCTCTACAAGAGGTCGCGCGGCGAGGGGTTTGGGGCCGAGGTCAAACGCCGCATCATGACTGGCACGTACGTGCTCTCGGCGGGCTACTACGACGCTTACTACCTCAAGGCGCAGCGCGTGCGTCAGTTGATAAATTCCGACTTCAAGCGCGCTTTCCAGGAAGTGGACGTGCTCATGGGGCCGACCGCCCCCGACGTGGCCTTCGCCCTCGGTGCCAAGGCGTCCGATCCGATCCAGATGTATCTCAACGACATCTACACGATCGGTGCGAACCTGGCGGGAGTGCCCGCGCTGTCCATCCCGTGTGGATTCGTGCGCGATCTGCCCGTCGGGTTGCAGATTGCCGGCCCGCATTTCGCGGAAGCCAAGCTGCTCAACGTGGCGCACGCGTACCAGAAGGAAACCGATTGGCACCGGCGCATACCGGCGGCGTTCACGGCGGAGAAGTTGTCGTGACCTGGGAAACCGTCATCGGCCTCGAGATCCACGCGCAGCTCTCGACGCTGACCAAGATCTTTTCGGGCTCACCCACGGCCTACGGCGCGGCGCCGAATTCCCAGGCGAATCTCGTCGACCTTGCCTACCCGGGCGTACTGCCCGTGCTCAACACCGAAGCGGTGCGCATGGCGGTGAAGTTCGGTCTGGCGGTCGACGCCCAGGTGGCGTCGCGCTCCGTGTTCGCGCGCAAGAACTACTTCTACCCAGATCTGCCGAAGGGCTACCAGATCAGCCAGTACGAGCTGCCTATCGTCGGCAAAGGGCACATGGACGTCGTGCTCGATGACGGCACGAAGAAGCGCGTCGGCATCACGCGCGCGCATCTCGAAGAAGACGCCGGCAAGTCGTTGCACGAAGGGCTGCCGAAACTCTCCGGCATCGATCTCAATCGCGCCGGCACGCCGCTCATCGAGATCGTCTCCGAACCGGACATGCGTTCGGCCAAGGAGGCCGTGGCCTATCTCAAGAAGGTCCACACGCTGGTGCGCTACCTGGAGATCTGCGACGGCAACATGCAGGAAGGCTCGCTGCGCTGCGATGCGAACGTGTCGGTGCGCAAGGTCGGCGCCGAGAAGTTCGGCACCCGCGCCGAGATCAAGAACATCAATTCGTTCCGCTACGTGGAAAAGGCCATCAACTTCGAAGTCGCGCGCCAGATCGACGTGATCGAGAGCGGCGGTAAAGTGGTGCAGGAGACGCGCCTCTGGGATCCCGACAAAGGCGAGACGCGCAGCATGCGTTCCAAGGAAGAGGCGAACGACTATCGCTACTTCCCGGATCCGGACCTGCTGCCGGTGAAGATCGATGCGGCATATATTGAGAGCGTGAGAAAATCACTGCCGGAGCTTCCTGACCAAAAGGCGGCTCGTTTTGTCTCGGACTACAAGTTGTCTGACTACGATGCCGGTGTGTTGACGGCTAGCAAAGAACTCTCGGTGTTCTACGAAGAAGTAGCCGAGGCGACAAAGCAACCCGAACTGTCGAAGAACTGGGTCGCTGGGGAGCTTGCCGCGGCATTGAATCGAGACAATCTCGAAATTCAGCAAAGCAAGGTGTCCGCTAGTGCACTTGCGAAGCTCGTATTGCGCATTCAGGACAACACTGTTTCAAACACCGCCGCAAAGGCGGTGTTCACCACGATGTGGGACGAAAGCAAGGATGCCGACGCCATCATCGAATCGAAGGGTCTCAAGCAGATCACCGATACCGGCGCCATCGAAAAGGCGATCGATGACGTCATGGCGAAAAACCCCGGCCAGCTCGCCGACTATCGCTCCGGCAAGGACAAGCTGTTCGGCTTCTTCGTGGGCCAGGTCATGAAGTCCACGGGCGGCAAGGCGAATCCGGCGCAGCTCAACGAGCTGCTGAAGAAAAAGCTCGCCGGGTAGAGTCTTGAGCGACCTCGTCAGGCGCTTCGTCCTCGAACGGCATCCCATCCGCGGTCATGCGGTGCGCCTGTCGAGCGCCTGGGTCAATCTGCGCGAGCACCAGGACTATCCACCCGCGGTGCAGCAGTTGTTGGGCGAAGCGGTCGGCGCGGTGGTGCTGCTGGCGGCCACGCTCAAGTTCGACGGCAACCTCACGTTGCAATTGCAGGGCAAGGGTCTGGTGACCCTGCTGGTGGCGCAGTGCACGCATGATTTCAAGGTGCGCGGCATGGCGCGGCACGATCCGATCGGCGGCGAAGCGGGGTTCCGCTCGCTCGCGGGTGAAGGTCAGATCGTGGTGACTGTCGAGGCGACGGATCGCGCTTCGAGCTACCAGGGCGTGGTCCCGATCACCGGCAACTCGCTGGCGGAATCTCTCGAGGCCTATTTTGCACAGTCCGAACAGTTGCCCACGCGAGTGTTGCTGGCCGCCAGCAGCGGCGTGGTGGCCGGCATGCTGGTGCAGCGTGTGCCGGGAGTCGGCGGCACGCAGGCACAGATGGATGACGCCGCGCTCGCTGCCGCCTGGCAAAAAGCCGACGACTCGATGTCGTCGATCGCCCGTGCCACGTTGCTCGAAGATGACGTCGAGCAACGCCTCGTCAACATGTTCGGCGTGGACGAAGTGCGCGTGTTCTCCGGCCACGAAGTGAAGTTCGAATGCCGCTGCAGCCGCGAGCGTGTGGCCAACGTGCTGCGTTCGCTCGGCGCCGAAGAGGTCCGCTCGGTGATCGCGGAGCAGGGCACGTGCACGGTGACCTGCGAGTTTTGTCAGAAGCCCTACAAGTTCGACGCCATCGACGTCGAGCATCTGTTCGACGAAGTCGCTCCGCGGGGAAGCAACACGATCAACTGACGTTACTGGCGGTGAGCTGCCGCCTTCGGCGGCGCAGTTGGGTTTTCCAGTTCATCGAGGTAGCTGGCGCCGCCCAATCCGCGCATCTGCGCCAGGATCTGGTCGCGGCGCAATTGCACGTAGGGTGACGGCGCATTCGCACGCAGACGGAGCGGACTCGGCAACACCGCCGCGAGCGTCGCCGCTTCATAGCGATCGAGTTGCACCGCGGGTTTGCGCCAGAAGCGCTGCGCCGCGGCCTCGACCCCGTAGATGCCGTCGCCGAATTGCGCGACGTTGAGATATACCTCGAGAATTCGTTCCTTCGGCCAGGTGAGCTCTATGAGCAGGGTGAAATACGCTTCGAATCCCTTGCGCGCGTAGCTGCGGCCCGACCACAGGAACAGGTTCTTGGCCACCTGCTGCGTGATCGTGGAACCGCCGCGGATGCGCGGCCGGCGCTTGCTGGCCTGGGCTTCGTTGCGGCGGATCGCGTCGCGGATCGATTTGAAGTCGAAGCCGGTGTGGAAGGGGAACAGCTGGTCTTCCGCGGCGATCACCGCCACGGCGGCATGCGGCGAGATCTGCTCGAGATCCACCCAGCGGTAGTCGGTCTGGTAGTTAGCTTTGCCGGCGCGGCTCGCGTCGAGCGCCGCGTCCAGCATGAAGGCGCTGTACCACGGGTCTATCCAGCGCATGGCTACGACCGGCAGCGCGGTGACGAAAAAGGCGCCGGCCAGTCCGATGAGGGTCCACCGGATCAGCCGCCGCCCCAGAGGCTTCTTCACATTATTTGCGCGAGGCCTTGGTGATCGTCACATCCGCGGCCGGAACGTTCTGGTGCCCGGAGCGGGTGGTGGTTGCCACCTTGGCGATCTTGTCGAGCACGTCCATGCCGGAGGTGACCTTGCCGAACACCGCGTAACCATAGTTGGAAGGCCCGGCGTGATCGAGGAAGTCGTTGTCGACCAGGTTGACGAAGAACTGCGCGGTGGCGCTGTGGATGTCGTTGGTGCGGGCCATGGCAAGCGTGCCGCGCGAATTCTTGAGGCCGTTGGCGGCTTCGTTCTTGATCGCCGCCTTGACCTTCTTCTGCTTCATGCCGGGTTCGAAGCCGCCGCCCTGGATCATGAACCCCGGGATGACGCGATGGAACACGACGCCATCGAAGAACCCGTCGTCGACGTATTCCAGAAAATTCTTGGTGGAGATCGGAGCTTCTTTCTCGAACAGCTCGACTTCGAAATTGCCGAGCGTGGTTTCAAACACTAGTGACACGGGGATTCCTATGGGGCCTTGCCTTCGGTGACGCGCTCGTGGCCGGCGAGATCGCGGTGCGAGGTTACGTGAGTGAAGCCACGCGCCACAAGCCGCGATCGCAGCGCCTCACCCTGCGTGTTGCCGTGTTCGAGCACCAGCCAGCCGCCCGGCAGCAGGTGATCGGGCGCCCCATTAATAAGAGTGACCAAGTCCGCCATGCCATCGCCGCCGGGGGTGAGCGCGGTCTGCGGTTCGTGGCGCAGGCCGTCGCCCGCCAGCGCCGCATCGCCAGCGGCGATATACGGGGGGTTACTGGCCAGCGCGTGGAAGCGGCCGCGATCCAGCGCGGTGTACCAGTCCCCGGCCGCCCATTGGACGCGGCCGTTGACCAACCGTTCACCGTTGGCACGGGCCACGGCGAGTGCCGCTGCGGATTTGTCGGTGCCGGTCACGCGCCAGCCCGGTCGCTCATGGGCCAACGCGATCGCAATCGCGCCCGAGCCGGTGCCCAGGTCCGCGACGCTCGCATCGGCAGCGGTGACCAGTTGCAGCACGCGCTCGACTAACAGTTCGGTCTCGGGACGCGGCACGAGCACCGCCGGGTTCACGGCGAATTCGAGCGACCAGAATTCCCGAAAGCCCAGAAGATAGGCGACCGGTACGCCGGCGGCGCGTTGCCGGCACGCTGCCTCGAAGCGCGCCGCCACCTCTGCCGGAACAGATTCTCCCATGCATGCCAGCAATTGCGCGCGGGTCTTGCCCCAGCACATCGCCAGCAGGATTTCCGCGTCACGGCGGTCGAGGGTACGAGCGGCGTTTGCCAGGAGCCGGCTGCTGTCGAATGGGTCGGACATGGGGCAGCGATGATGCACGACTTCCGCCGCGCATCGGTATCATGCCTTGCATGAACCGTGCGCAACTCATGGACGCTCCGGTGGGGCTGTTGCCGCTGCCGCGACCGCTCATGACCGCGGAGGTTCTGGACGCGGCCTTTCGCCTGTTCCGGGCCGGCATACTTCGCTGCCTGCCGTACTCGGGCTTCGCGGTGCTGGTGCTCGAATTGCCCACGCTGTATCGCACGTTCTTCGTGCCGGCCGTGCTTGGTCGTGGGAGCTTCACCCACACGAATTTCAAACTGGTCACCGTCGCCGTAGTGCTGCTGCTCAGCGCCGCGTTGCTGGGTGCGATCACACTGCGTCTCGATGCGCTGGCGCGCGGCGTGCGCCCGCGATTCCGCGTCGAGATCCTCACCACGGTGAAGCGATTGCCGGCTTCGCTGCTGGCGACGGCATTCGCCTTCGGGTACCCGCTGCTGCTGCTGGTGTTGTTCCCGGCACTCGTCGGGACGCTCCCTACGGAAGCGTTGGTGTTCGCCGCCATTCCCGTGGCCTGGCCCGCCGCGATGTTCGTACTCGTGCTGCCGGCGTTCTGGTGTGATCGTCTCGGGCCTTTTGCCGCCATCGCGCAGGCGGTTCGTGTCTCGGCGCGCCGCTCTTGGCGCATGGTCGGCGCGATCCTCGCCGCGATCTGCATCGTGATGGTGTTCTACGTGCTCTCGGCCATCATCGTCGGAATGATGTCGCCGCTGTTTGGACGCGCCGATCTGTTCCTGATCGCCACCGTCGCCTCGATGCTCTACCTGATCGTCGGTGCCTTCGGCGTGCCTTTCGTGCTGGCGGTGCTCATCGTCGCGCACCAGGACCTGAAGTTGCGTCACCAGCAACGCCGTGGTGAGCCCGCGTGAACCGCTGGCTCGGGTTGTTAGGGTTGGTGCTGGCGGGCGGCGCCGCGGCGGCCGACGACGCGGCGCTGCGCGTCGTGGAAGCCTGCCGCGCG